>NZ_JAUYOJ010000171.1 GCF_030697925.1 Phenylobacterium sp. | reverse complement strand
CATCAAGGCCTTCATAGCCTTTGGCGCTGGACCGTTCACGGCCTCGTTCTTCTTGCGGAACCACTCGGTCGAGGTCGCCAAACTCGCGGCCCAGGCGAGCGAAATCGCCGGCTTCCAAATGAAATCGATTGGGTTCCTGGGTCTAGCGCTAGGGCTGGTCAGCGGTTTGAGCGGCGCCCTGGGCGCACTAAGCGGCGGCTGGCTGTCGGATCGCCTAGGCGCTCGAGATCTGCGGGCCTGGATGCTCGCGCCTGCCGCAGCAAGCCTGCTGTCCATTCCCGTCTTCATTCTCGCCGTCACGACGCCTCAGGCAAGCGTAGCGCTGTGCCTCATGGCGCTGAACGGCTTCATGGGCACCTTGTGGTTCGGTCCGGTCTACGGCACGGCCCAGTCGGTGGTGCCCCCCCACATGCGAGCGACCGCGGCGGCGGTGTTGCTCTTCATCGTCAACCTGCTCGGGTTTGGGCTTGGGCCGATCATGGTGGGCGCGACCTCCGACATCTTCAACCACGGCTTCGGCCTAGGCCCCGCGGAAGGGGTCCGGTGGGCGCTTGTGGTCGGGAGCCTGTTCGGCGTCGGAGCTTTCGGCTGCTTCTGGGCCGCCCGCAAGACCATCCGTGAAGAGACCCTGAGCTGACCCAGCCGGACATCGGGCGTTGGAAGATCGAACCCGCCAAGACGGCGGCGCGCCGGACCCGCAACGAGTCCTAACCGGTGTGGCGGGCGCGACTCATATCGCGCCCGCTGGGTAGATCCCGGTCTGACAGTGACGCGCTTTTCGCAAGTCCCGTTCGGCTAAAACCGTTTCGACACCGTGACCGAATAGTTCCGCGGCGGGGCGAACAGCCGAAGCCCCATCCCCTGGAAGACAATATTGTGCACCGAGTAGCGCTTGTTTGTGAGGTTGTCCGCGGTCAGGGCGATCTTCAAGCCGTCCTCGCGCGCCCAGGATAAATAGCCCCCGAGCAGGCCGTAGGCTGCCTGGCGGCTTGCTGGGCCGTTGGCGGGATCGTAGAAGAAGCTGCTCTGGTAGTCGTAGTTCAGCCGCCCCAGAAGCTCCCCGCCGCCGACGTCTGCGCGGGTTTCGGCAAACATCGAGGCCTTGTACCTAGGCGCGCGGGAGAGGCGGTTGCCCTTGTAGGGCAGGACCGCGCCAGCGAAGACCGGATTGGTGTCGAACTGCCCGTCGAGATAGCTCGTGGTTCCCCCGACAGTGAGCCACCGGGTCGGCGCCGCCACGGCCGACACCTCCAGGCCCTTGATAGTGGCGTCGGCATTCGCCAGCACAAAGTTCAAGGTGCTCCCGAACTCGAAGACCTGAAGATCCTTGTAGTCGATGTAGTAGGCGTCCGCGTTCAAGCGCAGTCGGCCGTCCAACCATTCGGTCTTCATGCCGAGGTTGAAGTTGTCCAGCTTCTCCGGCTGGACCAGGAACGTGGCCTGGGTTCTGTTCTGCGCCTGGCTCGTGAAGGTTCCGGATTTGTAGCCGCGGTCGTAGCTCAGGTAGAACTTTTTGCCCTCGGCGGGCTCCACACTGAGACTGGCGCGCCAGGTCGGCTTGGTGAAGCTCGCCTTCACCGGCACGGCGTAGGCGCTTCCGGGGAAGAACGGGAAGCCCAGCCCCTGCCCCGGCGGCCCATTGTGAATGGCCTGCTGGAAGACGTGGCGGCTATCGCGGGTGATCCGCCCGCCAACCGTCAGCTCCCAGATGTCGGCGAACGGAGCCGTCACCTGGCCGAAGGCGGCGTAGCTGTGGCTGTCCGCGTCCTGGAAGGAGGTATTGTCGCCGCCCAGCTGGGGTGGGAAGGGCGCCCGCGACAGCACCTCGAAGCGCTCGCGGCGCAGCGTTGTGTCGGTGTAGAAGAACAGTCCCGCGACCCACTGGAGCGGGGACTCGCCCGGTGAGTTGAAACGCAGTTCCTGGCTGAACTGGTCGGCAGATTCATTGACGAAATCGTCCACGTGGAACGGAAACCGCGTCGCGGGCACGCTGCCGTAGTCGGCGGCAAGGCTGTAGCGGTTGTCGCGGTAGCCGGTTAGCGACGTGATGGTGGCCCAGCCGGCGTCATACTCAACCCGCCCCACCAGCCCGTAGTTGCGGCGCCGCTGGAACTTGCCGGGAGAGGCCGCGGAGTCCCAGACGCTGTTGCCCGCCTGCAGGGTGTTCAGAAGGTTGAACAGCGCCTGATTCGAGAACGCGCCGCCGACAACGTGGCGGGCGTCTCCGTCGAGATCGTCATGAGAGTAGTCGGCGCTGAGGAGCACGGTCCACGGGCCACCCTCCGCGCGGAGGGTGGCTCGTCCTGCATAGCGTTCGCCGCCGGACAAGTGCTCGCCTGACACCACGTTGCGACCATAGCCGCCGCTGTCCGAGTACTGCGCAGCCACCCGCAAGCTGACGCCTGGCTGCAGAGGCAGGTTCACGATCGCTTTGCCGCCGTAGGTGTCGAAGCGGCCGGCCGAGGCTTCCACGATGGCGGAGAGTTCATCCGTCGGACGATTGGCGTAGTAGCTCATCATGCCGGCCGAGGCGTTCTTGCCGTAGAGCGTACCCTGCGGCCCGCGCAGAACCTCGACGCGGGCGAGGTCGAGGAAGGCGGCGGGCGCGACGCCGCCCCGGCCGATTGGAACCTCATCCATGGAGACGGTGACGGAGGACTCCGACGCGGCGGAATCGGTCTGCGAGCCGACACCCCGGATGTAGGTCTGCGGCTCCCCGATGTTGAATTCCGTCATGGTGACGCCGGGCGTCATGCGCGCGATGCCAAGGGCGGAACTCACGCCGGCGCGCGCCAGCGCGCCGCCGTCGTAGGCCGAGATCGCCACGGGCACGGACTGGAGACCCTCCTCGCGGCGTCGCGCGGTGACCACGATCTCGTCGAGGCTCGTGCTTTCGGCCCCGTCCCTCGGTCCGGCTCCGGCGGCCGACGCGGTCTGCGCAAGCGCGGGGCAGGCGCCTGACAAGGCTGTGGCGAAGAGCGCATACGAAAGCGCCCTGGGAATGGTTTGTCCCACGGTATTCCTCCCTATCGACGGCTGTTTTCAGCCGCTCTTGTGATGGTGCGTTTGCGGCCGCTGGCCGGAACATGTGGAGCGTGCAGGAGCGACGGGCGGGGCGATGTTGGACGCGACATCCTGCGCGCTCCCCATCCCGCGAGACCCACTCCTGAACCCCCTTCAGGCAAAGAGGTGTAGCTACACACCAATCGCCTGTCAACGAAGTCTAGTACTAAAATCACACTTACCGAAACGTTTGAGCCGCCAACGGCTATGGATGTATATCGGCGGGATGACTCATGATCGCTCGATCCCCCTTCTTGACGAGATGCGCCGCACGCCGCATGTCTGCCTCGCGGAGGGCCTGAGGTCCGCCAATCGCGCCATCAACAAGTACTATGCGGCCTTTGTCGGGGATCTTGGCGTGGGTCCCGCGCAGGTCTCTATCCTCATGCGTCTCTATTACTTGCGCGAGGTGACGATGCTTGGTTTGGCGCGACACATGGAAACCGACCGCACCACCATGGCGCGCAACGTGGGGGTTCTACACAGGTTGGCGCTCCTCGAGGTCGTGCCAGGGCGGAGCCGCCGCGAAAAGCTGATCCGCCTGACGGATCGCGGACACTCGCTACTCGTGCAGGCCGTCCCCAAGTGGCGGGAAGCGCAGGACGAGCTGCGGCTCCGGATCGGCGGCGACCTGTTCGATCGACTCGTGCAGGAGGCGCGTGTCCTGGTCGAGGTCGGGGGCCTGTCCTTTGACCGCCAGAGCCGGTGAGGCCCGCCGCCCATGGGCGCCGGGCCTTTCGCCGAGGCCAGACCTCCTAGGCCAGAGCGGCTTCGCGCGGTTGGGCCAGGGCTTCGATATTGCCTTCCAGCGATCCGATGAGGCGGCGGCGGATGATCGCTTCGGCCTCGGCCATGATCCGGTCGATGAGCGCCTGGACGGTGGGGATGTCGTTGATCAGACCTGCGACCATGCCGCAGGACCAGGCTCCAGCGTCCATCTCGCCGCGCTGCATGACCGCCGGATAGACGCCGGCCACTTCCGGGGCGATGTCCTGGAACGTAATGGCCGCGCCCAGGGCGCGCTCCTTCTCGAGCAATCGCGTGACGCCGGCGTTCTTCAGCACCCGCTCGGTGTTGCGCAGCGGACGCATGACAATGCGCGTATCGAGCTCCGAGGCCGCAAGGATGGCGTCCTTGACGTTCTGATGGACCGGCGCGTCCTTGGTGGCCAGGAACCTGGTGCCCATGTTCATGCCGTCGGCTCCGAGGGCCAGGGCCGCGACCAGCGAGCGGCCGTCGGCCATGCCGCCAGAGGCCACGAAGGGGACCTTCAGTTCCTCAGCGGCGCGCGGCAACAGGATGAAGTTGGGGACGTCATCCTCACCCGGGTGGCCGCCGCACTCAAAGCCATCGACGCTCACCGCGTCGCAGCCGATCGCCTCGGCCTTCAGCGCGTGACGCACGGAGGTGCATTTGTGGATCACCTTGATCCCGGCGTCCTTGAGGGCCGGCAGCCACTGTTGGGGATTGTTGCCGGCCGTCTCCACCGCCTTGACGCCGCTCTCGATGATCACCCTGACGAACCCTGGATAGTCGGGGGGCGTCACCGAAGGCAGAAAGGTCAGGTTCACGCCGAACGGCTTGTCGGTCATCTCCCGACAGCGGCGGATTTCCTTGTCGAGGTTCTCGGGCGTGCCTTGGGTCAGGCCGGTGATCAGGCCCAGGCCGCCGGCGTTGGACACCGCGGCCGCCATCTCGGCGAACCCGACCATGTGCATGCCTCCTTGTATGATCGGGTGCTCAATGCCGAAGAGGTCGGTGATCCGGGTTCTCATGGTCGCTTCCTTTCGTGTCGCTCGGCCTTGGCCTGACGAGGGTCGCAATCCACCATTGGCTACGACCTGAGTGAATGCTATTTTTGAACGCACTTGGGGGAAGGATCAAGGCCCCAGCTCGATAGCGCGCCATTTCGAGTTGAAGCGCCCGCCAGCCGGAGAGCTTCCCGAGCATCGGAACCATCGCGCCGAGCGTCGGCGGGCCTGAGCGAAAGTTGACCTAATGCGTCGCGTTGTTGTCACCGGCCTGGGCGTCGTCTCGCCGCTTGGCTGCGGAACCGAGCTGGCGTGGTCCCGGCTGCTGGCAGGCAGGTCGGGCGTCCGTAGCATGCCACGCTGGCCGGGATGGCCGACGAGCGCCCGACTGCCCATCGTGGCGGGGGCGGTCCTCGGGCCCGACGTGGACCCGCAGGGCGGCTTCGATCCCGATGCCGCCGCCAGCGCTCGCGACCGACGCAAGATGGACCGTTTCGTCCAGTTCGCGCTCGTCGCGGCCGACGAAGCCATTCGCGCGGCCGGCGTCCTGGACCGCGGTCAAACCGATCCTGCCCGAATCGCGACGGTTGTCGGCTCCAGCCTTGGCGGATTGGAATCCATCGCCAACGCGGTCCGCCCCGGCGAGGACCAAGAACCTTCACGGCTGTCGCCCTTCGCCTTGCCGACCTTCCTGGGAAGCATGGGGGCCAGCTGGATTTCAATCCGGCACGGCTTCAAGGGGCCCATTGGCGCGCCGCAGGGTGCGTTCGCGGCCGGACTTCAGGCCCTGGGCGATGGGGCGCGCCTGATCCGCGCCGACGAGGCCGATGTCGCGATCTGCGGCGCCTCGGAAGCTTGCCTCCACCCTCTCGTGTTCGGCGCGTTCGGCGCCGCCCGCGCCCTGGCGACCGGTTGCGAACTCCATCCCGAAGCGGTGTCGCGCCCCTTCGACGCCAAGCGGGCCGGGTTCGTCCTCGCCGAGGGGGCGGCCATGCTGGTGCTCGAGGCCCTGGACCACGCGATGGCGAGGGGCGCGCAACCCCTGGCGGAACTCGTGGGCTACGGGACCAGCGCCGACGCCCATCACATCACCGCCGCGCCCGCGGATGGGGAAGGCGCGCAGCGCGCTATGCGCCTGGCCTTGGCGCAAGCGCGGGTCACGCCGGCCGTGGTCGGCTACCTCAACGCCCACGCGACCTCGACGCCGATGGGGGACGCCTGTGAGCTTCGCGCCATTCACGCGGTGTTCGGAGACGCCCGCGTCGCCGTCGGAGCTACAAAGTCGTCGACCGGCCATCTGCTGGGGGCGGCGGGCGCGCTGGAGGCGGCGTTCACCGTGCTCGCCCTTAGAGACCAACACCTGCCGCCCACCTTGAACCTGGTCGAGCCGGACGCGGCAGCGGCCGGGATCGACCTGTTGCGGGCCGCCCGCCCGGTCGAGGGCCTCACCCACGCCATGACCAACAGTTTCGGGTTCGGCGGCGTGAACGCCAGCGCCATCTTCCGCAGCATCGGGACTGACTAGTTTCTAGAATGGAACCCGGAAGCACGACCCAGGCCAGGGATGGGGAGCGTCCTAGCCTTAAGAGCTTCACGAACAAGGTGGCCAAGGTCATGGCCGTTAGTTCCTTGGACACAAGGTCCACCCAGTCGAACTCCCTGCCAACCGCCGCCCGCGTCGTCATCCGCCCAGGCTGCGCGTTTCAAGACTTCGACGACGTCTCCCGGCGCGCGCATCGGCCTTTGAATTGCCGGCGCTGACAACGCTCAGGGCGATCACCTGGTCGAAGCTGAGCGTTTACGCTCAGCCGCTCAGAGGATTTCGAACAGTCCTGCCGCGCCCATGCCGCCACCGACACACATGGTGACGACACCGTACTTGGCGCCACGCCGCTTGCCTTCGATCAGCACGTGACCCGTCGCCCGGGCCCCGGTCATGCCATAGGGGTGGCCGATTGAGATCGCGCCGCCCGAAACGTTCAGCCGCTCGTTGGGAATGCCCAGCCTGTCGCGGCAATAGAGCACCTGGCTCGCGAAGGCCTCGTTCAACTCCCAGATCCCGATGTCGTCGACAGTCAGGCCGTGCTGCTTGAGCAGCTTGGGAACCGCGAACACAGGACCGATGCCCATCTCCTCGGGCGCGCAGCCCGCGACAGCCATGCCGCGATAGGCGCCCAGGGGCGTCAGACCCCGGCGTTCGGCCGCCTTGGCCTCCATCAGCACCGAGGCCGATGCGCCATCCGACAGCTGGCTGGCGTTGCCGGCCGTGACGTACTTGCCTTCCTTGACGAAGCCGCCGCCCTTCCACACCGGCTGCAGCTTCTGCAGGTCGGCCAGGGTGGTTTGGGGCCGATTGCCCTCGTCGGCCGACAAGGTGACCTCCCGCTCGCTGTGGGCGCCGGTGGCCTTGTCGACGACGATCATGATCGTCGTCAGGGGAACGATTTCAGCATCGAACCGGCCATCGGCCTGGGCCTGCCCGGTGCGCTGCTGGGACTGCAGGGCATAGTCATCCTGGGCCTCGCGGCTGATCCCGTAGCGCTCGGCCACCAGTTCCGCGGTCTCGATCATCGGCGCATAGACGCCTGGATGGTTGGCCAGCAGCGCCGGGTCGGCGGCGCGGAACATGTTCATGTGTTCGTTCTGCACCAGGGACAGCGAGTCGACGCCACCGCCGACTGTGATGCTCATGCCATCGACGATGATCTGCTTGGCCGCCGTGGCGATGGCCATCAGGCCCGACGAACACTGGCGATCCATCGACTGGCCCGACACCGTCACCGGCAGACCGGCCCGCAAGGCCGACTGGCGGCCGATGTTGAAACCGGTCGAGCCTTGCTGCAGTGAGGCTCCCATCACCACATCGTCGATTTCTTCGCCCGCCACGCCGGACCTCTGGACCGCGTTGCCGATCGCGTGACCGCCCAGCGCCTGGGCGTGGGTGTTGTTGAAGGCGCCGCGATAGGCCCTTCCGATAGGGGTGCGGGCGGTGGAAACGATGACGGCTTCACGCATGAAGGCCTCCGGAAATAAGGCTATGGCGGGGGGCGCGAGCCGCAGCTAGAACGGCTCGCTCCAGGGCCTCAGATCGAGTTCGTGCGTCCAGGCCGAGCGCTTCTGGTGGTGCAGGGCGAGGTAGGTTTCGGCGATGTCATCGGTCTTCAGCACCCGGTCTTCCGCCAGACGCTGCTCCAGGTCGGGGATGTTTTGCCGAGAGAACACCCCGTCGATCGAGCCGTCGCAGATGATGTGCGCGACGTGAATACCCTTGGGGCCGAGTTCGCGCGCCATGCTCTGGGCGGCGATCCGAAGGCCGGCCTTGGCCGCAGCGAAAGCAGCGAAGCCCTCCCGACCGCGGATGCTGGCCGTGGCGCCGGTGAAGAAGATACTGCCGTGACCGCGCGGGACCATCACCTTGGCGGCTTCGCGCCCAGCCAGGAAGCCCGCGAAACAGGCCATCTCCCAGACCTTGTGGAAGACGCGCGCCGTGGTCTCCTCGATGCTGAACCGCACGTTTGCACCGATGTTGAACACCACCACCTCGATCGGGCCAATATCACGCTCTATCTCGGCAAAGAGCGCGATGGTCTCCTCCTCAGAGCGCGCGTCGACGCCCTTGGCGTGGACCACCCCGCCCCGCGCCCGAATGTCCTGGGCGGTCACCTCGAGTTGGTCGAGATTGCGGGCCCGACGGGTGATCACGGTCTCGAAGCCATCGAGCGCGAATGCCTTGGCGATCGCGCTCCCGACGCCGTCGCCGGCCCCGATCACGAGACAGACGCCCTTAGATTCCTTGTTCGGCATGTCTTTCCAGGTCCTGAGTTGAAGATTGTGGGAGCCAAAGAACCGCTGAGGCTTCGGCGGAAAGAAGCAGGGTCGCTCAGGCCCGTTCGCGGACGTGTTGCTGACGGACAATCTCTTCCTCGACGTCGCGCAAGCGGTCCTTGCCGAAGAACAGTTCCGTCCCATTCACAATGAAGGTCGGGCTGCCGAACGCGCCCTTGGTTACGGCCGCCTCGGTGTTGGCGATCAGCCTGCTCTTGACCTCGTCGGTCTGGATGAGCCGCTGCAGTTCCTCGACCGGCAGGCCGGCCTCCGACCAGGCGGCGCGGAGGACCTCCGGGTCGTCCATCTTTCGGCCACGCTCCCACATGTCTGCGTAGACGCTCTCGACATAGCTTTCGAACACCCCAGCCACCTGAGCGGCGACCGCGCCGCGCATGAGCTGCAGGGTGTTGACCGGGAAATGCGGATTGGAGCGGAATTGCGCAATGCCGTGCCGTTCCACGAACCGCCGCATCTCGAGCCCATCGTAGGCCAACTTGTTCTTGATGCCGGCGAAGGCCGTGGCCGGCGACTGATTGCCTGTCGCCTTGAAAATCCCGCCCAGGAGCACCGGCACGTACTCGAAGGTCGCGCCAGTCCGCGCCTCGATCTGCGGGATCACCCTGTGGCTCAGATAGGCATTGGGGCTGCCGAAATCGAAATAGAATTCCACCGTCAACATCATGTTCGCCCTTCTGTCGCCGCGATCCCGAGATGATCGCGGCGGTGATCCCCCCCGCGCCGACGACCGGGTCGTGATTGCGCAGCGCCGACGCCCAATATCCAGTTCCAAAATAGCACTTAATAGTCTAAGCAGGAATGGCAAGCCCTATTGAGCGGGCAATGAGTGCGCGCAGCGCAACGCGAACCCAGAGCCAGTTCGTGAAGTCGCCGCCGTGGCAGAAGTCCGGCGCCTTCCCCACAAGAGGACCACCCGGATCGCCGGGTCGGCGCCGATCCGCTGAACGGCCGCGCCGAAGCTCGTGATGAGATCCATGCCCAAGCGGTTCTGCGGGGGATTGTCGAGGCGCGCGTTTGTCGACGCCATTCGAAAGCCCCGGAGTGTGCGTGTGTTGGGTTCGCGCTTGCCGCGACTTAGTCCTGCTCGCGCGCCCAGGCCCGCACGTCATCGACGAACAGCCGGGGCTCCTCCATGGCCGCGAAGTGGCCGCCCTGCGGCATGTCCGTCCAGCGCACGATGTTGTAGGCGCGCTCGGCGAATGAGCGCGGCGGCGGCTTGAGCCGGCCCTCCCCCGGGAAGCTGGCGAACGCGGTGGGCGTCTCGCAGCGCTCGCCCGGCTCGACGATGAACCCGCCCTCGTCGAAGGCCCCGCGATAGAACCAGCTGCCCGTCGTGAAGCTGCCGGTCATCACATAGAGCATGATGTTGGTGAGGAGGTTGTCCTTCGCATGGACCTCGTCCAGCGGCTTGAACCGCAGGTCCGACCAGTCGTGGAAGCGCTCCGCGATCCAGGCCGCCTGGCCGACCGGGTTGCCGGCGCCCATCCAGGCGATCGACTGCGGCCTGGAGACCTGCAGGCGGAAATAGCCGCCGACGCTGGCTTCCAGCGCCTCCTGGGCCTTGGCCCACGCCGTCTCCGCCTCCGTGGCGGGGCCGCCGCGCGGCCGGAACCAGAGCATGTTGAGGTGGATGGCGCGCGCGGCCCGGTGCTCGCGGCCGAGCCAGGAGGTGACCATCGCGCCCCAGTCGCCGCCCTGGGCCAGGTAGGTCGGGTAGCCCAGCACCTGGGTCATCAGGGTGTTGAAGAGCTGGGCGGTCGCGCGCGGCCCGATCGGACGCGAAGGCTTGGAGGAGAACCCGAAGCCCGGGAGCGACGGGATCACGAGATCGAAGGCGTCGGAGGCCTCGCCGCCGAAGCGGCTGGGGAAGGCCAGGGGTTCGATCGTGCGCCAGAACTCGTAGTGCGAACCCGGCCAGCCGTGGCTGAGCAGCAGCGGCCGCTTGCCCTTGGCCTCGCCCACCACGTGCAGGAAGTGCAGGTCGAAGCCGTCGACCCGGGCCGTATATTGCGGGAAGCGGTTGAGGTCAGCCACGGCGGCGCGCCAGTCCCACGCGCCCGTCCATTGATCGCACAGCGCCCGCAGGTAGGCCGGGTCGCAGCCATAGGCCCAGCCGTCCGCCACCTGCGCGGTCAACGGCCAGGGGTAGTTGCGCACCTTTTCGAGCACCGCCTCGATCTCGGCCTCGCTCCAGCGGACCTCGAAAGGGGCCCAGGCGCCTCCGGCGGGGGGACGGGCGATCATCGGCCCGTGAACCGCGGCGCGCGCTTTTCGAGGAAGGCGCGACGCGCCTCCTGCCCGTCCTGGCTCGCGAAGGCCCGGTGGATATTGGCCACCTCGAAGCGGAGCTGGTGCTCCATGTCGACGGAGTCGGTCGCGGCGACGATGCCGCGCTTGAGGAGGCGAAGGGTGATCGGCGACCAGGCGCAAAGCTCGTCGCAGTAGGCCTGCAGCCGGTCGGCGAACGCGGCGTCGTCCACGGCTTCCCCCGCCAGTCCCCAGGCGACAGCTTCGTCACCCACCAACATGCGGTTCTCCATCATGAACCGCATCGCGCGCTCGTAGCCGATCGCCTGCGGCAGGGTTATGGTCAGCCCGGCATCGGGCGAGCCGCCGATGCGGGTGTAGCCCGCCATGAGCCGAGCGCTGCGGCTGACGAGGCGCACGTCGGCCGCCATCGCAAGCCCGAGCCCCGCCCCCACCGCGACCCCGTTCACGCCGGCGACGACCGGCTTGTCGCAGCGCTTGCGGATCGACAGCAGGAAGTGACCCACCCAGCCGATGTCGTCGAGCTGAGCCGTCTGCGGGGTAAACGGGGAATGCGGCTCGGCGTCGGACAGGTCGAGTCCCGCGCAGAAGGCGTCGCCGGACCCGGTGATGGCCACGACCCAGACGTCGTCGTCCTTCGCCGCGTCCTCTACCGCCCCGATCACGCCCCAGGCCAAGGCCTGGCTGAGTGCGTTCTTCTTCTCCGGCCGGTTGAGCACGATCGTGCGCACGTGGCTGCGATCGCGGATCTGCAGAATTTCGCCCATGGGCGGTTCCCCTATCGGTTCCACCGGCGTGCCGGAGACAATTGGTTCGATGGCTCGGACGGCGTGGCGCGCATCAGGCGACCTCCCCCAGCCGGGCCGCCTGCTCTTCCATCGCCGCGATCTCGGCCGCGGTCGGGCGGCTCACCCGGATCGCGACGTTCTTGTGGTACGGCGTCTTGGCGATGGGGTCGCAGTCGTCGCAGTCCGTGATCACATTCAGCCGGGGGCCCACCGTCACCTGGCCGCCCGGGGTGTCGTAGATCTGGCCATAGCCGTGGGGCAGCGAGGCCTGGCCCGGCCTCAGGTTCTCGTCGACCTCGGCCTTGACCACGATCCGTCCGACGCGGGTTTCCACCGCCATCCAGCCCCCCGCCAAGCCGCCCGCGGCGGCCATGTCGTCGGGATGAAGGTGTAGCGCGCCGTGCGGATCGGTCTTGCGCCAGCGCGGGTCGCGCATGATCTGATTGGCGTTGTAGTTGCGCCGCTGGCCGCCGATCAGCATTAACGGGTAGTCCGGGTCCGGCTCAGCGTCCGCGGGATCGAGGCGCTTCAGCCAGTCGAGCATCGCCGGTACGGCCAGGCGCACGCGCCGGTCGGGATGTTTCATCAGGCTCCAGGTGTCCTCGTAGTCCAGGTCGCTGAAGGCGACGCTGGAGCGCTCCGACAGGATCGCCGCGAACAGGTTCTCCCCGAGCTCGAACCCCTCCCCCTCGATCCCCGCCCGGTGGACGCTCTCGCCGAATTCGGCGGCGAAGCGGTGGGCGGGAAGCCACCAGGGCGCGGTCGCGGCGGCCCCGCCCGGGAGCGTCGCCCCCAGGGTCTCGTAGAGGATCACCGCGGCGATGGCGCCATACTTGGGGTCGCTGCGCGTAAGCGCCCGGAACGCCTGCGAGAAGGCCGGGCGGTCGTTCGCCGCCAGGTTCCGGAGTTCGGCGAGGGTCCGGTCGTCCGGCAGGTCTCCCATGGCGCGCACGATCCGCGCATAGATCTCGGCCTCGACGAGCGTCCCCTCGAGCGGCGGGAAGAGCGGGGCCCGGACATGGAAATAGTTGCGGGGATACTCGTAGGTGAAGAGGCTGTTCTCCCACTTCTCGAACTGGTTGGCGGCGGGCAGCACATAGTCGGCCTGCCGGGCCGTCTCGGTCATGGCGACGTCGATCACCACCATCAGGTCGAGGGCCCGGAAGGCCTGCTCCACGAGGGCGGTGTTGGTCACGCTGTTGGCCGGGTTCGCGGAGTCCACGAAAAATGCGCGCAGGCGCTCCGGATGGTCCGTCAGGATCTGCGCCGGAAGCATGTTGGGCGGCAGGAGGCCGGCGATCTTCAACTGCCCAGTGACCGGCGCCACGTCGTCGGGCCGGGAGTGGCCCATCAGCGGCGCGAGCCAGGCATGGAGCCCGTTGGCGCCGCGCTTGGCGAAGTTCCCGGTGAGCAGGAAGAGCAGCTTCTCGAGATAGGAATTCAGCGTCGAATTGCGGGCCTGTTGCAGCCCAACGTCCACGCGCACGGTCATGGACGGTGCGGCGAGGATCATGTCCACCGCCGCCTCGACCTCGGCGCGCGGGACGTCGGCCACCCGGATCCAGTCGTCCACTGGGATGTCCAGGAGCGCGTCCCGCACCGCGTCGAAACCCTCGGTGTGGGCCGCTATGAAGGTGCGATCCTCACCGCCGCGGCGCACGATGATCGCCAGGATCGCCCCGAGGAGGAAGGCGTCCGTCCCCGGCCGCAGGCGCAGGTGCAGGTCGGCGTGCTCCGCCACCTCCGTGCGCCGCGGATCGACGACGAGGAGCTTGCGGGCGGGGTCCTTGCGGATCTCGGCGACCGCCTCGCGGGCGCGGGTGAAGCCGTTGGCCATCCAGGGATTGGAGCCGATCACCACCAGCAGATCCGTGTGGTCAATGTCCTCGGCCGTGTGGCAGTTCTGGGCGCCGAACATCTCCCCGTTCACCCAGTAGTCGCCGGTCTTCTCCTGCGACAGGGCGTTGTAGAAGATGGAGGATCCCATCGCCTTGGAGAGCGCCAGGCCGTAGGGGCCGCCCAGGGTGTTGCCCTGCCCGCCGCCGCCGTAGAAGCCGAAGGCGTAACCCCCGTGCTCGGCCCGGATCGCGTTCAGCTTCGCCGCGATTTCTCCGATCGCCGTGTCCCAATCAATTGGCTCGAAGTCGCCGGCCGGCGTGCGCCGCAGCGGCGTGGTCAGCCGGTGGGCTATGTTGTTGGTGTAGAACGGGATGCGCCCCGCCTTCTGGCAGAGGTAGCCCTGGGACCTCGGATTGTCCCGATCGCCGCGAACCTTGGTGATCTGCCGGCCCTGGACCTCGACCTCCAGGCCGCAGTTCACGTAGCAGAGGATGCAGGCGGTCTTGTGCGTCTCGACAGTGCTCATCCCAGTCCTCCGTGACCGCCGCTCAGCGCTCGCTCGTCGCACTTCTGAGTGCTACTCGACATGCAGAATGCCGTTTCAATGGTTCGTGGCGCGGCCGATGCGAGCCCTGCGCTCAGACCGCGGTCACGCCGCCGTCAACGGCGAGGGTCTGGCCGGTGATGTGCTTGCCGGCGTCGGACGCAAACAGGAGCGCGGCGCCCTTGAGGTCCTCGCTGTCGCCGACCCGCCGCAGCGGCGCCCCGTTGGCGAAATGGTCGACGCCCTTTTCCTTGAAGACGCCCGCCGTCATCTTCGAGGGAAACATGCCCGGGGCCAGGGCGTTGACGGTGATCCCATGCGGGCCCCAGTCCGCCGCCAGACCGCGGGTGAAATTCACCACCGCGCCCTTGGAGGTGTTGTAGGCGATCACCCCGGCGCCGCCGCGGAGACCGGCGATCGAGGCCAGGTTGATGATCCGGCCGTAGCGGTTGGGGATCATCGAACGCTTGGCGATCTGCTGCGACAGGATGAACAGGGAGCGGACATTGAGGTTCATCACCTTGTCCCAGGCCTCGATCGGGTGATCCTCGGCCGGCGCGCCCCAGGTGGCGCCGGCGTTGTTGACCAGGATGTCGACCCGGCCGAGCTTGGCGATGGCCTCATGGGCCAGCCGCAGGATGTCTTCGTCCTTGCCGTTGTCGGCGACGATGTAGTCCACAGTGACGCCGCGGCCTTCCAGGTGCGCCTTGGCGACCTCCAGGTCGGCGGGCTTGCGCGAGGAGATCACCAGGCGCGCGCCAGCGTCGCCCAGCGCCTCGGCGATCTGTAGGCCCAGGCCGCGCGAGCCGCCGGTGATCAGGGCGGTCTTGCCGGTGAGGTC
The DNA here is from genome assembly GCF_030697925.1 of Phenylobacterium sp. Lineage (GTDB taxonomy): Bacteria > Pseudomonadota > Alphaproteobacteria > Caulobacterales > Caulobacteraceae > Phenylobacterium. The sequence continues at coordinate 16,974 of NZ_JAUYOJ010000171.1, read as the reverse complement.
GAAGAGGTTGGGAGCGGTCATGTCGGTCGTCCTGAAGGTCGGGTTAAAGTGGAATGGGGGGTGGCGCCGTCAGAAGGCGTCAGCCGCGAGGGCCATGAGCCCGTCGGCGCCGGACTGGGCGCGCCGCAGGAAGGTGTCGACGGCGGGCATTTCGCGTTCGAACCAGTAGCGGGCGAGCACGAGCTTGCGGCGCAGTAGGATCGGGTCGCCCTCGCCGGCGGCGAGCTTTGTTTCGGCCACGACGGCCATGCGGAGCCAGAAGGCGCCCACCAGCACCACGCCGAACAGGTTGAGCACGTCGTAGGAGGCCGCGCCCAGGGTCTCGCCACGGTCCTGGCCGGCTTGCCGAAGCCAGGCGACCACCTCCTCGATGGCCTCGGCTCCACGGAGCAGGTTTCCCGCATAGACGTCCAGCGTTGCCGAGCACATCTCGGCCGACGCCGCGATCGCCCGGAGTTCGTCGAGGAAGGCGGTGACCGCCGCCCCGCCGTCAGACGGCAGCTTCCGGGCCACCAGATCGAACGCCTGGATGCCGTTGGAACCCTCGTAGAGCTGGTAGATCCGGGCGTCGCGGACGAACTGCTCCATGCCGTTCTCGCGGATATAGCCGTGGCCGCCGAATACCTGGACCGCGGCATTGGTCCCCTCGAACCCGCGGTCGGAGAAATAGGCCTTGATGACGGGAGTCAGGAGCTGGCCGAGGCCCGCCGCACGCCGCCGCTGCGCCGGCTCGGCGCCGGCCTGCTCTTCGTGCAGCAGCTCGGCGACCCAGAGGGCCGCGGCCCGGGCGCCCTCGACGAAGGCGCGCTGCTGCAGGAGCATGCGGCGCACGTCCGGGTGGACGATGATCGGATCCGCCGCCGACCCGGTGCGATCGGCCGGGTCGACCGCGCGGCCGGATCGCCGCTCCAGGGCGTAGCTCGCGCTGTTCTGATAGGCGACCTCGGCCGCCGCCACCGCGCCCAGCCCCGTGCCCAGGCGGGCGTGGTTCATCATGTGGAACATGCCGCTCATGCCGGCGGACTTCGATCCGGGCGGGGCGTCAGCCTTCGTCGTCCCCAGCCGGTAGCCGATGGCGTCGTCGAAGTTCAGCACGCAGGTGGCGCTGCCCTTCAGCCCCATCTTCTTCTCGAGGCTGCCCACAGTGACGCCGTTGCGGGCGCCCAGAGCGCCCGTCTCGGAGTCGATCAGCACCTTGGGAACCATGAAAAGGCTCACGGTGGCCAGGTCGTCGGAATAGCGGCCCTCCGCGTCGGGCAGCTTGGCGAGCACCAGGTGGACGATGTTCTCGGTCAGGTCGTGGTCGCCGCCTGAGATGAAGATCTTGGCGCCCGTGATCCGGTATGAGCCGTCGGGCTGGGCGACGGCCCGGGTCTTCATCAGCCGCAGGTCCGTGCCGCAGTGGGGCTCGGTCAGGCACATGGTGCCGCACCAGTCGCCGCTGACCATCTGCGGAACGACGTGCTCGAGCATCCAGGGCGCGCCGGTGAGGATCAGGCTCGAGCAGGCGCCGTTGGTCAGGGCGGGATAGTGGAACAGCGCGGCGTTGGCCGACGAGGCCATTTCGGAGACTGCCTGCGAGATGACCCCTGGCAGACCGGCGCCGCCGAAGGCCTCCGGGGCGCTCAGCCGGTTCCAGCCGGCCTCGCAGTAACCGCGATAGGCCTCGCCGAAGCCGGCGGGCGTGCGCACGACGCCGTTCTCCAGGCGGCAGCCCTCTTCGTCACCAACCTGGTTCAGCGGCTGCCACACCTCCCGCAGGAAGACGCCCGCCCCCTCCAGGAGTTGCCGCGTCAGGTCCGGCTCCAGGTCGGCGAAGCCGGCGATGTCGTGCCGCGCCTGAACGCGCAGGACGTCGTGCAGCAGGAACAGGTAGTCGTCGATGGGCGGCGAATAGGTCGTCATGGGGTTTGTCCGTTGCATGGAAGGTCGACGGATCGCGGCCGGTTCAAGACCACGATCCGCCCAAAAGGCGCCCTTCCCCGACGCCTCTTGGCTCAGCGGCCTTGGAAGACCGCCGCGCGGCGTTCGACGAAGGATTGGATGCCTTCCTTGGCGTCCTGGCTTTCCATCACCCGCGCGCGGATTGCGGGGATGACGTCGATGGCGGCGCGTTCGCCGGCCTCGATGAACTTGAGGCCGGCCTCCTTGGTCACCTGGATGCCCAGCGGCGCGTTCCTCGCGATGATCGCGGCAAGCTCCATCGCCCGTTCGACCTGTTGGCCGGGGGCCACCACCTCCTGGACGAGGCCGATGCGGTGCGCCTCGGCGGCCGTGAACTCGTCGCAGAGCAACAGGTGGTACATGGCGTCGCCCCAGCCGGCGCGGGTGACATAGCGGAAGTGCGCCCCGCCAAGCGGCGCGATCCCCCGCTTGGACTCCATCTGGCACAGCCGCGCATTGTCGGCCGCCACCACGATGTCGCCGGCCAGCATGATCTCGATTCCGATGGTGAAGCAGACCCCCTGGATCGCTGTCACCACCGGCTTGCGGCAGCGGTTCTCCAGTCCGAAGGGGTCGATATTGCCCGCCGGCCGGTCAAGCTTCACAGCCTTGGGGCCGAAGAACTTGGGCATGTCGAGACCGGCGGTGAAATGCTCGCCCTCCGAGCACAGGACCCCGACCCAGAGGTCGTCGTCGCGGTCGAGGACGGTGAACGCCGCCGACAATTCCTCCATCATTTCGGGGCTGAAGGCGTTCATCTTGCCGGGATTGTCGATCACGATCTTCAGGATGTGGCCGTGGCGCTCCTGACGGACGCGGCCCACCTGGACTGCGGTTTCACTCATCGAAGGTCTCCTGGAACTGGGGTTGGGATGGCCGTCATGCCGCCTCTGGGGCGGGCAGGCCGTAGCGGGCCGGCGGAACGGCGTTCTGGCTGATCGCCTTGCTAAGCGTCCGCCGCGCATCGTCGAAGACCGTCCAGGCCTGAAGGTCGTGCAGGGTCGGCCAGCACACGAGCTCGCCCTGGTCCAGCGCCTGGAACCCGATGTCGACCACGGTCTCGGGAGACATGACGAGCTCATCGGGGAACGGCGGCGGCCGGTCGCCGAAGAACTCGGTGCGGACGGGACCAGGCAGGATGACCTGCACCTTCACGTTCGTCTTGGAGAACTCGCTCTGCAGGGAGCGGGAGAAGTTGAGGACATAGGCCTTGGAGCCGCTATAGGCCGCGGCGGTCGCCGACGGGATGACCGCGATCACCGACCCGAGATTGATGATCAGCCCGTCGTCGCGCGCCGCGAACCGGGGCGTGACGGCAAGGCACAGCCGCGTGAGCGCCAGAACGTTGATCTTGACCAGGGTCTCCACGGCGTCGCGATCGGCCGACACGCTGGGGCCGCCGGCGCCGAGGCCCGCATTGTTCACCAGCACCGCGATGTCCTGACGCGCGATCAATAGCGCCTCGATCCGCGCGAGGTCCTCCGGGTCGCCGAGGTCGGCGGGATGAACCTCCACCTGCCGTCCGTGGTCCTGGCGCAGTCTCGCGGCCAGGGCCTCCAGCCGATCGCCGCGGCGGGCGACGAGGATCAGGTCGTGGCCGCGCGCCGCGAGACGATCGGCATAGACCGCGCCGATCCCCGACGAGGCGCCCGTGACAAGGGCGTAGGTCATGTGTCTTTCCCTCTCATTTGGATCGTCAGGCCGCCGTCATCGGCTCAGCCGTCGCCTGTGTTCCGCGCGACCACGCCCTGGGCCATGGCGGCGAGCTCACCGTTCGGTCCGCGAAGCTCCCCCCGCGTTAGGCAGTAGTCCGGACCGACGCTCACCACCCATCCTTCGGCGGTGAATTCGCCTGGGCCAGCGCCGCACAAGTAGTCGAGCGATTGGGTGAGGAGCCGCGGCTCGGCCTGGCCGCCGAGCGCCAGGATGACGGCGCCGGTCATGACGTCGTCCAAGACGGCGGCGAAGAAGCCGCCGCGGACCAAGCCCTGGCCGTCCGCGAACTCGGCCCCGATATGAGCCGAGACCGACAGCCGCCGAGCCTCGGCGTCGAAGCGCGCGGGCTGCAGCTCCATGCACCCGAAGGTCGGTAGGGCGAGATCGGTCAAGAGCGCCAGGACGGTCACCGGCTTCGCCATCATCGTCCCTTCCCCTCGGCGCGGGCCGTGGCTCGCGGTCGCCCTGCCTGGCCTGGCTGCGAACCCGCGGCTCATTCCGGCGACATCTGGATGCTATGCCTCATGCATGCGAATTAACATGATGACCATCATCCAGACGGTCAAGCACAAGTTGAAGCGGATGGGCGTCTATGGGTTCGTTTTTTGCACTTGCCATTGCCTCAACGGCCAGTCACTCTAATTACAAGAGTCACTGGAACCCGCACTATGAGGCCCAAATCATTCGCCGGCATGCGCTGCTCGATCGCCGGCGCGTTGGAACTGGTCGGCGACAAGTGGACGATCCTGCTGTTGCGCGACCTGGCGCTGGGCCTTCACCGCTACGACGACCTGCGGACCAGCACGGGGATTCCGACCACCACCCTGGCCACGCGCCTGAAGAACCTGGAGGCGCAAGGGCTCGTCGAGCGGATGCGCTATCGGGTTCGGCCGCCTCGCGACGAATACCGACTTACCGACAAGGGTCGTGACTTCTGGAAAGTGACCACGGCCCTGCGCGAGTGGGGCGACCGCTGGGACGCCACGGGCTACGGCGCGCCGACCATGCAGGTGGTCGACACCAAGACCGGAAGCGAGCTGCGGCTGGCGCTCGTCGATCCTCGGACCGGCCGCGCGGTCCCGCGCGAACGGATCCGCTATCAGCCTGGACCAGGCGCCGACGACACCGTCCGCGCCCTCCTCGACAATATCAACAAGGGAGCTGGCGCATGAGCGCGACCATAGAGTTCTATTTCGATTTCCAGAGCCCCTACAGTTACCTGGCGCACAGCCAGTTGGGGATGCTCGGCGCGCCGGTTCGCCTCGTACCGATCTCGGTCCTGCCATTGATGAAGTTGGTCAACAACACGCCGACCACCATCACCTGCCCCGTCAAGCGCACCTATGCGGGTAAGGACCTGGGCCGCTGGGCGGCGCGCTACGGGGTCCAGGTGATCCCCCCCGACAGGGAAAAGCTGGACGGTGACCTTCTGCTCCGCGTGGCGACGGCGGCGCAGGACGAGACCACCCGGGCGGCGGTCGTCGATACGATCTTCAATGCAGTCTGGGGCGGCAAGGGCGACCCCTCGCCCACCGGCCTTGAGAAGACGCTCGCCGCGCGCGGGCTGCCGGCGGCCGAACTCATCGCCGCGGCTGTTCAGGAGACGACGGTGAAGGCCCTCGAGGCGGCCACGGAGGCCGCCGCGGGACGCGGCGTGTTCGGCGCGCCCACCATCTTCGTCGGCGACGAGATGTTCTTCGGAAATGACCGGCTCGATTTCGTGCGCGAAGCCCTCGCGCCTAAGGAGGTGGCGTGATGCCCTCGACCAAACCCCTGGCCCTCGTCACCGGCGTCGGCCCCGGAACCGGCGCCAGCGTTGCGCGCCGCTTTGCCGAGGGCGGCTACCGCGTCGCCATGCTGGCGCGCGACGCGGACCGCCTGGCGGCCCTCGAAGCGGAGATCCCCGACTCGATCGCCTGTCCGTGCGATGTCACTGACCTGGCCGCGCTCGAAGGCGTGCTCGCCCGCGTCGGAGCGCCGAAGGTGGTCGTCCACAACGCGGTCGGCGGCGCCTTCGGTAGCTTCCGCGATATCGATCCGTCGGTGCTGCAGCGCAACTTCGAGATCAACACGATGGCCCTGATGCACCTGGCACGGCTGACGACTCCGGCCATGGTCGAGGCGGGCGACGGCGCCCTGATCGTTACGGGGAACACCTCGGCGCAGCGCGGCAAGGCCTTCTTCGCGGGGTTCGCGCCGACCAAGGCGGCCCAACGCATCCTGGCCGAGTCCATCGCGCGCGACCTGGGCCCCAAGGGCGTGCATGTCGCCTACCTGATCATCGACGCCGTCATCGACGTGCCCTGGCAGCGGGAACGAATGAAGGACGCCCCCGACGACTTCTTCATCTCCCCGGCCTCCATCGCCGGCGAGGTTTTCCATCTGGCGCACCAGCCGCGGGACGCCTGGGCCTTCCTGGCCGAGGTGCGGCCTTTCCACGAGCCCTGGTGAGGCGCAGCGCCGCCGCCGCGCGCCAATCGGCGCGAAGGCGGCGGGTAGGCTCAGCGACGTCCCGTTCCGTCACGACGATCCATCGCGAGGCGGGCCGCGCCTAGCGGCGGACGTCCACGAGAGCCCGACCGCGGACCTCGCCGCGCAACACCGCCTGGGCGACCTGGAGCGCCTCGGCGAGCCCAACTTCGGTGACCGTGCTCTCGAGCTTGTCCAGATCAAGGTCGCGGGCAAGGCGCGCGTACGCCTCGGCTCGCACAGCGCTGGGCGCGTTGACGGAGTCGATCCCGGCGAGGGTGACGTTGCGCAGGATGAAGGGCAGCACCGTTGTGGGCAGGTCCACGCCCTGGGCCAATCCGCAGGCGGTGACCACACCGCGATACTTCGTCTGCGCCAAGGCATTGGCGAGCGTGTGGCTGCCGACCGAGTCGACGACACCGGCCCAGCGCTCCGCGCCAATCGGGCCGCGCGCCGGCGCCGACAGCGTCGCCCGATCGATGACCTCGGCGGCGCCCAGCGCCGTGAGGTAGTCCGTCTCCTCAAGTCGGCCCGTCGAGGCGATCACCCGGTAGCCGAGGCGCGAAAGCAATGCGATCGCGACCGATCCCACCCCGCCGGCGGCGCCGGTGACGAGCACGTCGCCCCTGTCGGGGGTCACGCCGCCATGCTCAAGGGCCAGCACACTGAGCATGGCGGTATATCCCGCCGTGCCGATGGCCATGGCATGGCGCGTCGAGATCGAGTCGGGGAGCTTGATCACCCAGTCGCCAGGGACCCGGGCGCGCTCCGCATAGCCGCCATGGTGCGTCTGGCTCAGGCCCCAGCTATTGACGACCACGCGATCGCCAGCCGCGAACCGCGGGTCGGAGGACGACTCGACGACGCCGGCGAGGTCGATGCCGGGAACCAGGGGGAAAGTCTTGATGATGTTGGCGCCGCTCAGCGCCAGGCCGTCCTTGTAGTTCACGGTGGACCACTCCACCGCGATGGTCACATCGCCCGGGTGCAGGTCGGCGTCCTCCATCGCCTCCACCTGCGCCACGATCGTCTCGCCGCTCTTTCGCGCCACCAAAGCCTTGAACTTCATCTTGTTGTCCTTTGAAATCTCGAAAAGATTCTGATCTGGCGCGCGCCCCCCGCGCGCCGAACGTCGGCGGCCTCGCCGCCAACGAGCGTTCCTGCAGGGCGGCGCCCCCTCGCCGGCCGGGGCCTCACGCCGTCACCAGAACGATCTTGCCGGCGACCGATCGGGTCTCCAGCGCCCGGTGGGCCTGCGCCGCCTCACGCAGCGGGAAAGTCGCGCCGACCAGCGGCGACAGGACTCCGTCCCCGACGAGCTTCAGCACCGCGGCGAGGTCCTGCTGGTATGCGAGCGGGCGTCCGTCACGCCAGGGCTGGGCCGAATAGGCGACGACTCCCTGGCCCTTTCCAAACAGCCCAAGGCTGGAGAAGCTGGCGTTCATGACCAGGTCGGCGATCGCCAGCGGATTGACCTTGCCGTCGCGTGTCATGTCGTAGGCGCCATAGAGCACCCCCACGCCGCCCGGCCGCAGGGCGGCCATGGACACCTTCTTGAAGTGCTTGCCGCCCAGGTGGTCGAACGCGGCCACGACCCCGCCGCCGCTCAGCGCGCGGGCGCGAGCCGCCACGTCCTCTGCGCGGTAGTCGACCGGTTCCCCGCCGCGGGCGCGAACGACCTCAGCCTTGCTGGCCGACGCGGTGCCAATCGCCTTGACGCCGGCGATCCTGGCCAGTTCCAGCAACAGGTTGCCGACGCCCCCGGCCGCGCCGTGCACCAGCACCCACTCCCCAGGGGCGGGACTGGCGATCCGATGAAACATCTGCCAGGCCGTCACGCCGTTGAGCACGGCGGCGACGAGCTTGGCCGCATCGACGCCTTCCGGCGCGGGCGCCAGCCATTGGGCGTTGACGTTACGGCGGGTCGCATAGGAGCCCGACACGGTCACGCCGGCGACCCGCTGGCCGGCCGCCAGCTCCGTCACGCCCGCGCCGACGGCTTCGATGCGACCGACGAAATCGTAGCCCGGCGTCACCGGCGGCGACTGCCCGGCGTACACGCCCTGGCGCATCATGATGTCGGCATAGGCGACGCCGGCCGCCTCGACGGCGACCCGCACCTCGCCCGGCCCCGGCGGCGGCAACCGACGCTCCAGTGGCGTCAGGACATCCGCGGCCCCCTTTCGAGGGACGTGCATCTCGATGGCGTCGTCGGTCATTCCGCTCTCCCCGGCTGGTCGCACGGCAGGCTCGATCCTAGGCCGGCAGGCGCATCTGCTTGCGCAGACTCTTGTCGAACGTATCGACGGGCGCGAACCGGCGCAGGACGCTGATCTGGCGCGCCACCTTGCCGGCGGCGTAGCGGCGTCGCGGGCGCCTGTCGGTGGCCGCGAGGAGCACAGTCTCGGCCACCACTTCCGGCGGATCCGACGTAGGCATGACCTCCGCCAGGAGAGCGCGCACGTCGGCCCGGGCCTGATCGTATTCGCGCAGTGTCGAATCCGCCTCGAGGGCGTTCTGGTCGAAGACGCTGCGCGTATAGGCCGGCTCGACAAGCGAGACCCGGATGTTGAAGCCCCGCAGCTCGTGGTCGAGCGACTCCGAATAGCCCTCGAGCGCGTGTTTGGTGGCGGCGTAATACGCCGAATAGGGCGCGGGGATCAGCCCCAACACCGAACTGATATTGATGATGCGCCCGCCGCCATGCCGCCGCATCGACGGGAGCACCGCATTGGTGGCGCGAATGACCCCGAACAGGTTGACGTCGAACAGCGACTGCACCTGCCCGATCGAAGACTCTTCGGCGCCGCCCTGGAGACCGAGGCCGGCGTTGTTGACCAGGACGTCGATGCGCCCCGTCCGCGACAACACGGTCGAGACGAGTGTTTTGACGGACTCATCGTCGGTGACGTCGCAGGTCAGCATCGAAACCTGCTGCGGGCCCGCGACGCCGGCTCGGCGGCTGGTCCCGAAGACGGTGAAGCCTTTGCCGGCGAGCGCTTCGGCGGTGGCTCTGCCGATGCCCATCGAGGCTCCGGTCACGATCGCCGTCTTTCCTGCGGGTAAGGTCATGTGGCCTCCATGCCCCTCCCTCACGGGTGTTGGGCGATTGCATTATGTTCATGATATGACATGATAGTCGTAATGCAATAGGCCGAGCCGCTGTGAGGACGCATGCGTTACGAAAAAGGCCGCAAGGATGAATCCCGCCGCAGGATCACCGAGATCGCGGCCGAACGATTCCGCCGCGACGGCATCGCCGCCTCGGGCCTGGCGGGCATCATGGGCGAGGCAGGGCTCACGAACGGAGCCTTCTATCCGCACTTCCGATCCAAGGCCGACCTGGTCCGCGAGAGCCTGGGAGCGGCGCTGGAGGACCAGACGAACCTGATGCGCGAGGCCCTGGCCGCGGGGGGCCTGGAGGCGGTGCTGGCGATCTATCTGTCGGCGGAACACCGCGACAATCCGGGGACAGGCTGCGCCTCCGCCGCGCTGCTGCCGGAAGTCGCCCGCCAGCCGGCCGAGACACGCGACCTCTTCGCGCAGCAGCTAGAGGGGCTCATCGGCGAGTTGGCCGACAGCTTTCCGCCGCAGACGCGCGACCCGCAGGGCGTGGCGCTGGGAGTCTATGCGACCCTCGTCGGCGCGTTGCAGCTCGCCCGCGCCGTGCCCTCGAAGGCGTTGTCGGACCAGATTCTCTCGGCCGGCGCCGAGGCAGCCCGGACGCTGGCGAGGACGGCGAGCGACGCCCATTCGGGCCAGCCAGCCTAGGTGTTCAGTCCCGAGGTTGAGGGAACGCGCGAGCCGAGCGGACCGCGCGCGCAAGCATCGGCGGCGGCGGCCCTGGCGCAAACTGTCAGGAGAATGGCGCAGCGCGCTATCCCGGCCAGCCCGCTCGCGGCGTACCCTCGATCAGCAGACCTGATTGAAGCAGGCGACAGGGAGTGATGATTATGCCCCGAGACAGCGTCGCGCCCCCGCCGGGTGGCGGAGTCGGATCAGATCCGCCGGCCGCGGCCAGCCCCAGCCTCATGGGTCGCCTGCTGGGGCTTCTGCTTCAGGGCATGCCATTCATTTTCGGGATCGGCTTCATCGCGCCGCTGATCACGCAACTCCTCGAGCGCACGCTGCCGGCCGCGGCGCAGGCCCAGTGGCCCCTGCTTGTCGGGCTCGCGATCGGCGGGACCTGGGGCGCCATTGCGAACGTGACGGGCCGGTGGCTATGAGCGTTTCCGCAACCGTGCAGGAGCGCGAACTCAGCGCGCTCTCGACCCAGGAGCTGATGCGCCTGGAGCGTTCGATCGCCGACCAGTTCATGGGCGGCCTGCCGTGGGGCTCCATCGCCTGGGCGTTCACGAACCTGGCCGTCTGGCTGTCACTCTGGCCCCTGACCCTGTCGGGCATGCTACCCCTCTGGGCGACGGCGCCCATCGCGACGCTGAACGTGATCCTCGCCTACCTGCCCTCGCACGAGGCCCAGCACCGGATCATCGCGCGGGAAGGCGAGCGGCACTTCTGGCTGAACGAGCTCGTCGGCCATCTCTCGCCGTTCCCTATGGGGCTGTCCTACGAAGCGGCCCGCCTCACCCACTATGAGCACCACAAGCACGCCAACCACCCGGAGCTCGACCCGGACATCAACACCAAGTCCGACAGCGCCTGGTACATGGTCGCCAAGGACATCCGCAGCCAGCTGCAGACGGTCTCGAAGGCGAACACCTCCTATGCCAAGGCCCTTGAGCGGCTTGGGACCGAGGAGGCCCGGCGCGCGGGTGCGGTGGCTCTGATCTACGCCCTCGCCACCAACGCCCTGCTCTTCGGGTTCGCCTGGGCCGGCTATGCGATGGAGGTGGCCGCGCTCGTGTGGCTGCCCCGCATCATCGGCGGGGTCTACATCCGGTTCTTCCTCAGCTGGTCGCCGCACCATCCGGCCGCGGACCTGGGCCGCTACCGCGACACCCGCGGCTTCCGAAGTCGGCTTGGCAATATCCTGACGATGGGGATGCAGTACCACATCATCCACCATCTCTATCCGCGCATGCCGCTGTTCCGGCATCCGGCGGCGTTCCGCGCGTTGCGGCCCATTCTCGTGGCGCGCGGCTGCCGTCTGGACGGGATCTAGCGGCGATCACGTGCTGGCCATCGGGCGGCGGCTGGCCTTCAAAGCCACTCGCGCCGTTCGACCAGGCTGACCGTCACCCGCGCTGGGTCACCACTTTTCAGACCACGGCCGCAGGACGACTTCGAAGGCCCAGGTCGAGCGATGCTGGCGATGGAGCTGCAGGTAGGTCTCCGCGATGCGGTCGGGATCGGCCATGTTGTCGTCGACCGACGTGCCCGCAAGCCGGTGCGCGCGGCTGCCGTCGTCCTGCGTCCAGCCGATCGCCGCGTCGATCGGCACATTGGCGATGTGGATGCCCTGCGGCATCAGCTCCCGCGCCATGCTCTGGGCGAGGCCGGATTTAGCCTGGCACGCCATGGCGAAGGCCGCGCTGGTCGGGAAGCCCTTGAGCGCCGCGCTTGCGTTGGTGAAGATGACCGTGCCCCGCGCGCCGTTCGCGTTCACGGGATTGTCGCGCATCACGCTCGCGGCCTGCTGGCCAACCAGAAAGGCGCTGAACGCCGCGTTGCGGAGGGTCTCCAGCGCCACGCCCGGGTCGGCTTCGGTGATGCCCTTGCGGAAGATTCCGGCGACACGGCCATCGATGTTGTGCACGACCAGGGTCGGAGTCCCGAGGTCTCGAACAACCTCCTGGAACAGGCGCGCCACGGCGGCTGGGTCGGCGGCGTCGCATCCGTAGCGGCGCACGCCATGCGACGCCTCCAGGGCCTTCAGCACCGGCTTGTCAGGGTCGCGGGCCGCGACGGCGACACGCATGTGGTTCTGCGCGAACAGCCGGGCGCAGCTCGCGCTGATGCCGGGACCGCCCCCGACGATGAGCGCGACATCTGGTGAGGCGGCGGCTTCGGTCATGTTCTCGCGGTCCTATGAGGCAGACGACGCAGGGCCCAGCTCGACTTTTGAATGTCACACATCATGCAGATGACAGCCTGATGTTCAGCATCCAGGTCGTCAAGCCTGAATTGGGCCGGTCACACCAGCTTCTGGAATCAGGCGGCGCGCAGGAGCCATGGATCGGCGCGATTGACATTCAGAATGTCGATTGACATGCTGATGGGCGGCGCTGCTCAGGCGCGTAGTCGGGCGACGCCTCCAAAGCCGCAAGGCGACAGCTTGGGCCGTTTCCTCTCGGGCCGATCGCGGCCCGCTTTCCCGTCGCAAAGGACGCCCTGCATGTCTGAGATCACTCTCGACGCCTACAAGGCGATGGCTGGCCAGGAGGTCGGCGTCTCGCGCTGGTTCGAAATCGGCCAGGACCGGATCGACAAGTTCGCCGACGTCACCGAGGACCACCAGTTCATCCATGTGGATCCCGAACGCGCCAAGGCGACCCCGTTCGGCGGCACGGTCGCCCACGGCTTCCTGACCCTGTCGCTCCTGGCGCCGATGATGTTCGACGGCCAACCGCGGATCGCCGGAACCCAGATGGCGGTGAACTACGGCTTCGACCGCGTGCGGATGATGTCGCCGGTACGAGCCGGCAGCCGCGTCCGCGGCCGCTTCGTGCTGACCGAGGTGGTGGATCGCGGGCCGGGCGAGATTCTGATCAAGAGCCAGGTCACCGTCGAAATCGAGGGCGCCGAAAAGCCGGCGCTCATCGCGGAGTCGCTTGGCCTCACGCGTTTCGCCTAAGCTCCGTTCCAACACAGCGCCCTGGGAGGCCCACATGAAGACCCGCATCACCGAGCTCTTCGGCATCGAACGGCCGATCATCCAGGGCGGCATGCACTATGTCGGCTTCGCGGAACTGGCGGCGGCGGTCGCCAACGCCGGCGGGCTGGGCCTGATCACCTCGCTCACCCAGCCCTCGCCACAGCATCTGGCCGCGGAGATCCGCAAATGCCGGGGCCTGACGGACAAGCCATTCGGCGTGAACCTGACCTTCCTGCCGTCGGTGACGCCGCCGGACTATCCCGGCTACATCCAGGCGATCATCGATGGCGGGATCAAGATCGTGGAGACCGCCGGCAACAACCCGCAGAAGTGGATGCCGCTCCTGAAGGAGAACGGCATCAAGGTGATCCACAAATGCACCTCCGTGCGTCACGCGCTCAAGGCCGAATCGATCGGCGTGGACGCCCTCAGCATCGACGGCTTCGAATGCGGCGGCCACCCGGGCGAGGACGACGTACCCAACTTCATCCTGCTGCCGCGGGCGGCCGAGGAGCTGAAGATCCCGTTCGTGGCGTCCGGCGGCATGGCCGACGCCCGCAGCCTCGTGGCGGCGCTGGCGCTGGGCGCCGAGGGCATGAACATGGGCACCCGCTTCATCGCCACGAAGGAAGCGCCGGTGCATGAGAACGTGAAGCAGGCGCTGGTGGCGGCCAGCGAGCTCGACACGCGCCTTATCATGCGTCCTCTGAGAAATACCGAGCGGGTGCTCGTCAATGCCGGCGTCGATCGGCTCCTGGAGAAGGAGCGGACGCTGGGCCACGCGATCACCTTCGCCGACATTGCGCCGGAGGTGGCCGGCGTCTATCCGCGGATCATGCTGGACGGCGAGATGGATGCCGGCGGCTGGAGCTGCGGCATGGTCGCAGGCCTGATCCACGACATTCCGACGGTCAAGGAGCTCCTCGACCGGATCATGGACGAAGCCGAGAGCCTCATCCGCCAACGCCTCGCCCGGACGCTGCCGCTCGTGCCGGCCTGAACCTGGACGGCCCACTTCACGGTCCGCATCGTCCAGGCCGGCTCGGCGAAGATAAGCGAGCCATAGCTCGCCAGCAGTCTGTCTTTGAAGACTTCTGCATGTTATGCCTCATGCATAGAGGTCAACATGATATTTATCATGCAGATCGTCAGGCACGACTTGGAGCAGATCGCGTGGGCCATTCACAAGCGGAAAAGGCGGAGAGCCGCGAACGCATCCTCGACGTCGCGGCGCGGCAGATTCGGCAGGGCGGGCTCGACAGCGTCAGCATCGCTGAGATCATGAAGGCGGCCAACCTGACGCATGGAGGCTTCTACGGCCATTTCCCGTCCCGCGCGGCGCTGATCGCCGCCGCCGTTGAGCGGGCGCTGGACCGTGGCGAGGCTTCTTTCGTCGCCAGCCAGACCGCCAACGCGCCCGTCACGGTGAAGTCCGTCGTCAACAGATACCTGGCTCCAGCGCATCGCGACGACACCCGCGACGGCTGCGCGATCGCCGCTCTGTCGGGCGATGTCGGGCGCGCCGAGGACGACGAGGTCCGCGCGCAGATGGCGCGGCGCGTCGAGCAGAGTTTCGAGGACATGGCCAAGGCGATGGGGGGCGGCGCCAAGGCGGAAGCCGCCGCCGTCACCGCGTGGTGCGCCATGGTTGGCGCCATCAGCCTGTCCAGGGTCCTGCGCGGCACGCGGCGGTCCGACGAGGTCCTGCGCACCGTGCGGCAGTCCATCCTGGACTTGGACGCGGCCGTCCGCGACGACGGCTGACGCCGCCGTATTGCGCTCGAAGCGGGGCCCAGGAGCCCACATGGTCGAGGCCCTAGAATATCTGCCGATGCCCCTGGGCTACTTCCGGCTGATCTTGCGCTGCTTCGGCGACACGTCGGAGCGGCGGGCCGCGATCCTGGCCGGCACGGGCGTCACCGATGAGATGCTACGGGACCCCACCGCCGACATCAGCCTGTTCCAGCAGGCCCGGCAGATCGAGAATGTGGCTGCCCTGTTCGGGGAGGAGTGGCCGTTGCGAGCGCCCGAGCTATGGAGCCCCACGTCGCACGGCCCGCTAGGCGTCGCGGGCGTCGCGGCGCCCGATGTCGCCACGATGATCGAGGTGGTCGCCCGCTACGGCTTTGTCCGCGCGCCCTTCTACAGCGCATCGCTGCGGCGCGGACCGCACTGGACCCAGCTTGATTTCGAGCTGACGGCAGGCCTCGATGAGCGTCATTGGCGTCCCATGATGGAGGTTTCCTTCATCGGGATCAGGGCGGGGATCGCCGCAATCCTGGCCGGCCCGCCCGTGGAAACCCGGTTCTTCTTCGCCTGCCCCGAACCCGACCATGCCCCTCAGGTCAGGGCCATACTGGGGGACGACGTCGTCTACGGGGCCCCCCGCAACGCGATCCGCCTGCCTACGGCGTGGCTCGCCGTGCAGTCCCCCTTCGCCGACGCCACGCTCTACGACGTCGCGCTCGGCGAACTGCAGGCCGCCCGGGCGCGCCTCGCGGGGTCCGTCGGCCTGCGGAGCCGGGTCGAGCGGCTGCTGAAATCCCTGCCCGCGGGCCGCCTGACCGCCGACGAGGTTGCCCGCCTCATCGGCGTGTCGCGACGGACCCTGGTCCGCCGGCTGTCGGAGGCCGGCGCCGGCTGCCGCGAACTCGTGGACGCCGAGCTGCGGAGCCGCGCCGAGCGGCTGATGCGAGATGGCGACCTGTCCCGCGCACAGATCGCCGAGCAACTGGGCTACACGGATCCCTCCAGTTTTAGCCGCGCCTGCCGTCGATGGTTCGGACGCGGGTCGCCCGCTCCCAACTGAACCGCCGCGTCCCCGCGCCTCATGAGCCTTCGGCGGCGCGAGAGCTGCTTCGCGCCTGTGGGCCGGACGGTGCGGCGCGGACCTCGGCGGGGTCGCACGTCATTCTGCATGATATTTCACATCCTGATTGACCAGGTTCGATCTCGACACTTACATGCCTGACGTCGCCGGGGTCGGCGCTCCCCGCGCGATCGACGACCGGGCCCCCTTGCCCAAGGAAGGCCTGGGGAGACCGACACAGCGCCCGACCGGACTTGAAACGCAGCGCGTCAGACAGGAGCGCACGATGAGCCACCGTCAGCTGGACACGGGCACGGACGAACTACTCGGGGAGGTGCGCGACGGGGTCGCCGTCTTCACGCTGAACCGCCCTCATGCGCGCAACGCCCTGTCCGACCGGCTGACGCCGGCGCTGCGCGCGGGGATCGCCGCCTGCGACCGCGACCCGGAGGTCGGCGCGTTCCTGATCACCGGCGCCGGCGGCGCGTTCTGCGCGGGGGGCGACGTAAAGGACATGGGAGCATCCGCGCCAACGAGCGACGCGTCCCAGGGCGCGCGCGTGGCGGAACTGACGCGGCGCCAGCGGATGCTCACGGGGGCGCTGGTCCAGAGCCGAAAGCCCAGCATCGCCGCCCTGCCCGGCCCTGCCGCCGGCGCGGGCCTCTCCCTCGCGCTGGCCTGCGATCTGCGCGTGGCCGCCGCCAGCGCATTCGTGCGCACTGCTTACGCCCGCATGGGCCTGCCCGGCGACTACGGCGTCAACTGGCTGCTCACTCGCGCGGTTGGGCCAGGCCGCGCCCGCGAGCTCATGCTGCTGTCCGAAGATGTTCCCGCCGAACGCTGCCAGCAGCTCGGACTGGTGAACCGCGTCGTGCCAGACGACGAGCTCGCTGGCGCCGCGTTCGAGCTCGCAGCCAAGTTGGCGGCCGGCCCTCGCCAGGCGATCGGGCTCATCAAGGACAATCTGGATGACGCCATGAGGCTCGACTTCCTGGGGTCCCTCGACGGCGAGGCGGCCCGCATGGTCGCCCATAGCGGTTCGGCGGAGACCCGCGAGGCGATCCGCGCCTTCGTGGAACGACGGCGACCGGACTTCAATGGGATTCGCCACAACGCAGACGCCTAGCAGGCTGTTGAAGAAGTCTCTCGGCGGGCGATGAAGTTGGCTTCGTCGCCGCGGTGGAAGCAGATTTGGCCCTTGAGGGAGCCGTCGGGCTGGCGGTCGGCCGAGCCGTGGCCTTGGGCCTCGTCCATCTCGTTG
>NZ_JAUYOJ010000155.1 GCF_030697925.1 Phenylobacterium sp. | reverse complement strand
GTCGAGCTTCGTCGACGGCCTGCGGGTCACCGACGAGGCCACCATGGAGGTCGCCGAGATGGTGCTGTCGGGCGCCATCAACAAGGAGATCGCCAACTGGATCACGCTCGCCGGCGCCGAGGCCGACGTGCGCGGCGTGGGGCTGTCGGGCAAGGACGCCCGGCTGATCACCGTCGAGAAGGCGGTCCGTACCAAGAAGGACCCCGACAGCCAGATCGAACAGGCCGTCGACCTGGGCTTCGTGGGTGAACCCACGGTGATTGATCCCAAGCTGATCGAGGCCCTGATCTATGCCGACGAGGACTATGTCCCGGTGGTCGCCCCCATCGGGGTGTCGGTGGAAGGTCAGACCTACAACATCAACGCCGACACCGTGGCCGGCGCCCTGGCCGGGGCGTTGACCGCCAAGCGCATGCTGCTGCTCACCGACGTGCGCGGCGTGCTGGACGCCAAGGGCGAGCTGATCCGCCAGATGAGCGTCGCCGAGGCCCGTGCGGCCATCGACGACGGGGTCGCCACCGGCGGCATGATCCCCAAGCTGGAGACCGCTATCGCCGCCGTGGAATCCGGCGTCGAGGCCGTGGTCATCCTGGACGGCCGGCGGCCGCACGCCATGCTGGTGGAGCTGTTCACCGAGCACGGCTCGGGAACGCTGATCTGCGCATGACCGCCGACCTCCGCCACATCGACACCTGGCTCTTCGACCTGGACAACACCCTCTATCCCGAGGAGTCCGGGTTCATGGGCTCGGTCGAGACGCGGATGACCGACTTCGTGGCCAAGGTCTCGGGCCTGCCCCGCGACCAGGCCTATGTCCTGCAGAAGAAGTACCTGGCCGAGCATGGCCTGACGCTGAAGGGCCTGATGCTGGAGCACGGCGTCGACCCCGCCGACTTCCACGCCCTGTTCCACGACCTATCCCTGGAGGTCCTGGCCCAGGATCCCGACCTGCTGGCGGCGCTGGCCCACCTGCCCGGCCGCCGGTTCATCTTCACCAACGCCGACGACAAGCACGCCGAGCGGGTCATGGCCCACCTGGGCCTTGCCGACCTGTTCGACGACGTCTTCCACATCCATTCGTTCGGCTTCGCGCCCAAGCCCGATCCCCAGGGCTTCCAGCGGATGATCGACGCCCACGGCATCGATCCGAAGACCACCGCCTTCTTCGAGGATTCCGAGCGCAACCTGAAGCCCGCCGCGGACCTGGGCATGACCACGGTCCTGGTCGGCCCCCGCGCCGCCGCCTCCACCGCCGATTACGTCCACCACCGCACCGCCAAGCTCGCGCCCTTCCTCACCGGGGCGCGCCTGAGGAAAGCCGCCTGATGTCCCCCCAAGCGAACCAAAATTTGAAGTCCGCGATCGAAGCCGCCTGGGAGACCCGCGACGAGATCAACACCTCCACCCAAGGCGCGGTGCGCGAGGCGGTCGAGGAGACCCTCAGCCAGCTCGACGCCGGGACCCTGCGGGTCGCCACCCGCGGCGACGATGGCGTCTGGACCACCCATCAGTGGGCCAAGCAGGCGATCCTGCTGTCCTTCCGCCTGTTCGCCAACAAGCTGATCGAGGCCGACGCGCCCGGCCCCTACTGGGACAAGGTGCCGTCCAAGTTCACCGGCTGGGACGCCGCCCGCTTCGAGGCCGCCGGCTTCCGCGCGGTTCCCGGCTGCGTGGTCCGCCGCGGCGCCTTCCTGGCCAAGAACGTGGTCCTGACCCCGTCCTTCGTGAACATCGGCGCCTATGTGGACGAGGGGACCATGGTCGACACCTGGGCCACGGTCGGCTCCTGCGCCCAGATCGGCAAGAACGTGCATCTGTCCGGCGGCGCGGGCATCGGCGGCGTCCTGGAGCCCCTGCAGGCCAACCCGACCATCATCGAGGACAACTGCTTCATCGGCGCCCGTTCGGAAGTCGCCGAGGGCGTGATCGTCCGCGAGGGCAGCGTGCTGTCCATGGGCGTCTACCTGACCTCCACCACCCCGATCATCGACCGCCGCACCGGCGAGGTGTTCACCGGCGAGGTGCCGCCCTATTCGGTGATCATGTCCGGCAGCCGCCCCAGCCCGCACGAGGGCATGCCCTCCACCTATTGCGCGGTGATCATGAAGACGGTCGACGCCCGCACCCGCTCCAAGACCAGCATCAACGAGCTGCTGCGGGACTGATTCCATACAGATGCAGATGCTCCCCCTCTGGGGGCGCTGTCGGCAAAGCCGACTGAGGGGGACTTTGACTCGTCCGGCGGTGGATGAAGCCCCTTCCGTCTCGCGAAGAGGCGACGATCCACCCCCAAGTCGCGCTGCGCGCTGGGGGAGGATCTGGCTAGCGCTCTCCCGTCAGTAAGGCGTCCCGTCCTTGCGAACATAGCCGTCCAGCCCCGCCGGGGCGGCCATGTCGATGTCGGGATAGGCGCAGGCGTCGTACTCCGGACGGCGCGAACCCACCTCCAGCAGCACGGCTTCACGGTCTGACCGGTTCTGCAGGTGGTGGCCGTCCGCCACCCCCGCCGGGAAACCGGCGCAGTCCCCGGCGCGCAGGATCTCCTCGCCCGCCTCGGTGATCAGCACCACCTCACCCTCCAGCACCTGGACGAACTCATCCTCGGCGGTGTGCCAGTGCCGCTGGCTCGACCATTGGCCGGGTGGCAGCCGCAGCAGGTTGACCCCGAACTGGCTGAGCCCCACGGCGTCCCCGAGCATCCAGCGCTGGCGGCCCTGGCATTGCACGTCGAACGGCGGCGGATAGCCCGTGCCGAACTTGGAGGGCGCGGTTGCGATGTCGATCTTCGGCATTCACAGGTTCCGTTTGCGATTGAGCCGCCGGAACCGTAAAGCGCCCACATGTCCGCCGCCATCGATCCCGTCGCCCTCACCCAGGAATTGATCCGCCGCCCGTCGGTGACCCCCGCCGACGAGGGCGCCATGGACATCGTCCAGCGCACCCTCGAGGGGCTGGGTTTCGCCTGCCGCCGCATGAGATTCGGCGAGATCGAGAACCTCTACGCCCGCTTCGGGACCGCCCGGCCCAACCTCTGTTTCGCCGGCCACACCGACGTGGTGCCGGTGGGCGACGCTCAGGCCTGGAGCCGCGAGGCCTTCGCCGCCGAGATCGTCGACGGCATGCTGATCGGCCGCGGGGCCGTGGACATGAAGAGCGCCGTGGCCGCCTTCGCCGCCGCCGCCGCCAAGGCCATCGCCGCGGGCCAGGTGACGGGTTCGCTCTCTTTCCTGATCACCGGCGACGAGGAGGGCGTGGCCACCCACGGCACCAAGATGGTGGTCGAGGCCCTGAAGGCCCAGGGCGAGGTGCTCGACCATTGCGTGGTCGGCGAACCCTCCAGCGCCGAGACCTTTGGCGACATGATCAAGATCGGCCGCCGCGGCTCGATCAACACCTGGATCACCGTCGATGGCAAGCAGGGCCACGTGGCCTATCCGCAGCGGGCGTCCAATCCGATCCCGGTGCTGATCGAGCTGCTGGCGCGGCTGCAGAACCATGTGCTGGACGAGGGCCATGAGGGCTTCCAGCCGTCGAACCTGGAGGTCACCACGGTCGACGTCGGCAACGGCGCGACCAATGTCATCCCAACCCAGGCCAAGGCGCGGCTGAACATCCGCTTCAACCCGAACCACAAGGGCGCCGACCTCGCCGCCTGGATCGCGCGGGAGGCCGCCGCCCTGGACATCGACTTCGCCGGGACCATCAAGGTCGAGCCGGTGATCAGCGGCGAGGCCTTCCTCACCGCGCCGGGACCGTTCACCGACCTGGTCAGCGCCGCGGTCGCCGACGTGGCCGGCCGTGCGCCCGAACTCTCCACCACCGGCGGCACCTCCGACGCCCGCTTCATCCGCGACCTCTGCCCGGTGGTGGAGCTGGGCCTGGTGGGGACAACCATGCACGCCGTCGACGAACGCGCGCCGGTCGACGAGATTCACAGGCTGCAGGCGGTCTATGAACGCCTGATCGTGCGCTATTTCGAGGCGTTCGGGGCGTAGTCCACGCCGGTCAGATAGAGCCCGTCGGCTGGGGCGACGGGACCGCAGGCGGCGCGGTCTCGAGCCTCCAGGGCCGCCTTCAAGTCACCGGCCGTCCAGCGCCCGATCCCCACCTCGACGATGGACCCGGTCAGGGACCGGACCTGGCGGTGCAGGAAGGATCTCGCCTCGAAGACCAGCCGGACCTCGTCGCCCTCCCGACTCACCCGGGCCACGTCGAGGGTCTTCTCCGGCGACTTCGCCTGGCAGTGGATGTGGCGGAAGGTCGTGAAGTCGTGGTGTCCGACCAGGGCCTGGGCCGCCGCGTGCATCGCCTCGGCGTCCAGCGGCTTGGCCACGTGCCAGACCCGGCCCTGGTCGAGCCCCGGCGGCGCGCGGCGGTTGAGGATCCGGTAGAGATAGCGTCGCCCGGTCGCCGAGAACCGCGCATGCCAGTCATCCGGCGCGGCCTGGGCGTCCAGCACCACGATCGGCTGGGGGCGCAGGTGGGCGTTCAGCGCGTCGCGCACCACCTCCGGCCGCCAATCCTTGGCCAGGTCGATATGGATCACCTGCCCCGTGGCGTGGACCCCGGTGTCGGTGCGTCCGGCCGCGTGGACGCGCAGCGTCTCGCCGCAGAAGGCCTTCGCCGCGCGCTCGATGGAGGCCTGCACCGAAGGCAGGTCGTCCTGGGCCTGGAAGCCGCGATAGGGCCGGCCGTCATATTCGAGGGTGAGGCGGTAGCGGGGCATCAGCCCAGCACCGTCCCAGTCGGCACGGCCAGCCCGCGCAGGAAGGTCGCCGCGTCCTGCGGCCCCCTGCCCTCGCGTTGGACACGCAGCAGGCGCACCGCGCCCTCGCCGCAGGCCACCAGCAGGGCGTCGTCCAGCACACGCCCCGGCGCACCGCCGGCCTCTTCCGCCTGGGACAGCAGGGCCTTCACCCGCACCGGGCCGCGCTCGGTGGGCAGTTCGAACCAGGCGCCAGGAAAGGGCGACAGGCCGCGGACCTTGCGGTCGACCTCGGCGGCCGGCTTGGTCCAGCGGATGCGGGCCTCCTTTGGGCGGACCTTCTTGGCGTAGGTCTCGCCCTCGGCCGCCTGGGGCTTCGCACGGGCCTCGCCGCGCTCGACGGCGGCCATGGTGCGGGCCAGCAGGGCCGAGCCCACGTCCGCCAGCCGGTCGTGCAGGGTCCCGGCGGTCTCCAGGGCGTCGATGCGCAGGGTCTCGGAGGCCAGGACCGGGCCCTCGTCCAGGCCCTCGGTCATCTGCATGACCTCCACCCCGGTCAGCTTGTCGCCGGCCATGATCGCCCGCTGGATCGGGGCCGCGCCCCGCCAGCGGGGCAGCAGCGAGGCGTGCAGGTTGAAACAGCCCAGTCGCGGCGCGTCGAGCACCTCGCGCGGCAGGATCTGGCCGAAGGCCACCACCACGCCGGCGTCCAGTTCGAGCGCGGCGAAGGCCTCGATCTCGGCGGGGTCACGCATGGAGACCGGGGTGCGCACCGGAATGCCGCGATCCTGGGCATAGGCGTGGACCGGCGAGGGCTTCAGGTCCTGGCCCCGGCCGCGCGGAGCGGGGGGCTGGGAATAGACGCAGGCGACCTCGTGCCCGACCTCCACGAGGGCGGCCAGGGCGGCGACGGCGAAATCGGGGGTTCCAAGGAAGGCGATGCGCATTGACGCTCGTTTAACGGCGTGGCGGAGTTTTAGGAACCAGGCGCAAGCTTCGCCGTTCTTCTGAACGCTCGGATAGGGAGTTCACCAGCCATGCGCGCCATTCTGACCGCCACCGCCCTCACGGCCATCCTCGGCCTTTCCGCCTGCTCGCCGTCCGAGAAGGCCGACACCCAGGCCGCCGCCGACAAGATCGCCGCCGAAACCAAGGAAGCCGCCAGCACCGTGGCCGCTGAGACCAAGGACTTCGCCAACAGCCCCGAGGTGAAGGCCGCTGGGACCGAGATCAAGGACGCGGCCAAGGACGCCGGGACCCTGGCCAAGGAAGCGGCCAAGGACGCCGCCGGCGAAGCCAAGCAGGCGATCCACGAGGCCACCGCGCCCTCGGCCGCCGACAAGGCGGCGCAGGACGCTAAGAAATAGGGATCAGGCCGCGCGGGCCTGTTTCTTGACCTTGGCCACGGCCCGGTCGCGCTTCAGGCGCGAGAGGTAGTCGATGAACAGCACGCCTTCGAGATGGTCCATCTCGTGCTGGATGCAGACGGCGAACAGGCCCTCGGCGTCCTCGATCACTTCCTCGCCCCGATAGTTCAGGTATTTCAGCTTCACTTGGGTGGGGCGCTCGACCTCATCGAAGATGTCGGGGACCGAGAGACAGCCTTCCTCGTAGGGCTGGGTCTCTTCCGAGGCCCAGAGGATCTCGGGATTGACGAAATAGCGCGGCGCCTTGTCCTCGTCGGGTCCGGCGAGGTCCATGACGATGACCCGCTTGGCCACGCCCACCTGGATCGCGGCCAGGCCGATGCCGGGGGCGTCGTACATGGTCTCGAGCATGTCATCCATGAGCGCGCGCAGCTCGTCATCGACCTTGTCGACAGGCTGGGAGACCTGTTTCAAGACCGGATCGGGGACAACGAGGATTTCGCGTAAGGCCATGAGAACGCAGGTAGGTCAGCGACCCTTGGCCGTCAAGGCGGCGACTTGCCCCGCCTCGGTCTCTTCGAAGTCGCTCGCCAGCTTTGTGAGCGCCCGAACGCCTCCGTCGACGGGGGTCAGCTCGGGCAGTTCGCGGTGCTCGTGGTCGACCTTCAGATCCTCGAAGCGGCGAGCCTGGGTCATCACCTGGGTCTCCAGGGACCCCACGAAGGCGTTGTACTTGCCGACCGCCTGTTCCAGCGCCTTGCCGACCGAGGCGGCGTGGCCGCCCATCACCGACAGGCGCTTGTAGAGCTCGCGACCCAGCTTGGAGATCTCCTGGGCGTTGGCGGCCTGCTCCTCCACCCGCCAGCCATAGACCACGGCCTTGCACAGGGCGAACAGGGTGGTGGGCGTCACCACCAGCACGCGGCGGTCCATGGCCTCGCTCATCAGCTCGGGCGCCCGTTCCAGGGCGGCGGCCAGGAAGCTGTCGCCGGGGATGAACATGGCCACGAAGTCCGGCGAGCCCTGGTTGAACTGATCCCAGTAAGTCTTAGCCGACAGGCCGTGCATGTGGGCCCGCACGCTCTGGGCGTGGCGGACATAGGCCGCCTCGCGCACGGTCTCGTCCACCGCGTCCTGGGCGTCCAGGAAGGCGTTCAGCGAGCACTTGGCGTCGATCACGAACACCGCCCCGCCCGGCAGGCGCACGGTGACGTCGGGCCGGCGGCGGCCTTCCTCGGTGTCGGTGGAGGTCTGTTCGTCGAAATCGTAGCGATTGTGCAGGCCCGCGGCCTCCAGCACGTTGCGTAGGGTCTGCTCGCCCCAGCGGCCCTGGACGCCGGCCCCGCGGCGCAAGGCGGCCGAGAGCTTGCGGGCTTCCGACTGGGTGTCGACCGAGGCCTGCATCAGGGCGGCGATCTGGGCCTTTAAGCCCCCGCTCTCCTCGGCGCGGCTTTTCTCGACGGCGACCACCTGTTCCTGGAACTTGGCCAGGCTCTCGGCCACCGGCTTGAGCTGCGCCTCCAGCCGCGCCTGGGCGAGCTGTTCGCGGTTGTGGAAGGTTTCGTCGGCGCGCTTCAGCACCTGTTCGGCGATGGCGTTGGCCGCTTCGCCCTGCAGCAGGGCGGCGTTCTTGGCGCCCATTTCCTCGATCACCTTCACCCGCGTGGCGGCGTCCTGGAACTGCCAGGCGCGGGCCTCGGCCCTGTTGGCCCGACCGCGCTCCATCAGCGCCCAGGCGAAACCCACGAGTGCGGCGACGAGGCCGACGATGGCCAACAGCAGGGCGGGATCGAAGTTCATGCTCCGTTCTTTACCCGGAGTCGGCGGGATCGGTCATCATAAAGTGTCATCCCGCATGGAGCGGCGCAGCCGCGGAAGTGCGGGACCCAGATGCGCCGGCCCTTCCGGAATGATCGGTGTTTCTGGGTCCCGCACAAGCGCGTGCCGCGCTTTGCGGGATGACACCTGGGTTTGCTAGGGCGCCATCATCGTCGGGTACAGATCGCCCCAATGTGGGTTGTCGCGCTCAATGAGATTGACCTTCCACTCACGGCGCCAACGCTTGATTTTCTTCTCAAAGGCGATGGCTTCGGTGACTTCGCCGAAGGAGGTCCACCATACTAACCGGTCGACATCGTACCTCTTGCTGAAGCCGGCGACTTCCTTCGCCTTGTGTTCGGCGATCCTGCGCTCGAGGCTGTTGGTGACCCCGACATAGAGCGTTCCGTGCTGACCGCTGGCGAGGATATATACGTAGTAGGACGCATCGCTCACGCAGGCCGCCGCGCCCGCATGGCCTGGTTGATCGTCCCGTCGTCCAGCCAGTCAAGCTCGCCGCCCACCGGCACGCCGCGGGCCAGCATGGTCACCGAGACCCCGGCGCCCGCCAGCCGTTCGGCCAGGTAGTGGGCGGTGGTCTGGCCGTCGACCGTGGCCGGCAGGGCCAGGATCACCTCACGGATGGCCTCCGCCTCGGCGCGGTGGACCAGCGGCCCGATCTTCAGCGCGTCGGGCCCCACCCCGTCCAGGGCCGAGAGCAGGCCGCCCAGCACGTGGTAGCGGCCCCGGAAGGCCACGGCCCGCTCCATGGCCCAGAGCGCGCCGACCTCCTCCACCACGCAGATCAGCGAGGCGTCGCGGCTCTGGTCGGCGCAGATGGCGCAGGGGTCCTGCGTATCCAGCGAACCGCAGACCGAACAGGTCCGCACCCGCTCGGCGGCCAGGGTCAGGGCTTCGTTCAGCGGCACCAGCAACTGGTCGCGGCGCTTGAGCAGGGCGAGCGCCGCGCGTCGGGCCGAGCGGGGCCCCAGCCCCGGCAGCTTGGAGAGCAGCGAGATCAGCCGCTCGATCTCGGGTCCGGCGGAGGCGGCCAAGCTAGAACTTCGGCATGCCGGGGATGCCCAGGCCGGCCAGCGGGCCGGCGGCCTCGCGCATCAGCTCGGACTGCTGCGCGTCCAGCTTGCGCTTGGCGTCGGCGTGAGCGGCCACCAGCAGGTCGGAGATCACCTCCCCCTCGCCGGGTTGCAGCAGGCTCTCGTCCAGGTCGACGTTGGACAGTTCGCCGGTGCCTTTCAGGGTCAGCTTGACCATGCCGCCGCCGGAGGTGCCCTCGACGGTGATCTCGGCCAGCCGCGCCTGGGCGTCGGCCAGCTTCTGCTGCATGGCCTGGGCCTGCTTCATCAGGCCGCCAAGGTCTTTCATTCGTGGATCTCCTACTCGTCCTCATCCTCGTCCGGCGCATCGGTCATCGGCGACGCCTCCGGAACGGGCAGGTTGCGCACGCTGACGATCTCGGCGCCAGGGAAGGCGTCCATCACCGCGACGATGAACGGGTCGGCCTCGATCTGGACGCGAACCTCGCGTTCCTCGCGCTTCTGGCGCTCCCAGGCGCTCTCGGCCCCGCCGCCGCCCTGGGCCGCGATCAGCCACGGCTGGCCGGTCCATTCCTTCAGGCGGCCCACCAGGCGCTGGGCCAGGTTCACCGGCGCGCCGGGGGCGGGCTCGTATTCCAGGGCGCCGGGCCGGAAGCTGATCGGCCGGACATAGCGTTCGACGTCCAGGCGCAGCGCGATGTCGCGCTTCCTCTCGATCAGGGCGATGACATCGGCGAAGGATTGCAGGGTGGGGGCGGGCTCGTTGGCCTCGGGATCGCGAGCCACCATCCGCGCCTGGGCGTTGACCGAACCGCCGATACCGGCCGCCGACATCCCGCCGCCACCGCCGCCCGAAGGCGCGGGCGCCGGTCCGCCGTTGGGCAGGGGTTCGCCCGACTGCAGCCGCTTCAGGGCCTCCTCCGGCCCCGGCAGGTCGGCGGCGTAGGCCAGGCGGATCAGGGCCATGTCGCAGGCCGCCGCCGCGTCGGGCGCGCGGCGCACCTCGTCGTGGGAGCGCAGCAGCATCTGCCAGACCCGCGACAGGATCCCGGCCGAGACCGACGCGCCGATGGCGGCCAAGCGTCCGGCCTGCTCCTTGGGCATGATCAAAGCCTGGGGCCCGATGGCCTTGGCCACCGCCGCCCCGTGGGCGTGGTCCAGCAGGTCCAGCATGACCTGGCCCGGATCGGCGCCGAAGCCATAGAGGGTGCGGAAGGTCTCGATGGCCGGCCCGGCCTCGCCGCGCATGGCCTGCTCGAACAGGGTGATGGTCTGGGCCCGGTCGGCCAGGCCCAGCATGTCGCGGATCGAGGCGGCGGTGACCGTCTGGCCGGCCTCGGCCTGGACGATGGCCTGGTCCAGCATCGACTGGGCGTCGCGCACCGAGCCCTCGGCGGCGCGGGCGATCAGCAGCAGGCCCTCGGCCTCGACGCGGGAGCCCTCGTTCTCGGCGATCATCTCCAGGTTCTTGACGATGACCTCCGGCTCCACCCGGCGCAGGTCGAAGCGCTGGCAGCGCGACAGGATGGTCACCGGCACCTTGCGGATCTCGGTGGTGGCGAAGATGAACTTGGCGTGCGGCGGCGGCTCTTCCAGCGTCTTCAGCAGGGCGTTGAACGCCGCTGTGGACAGCATGTGAACCTCGTCGATCACATACACCTTGTATCGCGCCTCGACGGGGGCGTAGCGCACCCCGTCCAGCAGCTCGCGCATCTCGTCGACCTTGGTGCGGCTGGCGGCGTCCAGCTCCAGCACGTCCATGTGCCGCCCCTCGATGATCGCCTTGCAGTGGCGGCCGTCGACGGAGAGGTCGAGGTTCGGTTCGTGGATCGTGTCGCTTTCGTAGTTGAGCGCCCGGGCCAGCAGGCGCGCTGTGGTGGTCTTGCCGACCCCGCGCACCCCGGTGAGCATGAAGGCGTGGGCGATGCGGCCGGTGGCGAAGGCGTTGCGCAGGGTGCGCACCATCGCCTCCTGGCCGAACAGGTCCTCGAAGGTCCTGGGCCGGTACTTACGGGCGATGACGGTGTAGGCGGCCGACGGCTCGGCCAGCACGGTTTTAGGAAGCGGAGCCGCGCCGAACATATCGCTCGTGTCGGGGTCGCGTTCGACTGTCTCGGGTTCGTCTTCGTCGGCCATTGGCGCCCGAGGGTAAAGCTTTGGGTGGAGACCGAACGACGACCCGGAGCGAAACTCGTTGCGGCTGCTTCCTTCCGGACCTGACCGGGTTGGCGAGGCGTCC
>NZ_JAUYOJ010000150.1 GCF_030697925.1 Phenylobacterium sp. | reverse complement strand
CCAGGTCGGGATGCAGATCCGCGCCCGGCGCAAGTCGATCGGGTCAAGCCAGTCGACGCTGGCCGAGGCGATCGGCGTCAGCTTCCAGCAGGTGCAGAAATACGAGCGTGGCGCCAACCGGGTCTCGGCCTCGATGATGTCGCGGATCGCCAGCCACCTCGGATGCCGGCCGGCGGATCTGATGCCGACGGGAGACGGCGGAGACGCCGTTCCGTTGGACGCGGCGTTCCTGAGCCAGGCCGGCGGACTTGAACTCGCCCAGGCCTTCATGAGCCTTCCGCCCAGGCTCAGGCGCGCGATCGTCGACCTTGCCCGAGCCATGGCGGCCGCGGACGGCTCGTGAAAGCTGACCGGGGCGGCAGACGAGATTGATGGCGCCGGCCTCCAGCGATGATCACGCCTAGCGCCCCCGGTAGGGCTCGCAGGCGAGGCCGTCCCCGTCGCCATCCAGGTTGGGATTGTATCCCGGGTCGCCCCGGGACATGGGCGCGGCGCCGGCCGCCCGCGCCGCAGCGCACGACTGGAATGGAGCTGGACCGGCCGATGCGCGCGCCGGCGACGCCGCCGCCGCCCGACGAACATTCGGATCGCGGCCCTCCGCGGCGCGCCCCTCTGTGACGCCGGCGTTCCGCATCAGGTCCCCGATAGGGCTTCCATGGATCTGGCATCGCGCCGCGATCCGGTCATAGGTTCGAAGATTGGCGACGCACACGGCGTGCTGGCCCAGCGCGAGCCGCGCCAAGGTCGACTTCGCCGCGGCGCCTCCCGGCTGGCTCAGCTCTGTCGCGTGGAAGTCCGCGAGGCGCACTTCGACCCAGTCCGCCACGCCGGGGCCCACGGCGACGCACATGGAGTCGCCGTCGATCACATGGGAAACCGGCCCGGAAAAGCTCGCCCCGAAGGCCAGATATCCCGGCAGCGGACCCTGCTCGGGAATGGCCTCACAGGGATCGGCCCAGGCCGGCGCCGACCAGGTGAGCGCCGCGGACAGGGTCAGGATCGCGAGCCGGAGCATTGGGCGATGCTAACCCACACCGGCCCCTGCGGCCGCCCGCCAAAGGCGGCGTAGGGGCAGGTAACCGTCCCCACAATGCCGTTGCGCCTTTGGCGATTCCGCGTCCTGCGCCAGCGCGGCCGCACAACTTTCCGCCCGCCCCATCTCACCAAGCGTGAGCTCCCTTCTAGGCGCAGGGACGATTGCGGCCCGGCCCGGCGAGCCGTGACGCGATGGGAGGTGGATCGTCTGCGGTCGCGCTCCGCGCGGCGCCGCCGCGCGCGCAGCCCAAACGTCCGCCGTGTCGGGCGCGCGCGCCAGGCCGCGTAGGCCATGTCGATGGAGAAGGGACATGCCTAGCTGGGCGGAGGCGCCGCCTGCAGACGCGCGAGCCTCCAGCACGTCGAGATCGGTGCTCAGGGCGAGCTCAAGGGCGGTGAGCCCCGGGCCGTTGGCCGATGCGCCAGGCGCCGCGCACGCCCCCAGCGCAATCGAGATGGCGGCCAAGATGCATCGGCGTCGCATGTCTAATGCGTCGTCTGCAGGTCGGCGGGATCGATGGTGGTGACCGCCCTGACGCCATCCTTGAGGTGATGGAACTTGAACGGCTGGCCTTTGAAGATTGTCGTGGCGAGGTCTGCAAGGATCCGGTCCTCGCCGCCGAAGGGCGCCACTAGTTCGATGAGCCACGCCCGGTCCCCATTGCGCCACTCGTCGGGCCTCAACTTGGTTGCGCCGGCGATCAGCCGGGACTCGGTGTCCTCGGAGACAAATGCCCAGAGGGCGACCGCAGCGGGGCTGTTGTCGCCATTATACATCCTGAACTGCTCGAGCAGGAGCGCCGGCATGCATAGCCACTCAAGGTCGCCGATGAAGAGCTGGCGATGGCTCGGCGACTGGGTAAGCAGCCACGTCACTTCCCCAAGGACTTGGGCGACGGTCTTCGGACTGGCCGCGTCGCTCGGAGGTTTGAGGTTGTCCGACATGACCCTTCCCCTCGGCCTAGCCCGCGATCGCAGGATGCGAAGGTCGAGCTTGGGGCCGCATGCTCGACGCGGTCAACGTGTCGAGCGCCTCACCTCGCCCCGCACGCGTCCAGACCGCCGGCGCCGCACCCTCATCGCCGAACGCCGCCAAGGCCTGGCGCAGCAATTGCTGACGCCGCACCATGTCGGGGTTCACCGTCGCCTCACCCGACGCCTGGGGCCCCTCAGAGGCGCGCGCCAGCTCCGCCATGAAGGCGGAGAGAGGTCCAGCATATGGCGTTTCGCCTAGGTGGCCGGCCTTCCACCAGCGCGCGCCATGCTGCCCAGGCAAGTGTGGCTCCGCCGACGGAGCGATGGCACTCCGGCCAAGCTCCAATTGCGGGTCTGGATTCCCGCTGGGCCCGGGAAGTGACCAATCCGCGGCCTCGGCGTCCAGCGTGTGGCCGGGGGTTGAGGCGCCCTGCGCCATGGCGCCAGCGTCAGCGTCGGCGGCCAGCATGGCGGCGGCCGGCACGGCTGAGGATGCCTTGGCTTGGCTTGGCCGGTCGGCCGAGGCTGGCTTGGCCGCCAGTTGCTCAAGCAGACGCGTGTCCATCGGCTGGCGCTTCTGCTTCTCCAGCTCGGCCTTGGCCGGGTCCAGCCTGTAGTCCCAGAGCTTGCGCGTGAATGGGTCCAGGTTGTCATGGTCAGCGAAGTCGACCTTGGCGGCCGCGGCCACCAGATCGTAGCCCAGGGTGCGCTCCCTGAGGTCCTTCTTCGGATCGTCGACCTTGCCGGCCTTGGTCCGGGCGTCCTGTTTGGCGTCATTGGTGACGCGGCCAAGCTCGCCGTCCGCGCCTAGGTCGCCCCATTCCTTCTGGTAGGGACCGGCGTAGAGGCCCTCAGAGTTGATCAGCCGACGAGCCAGGGCGACGTCGTAGGCGGTTCCCCCCTTACCGTCCTTGGTCGTGTAGCTCATCGTGTTGTTGATGAAGCTCTCGGCCGTCGTGTCCCCGTCGTAACCGGTGGCGACACCTTTCAGGCTGATGGACGTGACACCGGCCTCGGCCAGGGTCTGCAGCTCCAGCTTGGTTGAGCGGCCGTTCTGGTTCTTGTCGGTCCAGACCAGGAGCTTGCCGAAGTCCTTGTCCTTGGCGTCCAGCACGCCGTCGGCGTTGCTGTCCCAAGCGGTGAGGCCTTCCAGGTCAGTCTTGGCGCCGGCCTTGTCTTGGGTGAACGAGATTTCCGACAACCTGTTGATCGCGCCGTCGCCATTGCGGTCCACGGCCAGGAAGGCCTCGGTCGGACCGATCCAGCCGACGCGCGTGAGCACGCCGGTGGCGGTCTTGGCGATGACCCGGGTCTCTTCGATCCCGGAGAGGTCGAGGCCGTCCCCGGCTAGGTCCAGGACGATGGGGTTCCAGTCGGGCGGGTTATAGGTGTCGATGGTGTTCCAGTTGAGGTCGAGCTTGCGGATGTCGATCGAGGCTCCGCCGACGGTCACGAACTCAACGACGCCCTCGCCATAGTGGGTGATGTCGGTGTCGACGTTGTGGTAGCGGGTCGCCCCCCCGGCGATCAGCACCCGGTTGCTCACTTGGGACGCGGTCAGGGCGGGGTTGGCGCGGTCGCGCACACCTACATAGAGCGAGCCGTTCATGACCTCGTAGATCAGGTCCTCGGCCACCACGCTCGGCCCGAAGGCGAGGGTGTCCTCGCCGCCCGCCTCGACGATGTAGTCCTGCTGCGCCCCGCTTGCGCGGTCAAAACCGTAGCTGTCATCGCCCGTGCCGCCGTAAAGGGAGTCGTTGCCCAGACCGCCAACGAAGACGTGCGACATCTGTTCGACGCCTGAGCTGCGTGTGCGCATGACGTCGTCGCCGTTCAGCCCGAACAGCAGGTCCCCGTAGCCGGCCGCGCCGTTCATGGTGTCGGCGCCGTCGCTGGAGGCGACACCGTTGAGCGCCTGGTCGAGGTCGAGCGTCGCCACCCCCCCAAGGTTCAAGGACTTGAGCTTCGGCACGTTGGCGTTCGCCCAATTCCCCGAGACGCGGACCTTGTCGCTGGTGCCGCGGATATAGATGTCCAGATAGCCCCCAGACCCGCCCGCAGTCCCGATCAGCAGGTCCTGGAACAGGACGTCCCCGCCGATCGAGAGCGTGTTCCAGCCGGTCGTGTCTTCATTGATCAGGTCGTTGCCGTCGCCGCGGACAAAGGCATAGGTGTCGGCGCCCGCGCCGCCCGCGAGGGTGTCGTCCCCCCCGCCGCCAATGAAGACCTGCGCGCCATCGCCCGCTGATAGGTTGTCACCGAAGGCCGATCCGGAGACCCCTTCGACCTTGACGTAGGTATGACCGCTCGCCAAGCCGCCTGAACCTGCGCCGTTGGAGTAGCTTGAGCCGTTATAGCTCCCCAGATAGAGGGTGACGCCCGACGTGGCCGCCGCGTAGTCGACGAGGTCGTTGCCCTCGCCCCCGTCATATATGTCCGATCCAGCCGTGGCGTAGACCTGGTCGTCCCCCGCCAGGCCAACCAGTTGGTTGTCCCCAGCATTGCCCTTCAAGGCGTCGGCGAACCGGGACCCCGTGACATGGTCGATGTTGGTGAAGGTATCGCCGGAGGCGTCTCCGCCGAAGGCCTCGCCGCTGGTGAGGTCGACCGACACGCTGCTCTTCGAACCCGCGTAGGAGATCATCACATCGGCCGTCGGATCGCCGGTCAGCTGATCCTCGCCCGCGCCCCCCTCCAGGGTGTCGGAGCCAGTTGCGCCGTTCAGGGTGTCATTGCCGTCGGCCCCCGTCAGGACGTTGTTTCCGGAATTGCCGGTGAGCTGGTCGTTTCCAGCTCCACCCTTGGCGTTCTCAATGCTGGTCCAGCTGTCGCCGTAGTAGGACGTGGCCGTCAGCGACAAGACGACCGGGAACGTGCCGAAGCGTTCGAAGCTGATGGTGTCGGACCCGGCGCCGCCGTCCATATAGTCGTAGGTCGTGCCGCCGTCGCCGTTCACGATGAAGGTGTCGTCGCCACCCTCCCCGTTCATGGTGTCGGTCCCGCCCTTGCCGGAGAACACGTCGTTGCCGTCGCCGCCGTAGTGCAGGTCATTGCCGGCCCCGCCCGACAGATAGTCCTCGCCCAGGTCGCCGTAGAGGGTGTCGTCGCCATCGCCGCCCAAGGCCACGTCCTGGTCCTTGCCCGAGACGATCAGGTCGTTGCCGGCGCCGCCGTCAAGCCAGTCCCAACCGGTCCGACCCTGCATCGTGTCATTGAACGCCGAGCCCAGCGCGATGTCGTCGCCGCCGGCGAAGGTCGAGCCGCCCGACGACCCATAGTCGTCGATGAGCTGACCGGAGCCCGCGCCACTCGCATCCTTGAAGTTCGCGCCCGCCATAGCGGTCCCCGAATCCCAGGCCGCATAGCCCGATCCCGTGGGACTGAAGAAGGTCGCGGTCGGGATAAGCACGGAGCGACCATCCGCGGCCGCCCCGGCCAGGGGCGAAAAGAACCCTGCACCGAGCCCGGCTGGCGTCACCGCGAACTGGACGCCGCCGCTCTGCGATGAGGCCCTGATGTCCTCATAGGCCACGTTGAGCGCGGCGGACTGGAAGCTGTCCACGAAGCCCCGCATCCCGCCATAGAAGTCCGACGGCGCATACTGGTCGAGCTTGAGCTCAGAGGCCCGCTGGAGGGAGACGATCCAGGGATTGGCGGCGATCTGGGCGTTGAGCGCCACGACGATCCGGTCGATCTGGGCCTTGTTGCCATTGTAGGTCGACTGGTCGCTCGGGGAGAGGGCCGCAACTCCGCCGAGCTGCAGCTTGTCGACCAGGGCCTTGTTGGCGGCAGCTTCGTAGTAGGTCTGGTCGGCGGCGGACAGCGCGCCGTAGGCGCTGTTGATCGCGGCGTCCACGAGGGCCCGGTTGGCGACATAGAACCTGTAGTCGTCAGCGATCTGCAGGTCGCCGATCATTGATGTGAGGTCCGCAGCCGGCGATTGATAGAGCGCCCGCTTGGCCAGGATCGAGCCTCCGACGATCTTGGTGTTCCGCACCGCCGTCAGCGATCCGAACTCGACGGCCTTGTCGGCGGAGTCGAAGTTGGTCTGCACGCCGTTGATCTTGACGTAGAGCTGGTTCCCGGAATGACCATAGGCTTGGTTGGTCGCCAGCCCGTTGAGGTTGGTGACATAAAGCGGACCGTCGTTGAACGCCGTCATTGCGATGAACTGGTTCAACGTGTCGCGCGCATAGGTCGCCATCGAGGTGACCAGGTCGACGTTGCCATTGTTGGCCGAGGTGATTGTCCCCAACTCGTAGCGGGCGACCGGGACCTGGAGGATGGTCTCAGCTGAGGCGGTCGGCGTCTTCGGCTTCTTCTTGCCGAAGAGATTGCCGATCAAGGCGCCCAGGACAAAGCCGATGAAGGCGCCGACGCCGGGGATGATGGCGTTCCCAAGTAGCGAGCCTTCCTTGGCTCCGAATATCGCGGCGATGCTCGAGCTTGCCGACCCGATGAACCCGATGCCCTCGACGGCGAGGTAGGTGCCGACCGCTGAGCCGATCGAGGAAAGTGCGACGCCCGCCTGGGTCTGCGGCGAGACCAGCATCGCACCGAGCTTCGCCCCGATGAAAGAGCCGATCGCGCTGGCCAGCAGGCTGCCCAGCCCGCTCGTCGTCGTGACGCCCGTGGTCGGGTCGACCACGTCGGCGATATGGAAGCCGTCGAAGACACTCGCGGGGCCGATATTGAAGAGGTTCGAGAGGGCCTTGTTCAGGACGGTTGCGCCGCTGACGTTGAATAGGTCGGCGCCAAACCCCTCCAGGCCGAGCGCCTCGCCAAGCTCCAGGGTGAGCAGCGAGCTGACCGTGCCGATCGCGGCCTGTCCCATTCGGGCTGCGACGTCGGTCCCAAAGCTTGTCTTGGTGTTGAGGCTGGCTTCGGTCGCGCCTGGAAGCGCGGCCTCGAGCTTCACGCCACCGAAGATCGCCGTCGCCAGCCGCTCGCCAATCTCTCCCAGGAGCGACGAATACACGATGCCGCGCGCCGCCGACCCGCCAGCGATGTAGTTGCCAAGCGTCGACCCCGCTATGCCAGCGATGTCGGGCGCAAAGGCCCGATAGGTCGTGTTGCGCTTGACCTCATCGGCCGGTGAGCCCGGGACGACCGAGGCGATGTCGCTGGCGTCGGTGGTTAGGCTGAGCACATTCTGCGCGCGCTCTGGTGTGGCGTTCGACTGAAGCCGCTGGATGAAGGAGAAGAGATCGCCAGCGACCTTGTAGACGCTGTTGCCGATCTTCACGAGCGGGTTCCAGACGCTGCCCGTACGCCGTCCCGTGACGACGAGTTCCTCGACCGTGACCGAGCCATCAGCGTTCAGGACCGAGGCGTTGCCGCGGTAGGTCTGGTGATCGCCGGTGCTGTCAGCGCGCATGTAGGTGTTGAACATGCCAGGGGCGTAGTTGGCGACTGTGGTCACCGATCCGCCGTTGACCGAGTAGCGCAGCGTCCCAGCATCAAGCTCAAGCGTCCCGGGTGAACTGCCGAGATAGGTGTAGCTTGCGCGCTGGAGTATCGCGAAGTCGTTGAGGCCGCTAAGGCTCAGGTCGCCGACGCTCGGGGAGGTTCCCGATCGTACCTGGTAGGTGTCCGTGTAGCCTGAGAACACCACCCGCGAGGCCAACGGATCGGATAGGAAGATTTCGTGGAACTCGGTGTGTGTCTTCTTCCCAAGTGGAATCTCTACGAGGCTCGATCCAACCAGTCGCTCGCGATAGAATCCGCCATAGAATACAGTATCACCCAGGGCGTAGTTCCGACCGACGTTATTGATGTAGAGGATATCCGCCTTGGACTGGTAGTTGGTCAGGATGCCGTTGAGGTTGCTGACCCCTGTCGCTTGCGTGACCGCGTCATCCCAACCGGCGCCATTCCACCGCCCAAAGGTGACCCCTTGGATATTCGGTCTGTTCTGCGCCTTCCAGGCGGCCATCTGCGCTGTGGCCAGCGCGCCGCCCAGGGAACTGCCTGCGCCGACCAAGGTCGCGGTTGGATTGGCCGACGCGATCTCCTGAGCGAAGGCGATGGCAGACAGAAGCTGCGAATTGTCGTTGAGGGGGAAGGGGCCATTGAAATTGTCCGGCCCGTCCTTCTCCCACCCCGCGTTCACCACCACGATGGTGTTCGTCCCGTTGCGCTTCAAGGCGACGGCCTTGTAGCCGTTCGTCAGGTTCTTGCTGGCGAGCCGCGTCCAACCACTAGGCTGCGACGCGCCTAGCGCAAGGGTCTCGCCGCCTTTGAAGCCGAAGACATAGTTGGAGAGGAGCGCATAGGTCGCAGTGTCGAGCGGCCGATTGGCGAGTTGCGCGCGGATTTTGTAGAATTGCTGTTGGGTCGGCACTACCCGGCGCTCCTGCAACGGTTCAGTCGAGAGATGGAGATTTGATCGGCCAGGCCGTCATAGACGGCCACGAACGCCCCGTTCCGGTCGACCGCATCAGCGCCATACGCCCCATGGCCCGAGAGTTGGCACGCGCGTGCGCCCTGGATTTCCAGGACGCCGTCTTCAGCGACGGCGACGAACCCGCCGTCCTCGAGGGGCTCGAGGTGGCCCTTGTCGAAGTTCACCCGCCCGATCGGAGCGAATGCGTAGACGATCGCCTGGCTAGCCGGGCCCGACGCCAGGGGAAGGCTCCAGGCGACCGGCGTGAGGCCCGGTGCGGGGTCAAGGCCGGTGTCGAGGGCGAGCAGCCGCTTGGCGTCCGCGCCCAGGGCGATCGCCACATTCGCCTTGGGCAGGGCGATCGCGGTCTCAGTGGACTCGGCGCTGAGGGGTTGGATGATCGAGACATGCGCCTGGCCGGTTCCGCCGTCCGAGCCATGCGGGCCATGGGCAGCGACCAGGACAGGGGCCGCGGGCGATCCCGCAAGCTGGCACTGGCTGACGGGCGAAGCTTGGGGCGGGCCCTGCCCGACCTCTCCCGCGCGGTTGACAAGGATCACACCCGCCTTCGGCGCGCGATCATTGGGCGCGAAGGCCAGGTGGTCGAGGGCCGAACGGTTCTGGCAGCCGATATAGGTTCCCACCGTCTGGACCAGCGCCACCGGGACGAAGGCCTCGCCGTCGAACCGGCGCACGCGGACTTCGTTCGGCGTGCCGATCGGGCGCACCGGCTGCATGGCGAACGCGAACCTGCCGTCCGACAAGAACCCCCCGCCGATCAGGCGTTCACGGCCTGGCGGCGGTAGGTCGAGGTCATGCCAGCGGCCCCCGGCATAGATCGAGACCATGTCCATGGCCCGATCGCCGTCGCCTGCGTTCCGATGGAGCGCCACTTGGCGACCGTCGCCAGAGACCCACAAGCCGTAGACTGTGTTCGACCTTGGCGGCTTCAGGAGCGCCGGGCCAGGACCTTGCAGGGGTTCGGCTAGGAGCTGGACGCCATCTGGGCCCGGCACGAAGATCGCCCGGCTGGCGATGACCCGGCCCATCGCCGCTTCGATCCGCGCCTCGCCCTTGGCACGCGACCCATCAGCTTCGAACGGGCCTGCCGTGTCGGGCACGGCCATCTTCCAGGCCTTGATCTGGTCAGGTGAGAAGGCCGCGAACGCCTGCCGCATGTCCCTTCGATAGGCCACGTCGCGCTGGGCCTGTGTCGGTAAGGGCGAGACCAGCTCCGGCGCGCAGCCTGCTAGCGCCATGACAAGCGCCAAGGCCGGCCCCTTGAGGCGATCCACGCGGACGCGCCTGGGCGCCTTGCAACCTTGCCGTGGAGGCCCTTCGCGGGAACGCCCCGGCTCCGCTCCCGCCGTGGATTGGGTTGTGGCGGGTCCACCGCAAGCAGCCTGCATGACTCTACTATTCGTAGAGCCCCCTCTCGCGTCAAACGAATTTGAGGTTTTTGCACAATCATCACGTGCGGGACCAATCCAGCCCTAAAGATGAAGTGTTCCAAGCAACATCCCGCCGCCCACTGCGGCGATGCAAGGCCCCGACCGGCTCGGAAACGACCTTTGGCCGCTGGTGGCCAAGGGTGGTCGATGGCACAGGCCCCGTCGACGACGATGCTCGGCCGCCACGGAAGCCCAGGCAGGGGCCCATGGCGCTGCGGGCGCTGGGCCGGCGCCCTCAGCGGTGAAGCCAACCGACGCATTGGCGTGGACTACTGGCTTATCGAACCCGAATTGCGCCAACTTCTCGATGACGTGCGCTACTGGGCTGAAAACCAGACCTTCTCGCGAGATGAGATCGCCGTGCGATTCCACCGCCGACTGGCGGTGATTCATCCCCTCCCAAACGGGAATGGTCGTCATTCCCGGCTAGTCGCAGACCTGCTTGCCGTGCAGCTAGGGCAAGGGCGATTTACGTGGGGGAGAGAAAATCTGATCGAGGCGGCGGAAACCCGCCGCATGTATGTGGCGGCGTTACGGGCGGCGGACACGCACGATATCGGGCCTCTCCTGGCTTTTGCTCGCAGCTAGACGTGAGGATGGACACCGAGGGCTCGCCGCGACGTGTGCTAGGAACCCCCCATACCGCCACGGAGAGCCCGTGTCGGTTCGGGTAGGCGCGGGGTCGGGGTCGGGGAATAGGGCGTCAGGATCAGGGTCCGGTCCTGGATCGCGCCCATCAGTGGCCCATGTTCCTCGCGGCTCTTCGCCTTGATGTCCGACCACGCCTTGTCGGCCATGAAGCCGGCCCAGCGCTCGGCCATCACCTCGCGGCTGGGCCATTCCAGCAGGTGGACGAACTCGGTCTTAGCCCCGGCCTTGGCTTCCCACATGGCCAGGATCTTGAAGTCATGTCGCTCCGTGATCCGCGCCGCGTGGTCGCGGAACCGGGCGTGGAAAGCGGCCTCCTTGCCCTTGAAGACCTCGTAGATCCGTAGCTGGTGGATAGGCGGCTGAGCGGGCGTTTCGGCCAGGGCCGGCGCGGCCCAGGCGGCCAGCATGACGACAGCCGCGGCGATGGCGCCGCGCAGGGTGTTGGGGGCCATCCAGGGTTTCCTCGACCTCGTTGAACCCGACAGGTGGCGGGTCCGGCGCGCAGGTCAAGCCCACCCTTGGCCCGCTGGACGGGAGGGGCTTAGATGGCGAGCCTCTCGGAGCCAAGACCATGCCCAAGTTCGCTATCAAACCCTTGACCCCGGCCATCGGCGCCGTGATCGAAGGCTGCGACCTCGCCCAGCGCCTCGACGACGAGCAGCTGGCCGAGGTCCGCGGCGCCCTGCTGAAGCATCAGGTGATCTTCTTCGAAGACCAGCACATCAGCCCGGTCCAGCACCGGGATTTCGCTGCCCGCTTCGGGGCCCTGCACACCCATCCGCTCTATCCGGGAGTGCCCGAGGCGCCGGAGCTGTTCATCCTGGACAACCATCAGGACAACCCGACGGACAACGACAGCTGGCACACCGACGTCACCTTCATCGAGACCCCGCCCATGGCCTCGATCCTCTACGCCAAACACCTGCCGCCCTCAGGGGGCGACACCATCTGGTCGAACATGAAGACGGCCTATGAGGCCCTATCGCCCACGTTCCGCGAGTTCCTGTCCGGCCTCGACGCGGTCCACGACTTCGCCCGCGGCTTCCCGCAGCGGGGCATCGTCGCCAAGGGGGCCGGCGAGGACAAGCACGCCAAGGCGCTCGCCGAGCACCCGCCGGTGCTGCACCCGGTGGTCCGCACCCATCCAGAGACCGGCGAGGACGGGCTGTTCGTCAATTTCGGCTTCACCGACCGGATCAAGGGCCTGCGCCGCAAGGAGAGTGACGCGATCCTGGGCATGCTGTTCGAGCACATCCAGAAGCCGGAGTTCCTGGTCCGATGGCGCTGGAGCGAGAACGCCGTAGCCTTCTGGGACAACCGGGTGACCCAGCACTACGCGGTCAACGACTACCTGCCCCACCGCCGGATCATGAACCGCGCCACAGTGCTGGGCGACCGGCCCTATCACCGCTCGCGCAGGCCGGCCGGGGTCAAGGCCGCGGCCGAATAGGTCAGGGCGCCGGCGGCGGCGTCACCATGGCGAACTCGCGCCCGCCCAGCGTGGCCAGGGCCGTGGAACAGGCCTGGCTGGCGGCGCTCTGGTCGTCGGCCTTGTAGCGCAGCGTGGTGACAGCGAGCGCGCCGGCCTTGCCGTCCAGCATCTGGATGGCGGTGTCGGCCAGGGTCTCGCGCGTATAGACCGCGCTCAGGCAGGCGTCGCGGACGGCGCCGGGGGCGTGGGCCTTCTGCAGGGCGCCGAAGGCGGTGAGGCAGGCGGCCTTGGTGGCGCCCACCGCGGCGCGGGCGCCGGCCTGGGGCGAGGTGGAGGACGCCAACTGATCGATGTGACCGCCGGCCCGGTTCATGGCCTGTTCGCAGGGTTCGACGATGCCGCGCACGTCCTGGACCACCTGCGCGGCGCTCGGCGCGGCGGCGGCGACCTGGGTGAGCGGAACATTGCGAGCGGGCTGGCTGCAGGCGGCGGCCAGGACCATCAGGCTTGCGAGGACGAGGTTGCGGAACACGGGGAGGACTCCGGGGATTTTTCAGTCTTAGCTACGGAGCCCGAGACAGAATTGACGCCTCCCCGCGTCAAAAATCCTTGGGCAGAGCCCCACATAGTAGCGCCGAGTGGTTACGCCAAGGTTGCCTGACATTTCAAATTTCTAATGTGGCGCGAATTCCACGATCCGCGCGCAGACCTCGTCCACCACCGTTTCGACGGGGCGGGCGACGTCCACCAGCCAGGCGTCGTCGGGCGGCGTCAGGGCCGTGAACTGGCTCGCCAGCAGGCTTTTCCCGGCGAAATGACCACGGCGGCCAGCCAGGCGCGCGCCGATCAGCTCGGGCTCGCCGGACAGCAGGATGTAGCGCACGGCGCCGTTGAACCCCGCCTCCAGCCAAGCGCGCACGCTAAGGGTGAGCGCCGAGCAGGCGAGGACGATCATTGGTCCATCGGACCGCGCCAGGGTGGCCGTGAGCGCCTCGATCCACGGCCTGCGGTCCGCGTCGGTAAGCGGCTGGCCCGCCGCCATCTTCTCGCGATTGGCCTGCGGGTGGAAATCGTCGGCCTCGACGAACGGCAAGCCCAAACGCGCGGCCGCCGCCCGGCCAATGGTGGACTTGCCGCTGCCGGCCACCCCCATGAGGACGATGAGCGTCCGGCCGGTCATGCGTCGCGGAGGAAGAGGCCGGCGCAGGCCTCGACGATGGCCTGGGCGTCCAGGCGGTAGCGCCGGTAGAGGTCGGTGAGGTCGCCCACCTGGCCGAACTCATCCAAACCGAGCGGACTGACCCGCTGGCCCACCACCCCGCCCAGCCAGGAGAGCGCGCCAGGCGAGCCGTCGATCACCGTGACCAGGCCGGCGCCCGGGGCGAGCTCCGAGAGCAGACGCTCGGCGTGGCTCGTCCGCAGCGCGCCGCCGGTCCAGCGCGAACGCTGAGAGGCCATCCAGTCACGGTGAAGCAGGCCCGGCGAGACCACGTTCAGCACTCCGATGCCGTCGAAATCCTCGGCCAGCTGGTCGGCGGCCTCCAGCACCTCGGGGGCCACCGCGCCGCAGAAGACGATGGCGGCTTCGGCGT
This sequence comes from Phenylobacterium sp., assembly GCF_030697925.1. Classification (GTDB taxonomy): domain Bacteria; phylum Pseudomonadota; class Alphaproteobacteria; order Caulobacterales; family Caulobacteraceae; genus Phenylobacterium. Next base: position 32,059 of record NZ_JAUYOJ010000150.1, on the reverse strand, counting down.
TCGCGCCGGGTTTGCGCAGCCAGTAGGCGCCCTTCAGCGCTTCGTCGCGCCACGTGTCGTCCTGGCGTTCGACCTGCGGGAAGGACCGGGTGGTCAGCCGCAGATAGACCGAGCCCCCGTCGTCGGCCTGCATGTGCCCGAACGACCAGCGCATGACCTCGGCCAATTCGTCGACGAAGGCCGGTTCGAAATAGGTGAGCTTGGGCTGGCCGATGCCGATCACCGGCGAATGGATCGACTGGTGCGCCCCGCCCTCGGGACCGAGGGTCAGGCCGGAGGGCGTGGCCACCAGCATGAAGCGGGCGTCCTGGTAGCAGGCATAGTTGAGCGCATCGAGGCCGCGGGCGATGAAGGGATCATAGACCGTGCCGATGGGCAGCAGCCGCTGGCCCCAGATCGCTCCCGCGAGGCCCAGGGCCGCCAGGTTGAGGAACAGGTTGTTCTCGGCGATACCCAGCTCGATGTGCTGGCCCGCGCGCCCGCCGATCCATTTCTGGGTCGAGGGGATCTTGGCGTCGCGGAACACGTCGCGGGTCTCGCGACGGCGGAACAGGCCGCGATGGTTCACGAAGCCGCCGAGGTTGGTGGAGACCGTCACGTCGGGCGAGGTGGTCACCAGCCGCCCGGCGATCGGGTGGTCCAGCTTCGACAGGTCCAGCAGGATTCGTCCGAAGGCGGCCTGGGTGGATTGCTCCTTGCCGTCCGGCGACGGGAACTCGGACCGGTCGGGAATGGGGATGACCGGCGCGACGGGGCGACGATCGGTGGGTTGGGCGAAGGGGGAAGCTTCCACGAAAGCGCGCAACGCTTCGGCTTCCTGCGTCGGCACGCCGGCATAGGGCTCCCATTCCTCGCCTTCCGGCACGGCCAGGGCCTGGCGCAGGGCCTCCACCTGGCTGGGGGTCATCAGACCGGCGTGGTTGTCCTTGTGGCCGGCCAGGGGCAGGCCGAAGCCCTTGATGGTGTAGGCGATAAACAGGGTGGGCGTGTCGTCGGCCGAGGCGTCGGCATAGGCCTCCAGCAGGGTCTCGACGCAATGGCCGCCCAGGCCGGTCATCAGGGCCGCCAGCCCAGGCTCGTCATAGCTGTCCAGCAGGGCCTTCACATGGGGCCGCTCGCCGATGTCGCACATCAGCCGCACGCGCCAATCGCCCTGGTAAGTGAGCGCCGCATAGTCGGCGTTGGGGCAGGCGTCGATCCAGGCCCGCAAATGCTCCCCGCCCGGCCGCGCGAAGGCCGCGAGCTGAGCCTTGCCGTGCTTCAGGTTCAGCACCCGCCAGCCGAAGGTGGCGAAGATGTCGTCGAACCGGTCGAACATCCGATCGGCGGTGGTCGCGTCCAGGCTCTGCCGGTTGTAGTCGACGATCCACCAGGCGTTCTTGATGTCGTGCTTATAGGCCTCGATCAGGCACTCGTAGATATTGCCCTCGTCCAGCTCGGCGTCGCCCAGGGTCGCCACCATCCGTCCTTCGCGCGCCGCATCCAGCCAGCCGTGGGCCTTCAGATAGTCCTGGGTCAGCGAGGCGAAGGCGGTGACCGCGACGCCCAGGCCCACCGAGCCGGTGGAGAAGTCGACGTCGTCATGGTCCTTGGTCCGCGAAGGGTAGGACTGGGCGCCGCCGAAGGCGCGGAACCGCTCCAGCTGGTCGCGGGACTGGCGGCCCAGCAGGTACTGGATGGCATGGAACACCGGGCTGGCGTGCGGCTTCACCGCCACCCGGTCCTGCGGGCGCAGAGCATGGAAATAGAGCGTCGCCAGGATGGTGGTCATCGAGGCGCAGGAGGCCTGGTGGCCGCCCACCTTCAGCCCGTCGCGGCTGTTCCTCAGATGGTTGGCGTTGTGGATCGTCCAGGTCGACAGCCAGCGCAGCCGCTCGTCCAGCCGGTTCAGGTGCTCGACCGTGCGGTCGGCGGTAGGCGCGGTCTTCAGACTGGCGCGAGACATGGATGGCGGTTCCCTTGCGACCCCGCTGGCCTATCACGACCCCATGCGGAGAAATTTGCAAAGACAGCCGTCGCGACCCTCGGTTCGGGGCAGATTGTGCCTTGGCGGGCGACGTCTAGCCCTCGGGCTCGCCGCGCGCGTCGATGCGGTCCTCGAGGTCGATGTCGTCGACGATGACCCCGTCGGAATCGGTCATCTCGAAGGGCACGCCGTCGGCGGTCAGCTCCTCCCACTTGGCGAGAGCCGCCTCTTCCGTGTCGATCGTGTATGTCACTGCCCGGCCGGGATGGCGGGCCGATATCCTGTATGCCATGGGCCATCCTACCTGCGGTGCGGCCGAAGCGCGACGCCTGTCGTGGCTCAGGCCCCCGGCGCCGTGGCCAACCAGATCACATGGCGCGCGCCGCGGGTCCCGCCGGTCGCCCGCACGCGCACCTCCTCGACCGCGAAACCCGCCTTGCGAAGCCGCTGGGTGAAGGCCGCGTTCGGCGCTGAGGACCAGACGGCCAGCACGCCGCCTGGCCGCAGGGCCCGGCGGGCGGCGGCCAGCCCCGACTGGTCATAGAGGCGGTCGTTGGCCTTGCGGCTCAGGCCCTCGGGGCCGTTGTCCACGTCGAGCAGGATGGCGTCATAGGTCGCCTGGGCCGCCCCGATCACCGCGCCGACGTCCCCCTCGCGAAGGGTCAGGCGAGAGTCTTCAAGGCATCCGCCGGAGATGTGGGCCATGGGTCCGCGCGCCCAGGCGATCACCGCCGGGACCAGTTCGGCCACCGTGACCTTCGCGTCAGGACCCAGGTTCCCCAGGGCCGCGCGCAGGGTGAACCCCATGCCGAAGCCGCCGATCAGGGTGTGGGCTTTCGGCCGGTCCTCAAGACGCGCGCAGGCCAGGGTCGCCAGGGCCTTTTCGGAGCCGCTCAGACGGCTGTTCATCAGCTCGATACCGCCGGACATGATCGAGAATTCGGCGCCGCGCTGCATGAGCCGCAGTTCGCCGCCGTCGTCGGGGACGGTGGTCGTATCGAGGTGGGTCCAGCGAATCATCGTGAAGGGCGTCCTTGAGCGCGTGCTGACATATACCGGGCCGCACGCCCGACCCCTCGGGCAGATTGTGCCTGCATGGCTCGCCGGGATTTGGCACAAGGGCCGAAAGGCCGGATTGGGGAACAAGATGGGCGACATGGCTGAGGGCGCGCTGCGCGCGGCGGCGAAGGAAGCCTGGATCTACGGCCTGCCGCTGATCGAGATGGCCATGACCCGCCAGAACCGGGCGGGATTCGGGGGGGCGCAGAACGCCTTCGGCCACATGCGCGACCTGGCCGACCACAGGATGCGGGCCGTCACCACGCCCAACAACGACACGCTCTACACCAGCGCCCAGATCGACCTGACCCAGGGCCCGGTGACCATCACCCTGCCCCGGTCCGGCGACCGCTATCTGTCGCTGGCCCTGATGGACGCCTACACCAACAACTTCGCCATACTGGGTACGCGCACCACAGGGCCGGACGGCGGGACCTTCCGCCTGGTCGGTCCGTGGGACGCCGCCGAGCCGGGCGACGCGATCCGCAGCCCCACACCATGGGTCTGGGCGCTGGCCCGCATCCTGGTGGATGGCCCCGACGACCTGGAGGCCGCCCGCGCGGTCCAGTCGGGGATATCGCTCCAAGGGCCGCCCGGCCCCGAAATCGGCCAGTCCTTCGCGCGCCGCGCCGCGCCCTGGCGGGACTATTTCGCGTCGCTCGACGCCCTGATGAAGCTGAATCCGCCGCCCGCGACCGACCGGGCGATCCTGAGCCGCATGGCGCCGCTGGGGCTGGGCGCGGGCTTCACCGCCGACCGGTTCAGCGACGCCGAGGTCGCCGAGATCGAGGCCGGGGTCGCCGACGCCAGGGCCGGCTTCACCCGCGGCGCCTTCGGCTCGGTGATCGATGGCTGGTCCTATCCCCGCGCGGAGCTGGGCGACTTTGGGCAGAACTACGCCTATCGCGGGCTGGTGGCCGTCGCCGGGCTCGCCGCCCTGCCGCCGGTCGAGGCCATGTACATCCGAGCCATCGGCAAGGGCCGCGGCGTCTTCGACGGCCTGCGCGACTGGCGGCTGCACTTCCCCGCCGGCCAGCTACCGCCGGTCGAAGCCTTCTGGTCGCTCAGCATCTATGAGGCGACGCCGGAGGGTCAGTTCTTCTTCGCGGAAAACCCGCTGGGCCGTTACGCCATCGGCGACCGCACCGAGGGCCTGGAGATGAACGAGGACGGTTCGCTGGACATCTGGATCGGCTCACGCCGGCCCGGGCGCGACAGCAACTGGCTGCCGGCGCCGGCGGGGCCGTTCGGCCTGTTCTTCCGCGCCTACTTCCCCAAGCCCGCCATGCAGGACGGAAGCTGGCGGCTGCAGGCCTTGGAAGAGGTCGACTAGGCCGGCTGCCTTACCGGCGGGTCGACATAGGAGGCCGACGCCGTGATGACCTCGTCGGGGACCGCGATCATCCGCAGATAGGCCTCCTTCGGATAGGCCATGTGCGGCTTATCCTCGGCATAGGGCGGCTGGGCCACCGGGCTTGGCCCCGCATAGGCCGCCGGCGCGCGGAAGCGGGCGGCCTCCGCCGCGTCGATGCCGGCCTTGGCGAGGACGGCGGGATCGATCCAGGCCTCCGGGTCGATGGCCTCCTGCGAGGTGGCGACCTCCAGGGTCATCTGGTCGGGCCCGGCGAAATAGATCGAGCGGCACATGCCGTGGTCGATTGGGCCGATGACATTGATCCCGTGGCTGCGGATCCGGTCACGCATTGCGATCAGGTCGGCGTCTGTATCCACCCCGAAGGCCAGGTGCTGCAGGGTCCCCGGCGCGCTGGGCAGGGCGCCATTGCCGGCGTGGGTCTTGCCCAATTCGACGGGGATCTTGTCCACGTCCGGCAGCTGCACGATCGAGAAGTAGGAGTGGTCGTTCATCCGCAGGAAGGCGTGCAGGCCGCCCGGCACGCCGTGCATGTCGAACAGGGCCACCAGCGGACAGCCCACGACCTCCGAGAAGAAGGCGATGTGCTTCTTGATGTCCCCGGCCATGAAAGCCAGGTGGTGGATGCCGGTCGGTTGCTGCGCCATGGGTTTCTTCCTGTCGGGCTATGTCGTGCGCGGTTGGAGCAGGCCGCCCAGCAGGGCGTCCAGGATCAGGCGTTCGTGGGCCTCGCGGGCCGCCGGTTCCGACGGGTCCAGGCCGAAGCTCCTGCGCATCATGGGCGCCAGGTTGATCACCCCGGCGCCGGCGGCCTGCAGGGTGATGATCATGGTCGCCGCCGGGAACGGCTTCAGCGCCCCGGAATCGATGGCCGCCTGGGCAAGTTCGGCCAGCCGGCGGTTGCGCGGCCCGATCAGGTGGGCGTCCAGCCAGTCCAGCCGCTCGCCACCCGCCATGCCTTCCAGCGCCACGATGCGCCCCAGCGCCGGGTGGTTCCAGGAGATGCGCAGGAAGAGCCGCATCGCCATGCGCAACTGGACCTCCGGAGGCGCGTCGGCGGCGGCCTCCAGCAGCCGCTCCTCCTCGGAGATCACCGCGCGGAGCTGCAGCATGGCCGCGCGCCAGAGCTGGCCCTTGTCGGCGAAGTGGTAGTGCAGGGTCGCCTGGGAGACGCCGGCCTCGGCGGCGATCTCGGCCATGGTGGCCCGCTCGAAACCAAGGCGCGAGAACAGCTCCAGCGCCGCCTCGCGGATTCGCGCCGCGGTCTGCGGCCCCTTCCTCGCGGGCGCTTGGGCGACGGCCACGGACATCGGCCTTGACTCCATTGCCAGTATTCCTGACTTTCAAATCAGAAAATGAAGCTCGCCGCAATACTGGCGCGCGGGCACGGGAGGAACCGATGGCGATCGTCCGCGAGCCCTACGGCTATTCCTATGCCGAGAAGAGCCGGCTGAAGGAGACCTATGGCGGTCCCGAGGGCCAGGTCTTCGTCGAGTGCATGCGCATCCGTCCGGACACGGGCGAGTCCAAGACCGTCATCCTGTTCAGCCACCCGATCGGCGGCGGCTCGTTCCTGCCGCTGGTGAGCGCGCTGGCCCGCGCCGGCCGCCACGTCATCTATTGCAATACCCGTTACCGGGGGAACGACACGGCGCTGATCCTCGAGAAGTGCGTGCTGGACCTGGGCGCCTGCGTGGCCGATTTGAAGAAGCGGTTCGGCTACGAGAAGGTGGTGCTGGGCGGCTGGTCCGGCGGCGGCTCGCTGTCGATGTTCTACCAGGACCAGGCCCAGCGCCCGACCATCACCGCCACCCCGGCCGGCGACCCGGTGGACCTGGTCGGCGCGAACCTCCAGCCGGCCAACGGCCTGCTGCTGCTGGCCGCCCATATCAGCCGCTCGGTGACCATGACCGAGTGGCTCGATCCGTCGATCCTGGACGAGGACCGGCCCTTCGACCGCGACCCGGGCCTGAACATCTACAGCCCCGACTGCCCGGCCCAGCCGCCCTATGACGACGCCTTCGTGGCCCGGTTCCGCGCGGCCCAGATCGCCCGCAACCGCCGCATCACGGCGCGGGCGAAACAGACCCTGGCGGAGCTCAAGGCCGGCGGCGATCCCGACATGGAGCGGCCTTTCGTGGTCTACGGCACCATGTGCGACGTGCGCTGGACCGACCCGACCCAGGATCCCTCCGACCGGCGGCCCCACACCTGCTACCTGGGCGAGCCGCGCATCGCCAATGACGGGCCGGTGGGGCTGGGCCGGTTCACCACCCTGCGCTCATGGCTGTCGCAATGGAGCTATGATGAGAGCCGCGCCAATGGGGTGCTGAACGCGGCGAACGTCACCTGCCCATCCCTGACCATCAACAACACCGCCGACCTCGCCTGCACGCCCAGCCACGCGCGGCGGCTGTTCGCCGCGCTTGCCTCGGCGGACAAGACCTATGTCGATATCCAGGACGCCGACCACTACTACATGGAGCGGCCGGACCTGCTCCCGCAGGCCACGGCCGCGGTGACCGGCTGGCTGGACGAACGCGGCTTCTAGGTCGCCCCCGCCCAGCCCTTCGGTGTCGTGACGATCAGGCCGCCAGGGCCACGGTCCGGCGGCGGCGGAGCGCCACGCCCGCCAGGCCGAAGCCCGAGATCATCATCGCCCAGGTCGCCGGCTCGGGAACCGCCGAGACCTCGAAGTCGAAGGTCGAGGTGGTCTGGCCGAAGCTGAAGCTGACATTGTCGACCGCGCCGACGAACGTGCCGGGGCTCCAGCCGGAGCCGACGCCGGTCGAGAAACCGATCACCTTGGCGCCGGCGTTGGCCGCCGACCAATCCGAGAGGCTGTGCAGGCAGGACTGGCAGTGCGGTCCCACGCCGCCGGGCGGCGGGATCACGAAGTTCGAGCCGGTGGCCCAGAACCGCGAGGTGGTCGTGTCGATCAGGGTGGTCTGCCAGGAGTCGGTCGGCACCGTCCCCGGCAACTGCTGGTAGGGCTCGAAGACGAAGTAGCCGAAACCGCCTTGAGCGTTGGTCACGGCCAGGCGAAACGCCGGGGCCGGGGCCGGACCGATGGTCGAGGCGCTGTCGCGGAACCAGTCATAGCTGGCGCCGGTGAAGTCCGTCAGCAGCTGGGGCTGGGAGAAGTAGTACTCCATGTCGGCCTTCGACGGGCCTGACCCGTCGGTGCTGAAATAGATCGAGCCGTTGCCGCCGTTGGCGTCGGCATAGTCGGTGGTGATCCCGACCACGCCGTTGCCGCGGACGTTGCGCTGCTGCCATTCGTTGAACGCGAAGGCCTCGTCGCCGAAGCCGACGGCAGCAGGATTGGTCGACCGGGTCCCGGTCGAGTCGGTGGTGGTCGAACCGGCGGAGATCGAGCCCAGTTCGGTGTTTTCGACCACGGTCGCCGCCGCGGGCGCCGCCGTCGCGAAGACCGCCAGCATGGTCGTAGCGGCAAGCATGACTCTAAGCTGCATCAGAACCCCCAAATGTTGAAAAATGAGAACCCCTGGTGGCTAAATTCTGCCACCGCGTGCAGCCACGTTAATCATTATTAACTACGAGGGAAGCGCCCTTCCCCTTGAGGTTGAATCTCGGGGCAGGCGCAAGAAGGCCGGGAGTCGAGCTATCCGCCCCGGATCCCCTCCGCCAGCGCGGCGGCGTCGGAGGCCAGCAAGAGCTGCAGGCTTCCCGCCGTGGGATCGACGATGGCGCGGGCGCCCAGCGCGGTGAGGGCCGCCCGGTCGATCAGGTCCTTGGCGGCCAGGTCGAGCCACAGCCGGTTGGACGCCGCCCCGGCCGTGAGCACGTTGCCCCGCCCGCCCAGGGCCTTCAGCCACGGACCGGGGTCCGCGGCCTCGGCCGGCGGCGTCGCGAGGCCCCGCGCCACAGCTGCGCGGATCTCGCCGGCGACCTGGTCGGCCGCGGGCCCCAGCACCACCTGCAGGGCCTTTTCGGACGGCCGCACCATGCCGCGGGAGCCGAGCCGTTTCAGGGCCGCCTCGTCCACCGCCTTGGGATCGGCCAGGATCAGCCGCAGGCGCGTGGTGCAGGCGTCGACGCCGACCAGGTTCGCGGGTCCGCCCAGCGCGGCCACGAAGTCGGCGCCCCGGCCTCCACCGGCCCCGGCCATGGGTGCGGCGACCGCCTCGCCCTCGGCCTCGCGGCCGGGGGTCTTCAGATCGAAGCGCACGATCGCCCAGCGGAAGAGGCCGTAATAGAGGGCGAAATAGGCCAGGCCGACGGGGATCAGCAGCAGCGGTCTGGTGGCTTTGCCGTAGTTCAGGAAGTAGTCGAAAAAGCCCGCCGAGAAGCCGAAGCCGAGCTTCACGTCTAGCAACCCCATGACGATGAACGACAGCCCGGTGAGCAGGGCGTGCAGGGCATAGAGCGCCGGCGCCAGGAACATGAAGGTGAACTCGATCGGCTCGGTCACCCCGGTGAGGAAGGTGGTCAGCGCCATGGAGGCCAGCATCCCGCCCACCGCCTTGCGTCTCGCCTGCGGGGCGGCGTGGTACATGGCCAGGCAGGCCGCCGGCAGGCCGAACATCATCACCGGGAAGAAGCCGGCCATGAACACCCCGGCGCTCGGGTCGCCGGCGAAGAACCGGTTCAGATCGCCCGTGGCGCCGCCATAATCGCCGACGATGAACCAGGCGATGTTGTTGAGGATGTGGTGCAGGCCCGTGACGATCAGGGCCCGGTTCAGCACCCCGTAGACGAACATGCCGAGCTCGCCTGAGCCGATGATGGCGCGGCTGGCGGCGTCGACCCCAGAATTCACCGCCTCATAGCTGAACCCCACCAGGGCGGCGAGGCCGAGCCCAGCGAAGCCCGCCACGATCGGCACGAATCGCCGGCCGCCGAAGAAGGCCAGGTATTCCGGCAGCTTGATGTTGGAGAACCGGTTGTAGAACTGCCCGCCAATCACCCCGGAGAGGATGCCGATCGGCACGCTGAGCTTGGCGACAGCCTTCTCCTTGAAGCCCGCCGTGGCCAGGGCGACGGCGTCCCCGATCATGCCCTTGAGAGCCTCGGGCGGGACATGCAGCAGGGTCTGTGCGCCCTCGACCGCGATGAGGAAGCAGACCACTCCCGCCAGGCCCGCCGCCCCGTTGTTGTCGCGGGCTAGGCCCACCGCGACGCCGGCGGCGAACAGCAGGCCGAGATTGGCGAAGATCGCCTGACCGGCGGCGGCCACGAAGGCGATGTTCAGCAAGTCCGGCTGACCGAGCCGCAGCAGAAGACCCGCCACCGGCAGGACGGCGATGGGCAGCATCAGGGCGCGGCCCAGGGACTGCAGGCTTTCGAGGGGCGAGGCCATCTCAGGCGCCTCCGGTGAGGAAGGTGTTGGAAAGCGCCCGCACCGCCTGGGGCGAGTCCTGGGCGAGCGCCTCGGCGGCGAGCTTGCGGCAGGCGCCGGGCGACAGGGTGCGGATCATCGACTTGACCTCGGCTATGGCGGCGCCGGGCATTGAAAGTTCCGTGACCCCCAGGCCGATCAGGATCGGCGCGGCGGCCACATCCCCGGCCAGGCCGCCGCAGACCCCAGTCCACAGGGCGTGCTTGCGCCCGCCGTTCGCCGCCGCCGCGATCAAGCGCAGGACGGCCGGATGCAGGGCGTCGACCTCGGCGGCCAGCTCGGGATTCCCCCGGTCCATGGCCAATGTGTATTGGGTGAGATCGTTAGTCCCCACCGAGAGGAAGTCGGCCTCGCTCGCCAGCTGGTCGGCGATCATCGCCGCCGCCGGGGTCTCGATCATCACGCCCAGGTCGACCCGGCCCTCGAAGGCGACATCGCGCCGGGCCTCGTCCAGGGCGGCGCGAACCGCCTTCAGCTCGGCTAGGCTCGCCACCATGGGCGCCATGATCTTAGCGCCGGGCGCGCCGCGCAGGATGGCGCGGAGCTGTGTCCGCAACAGCTGCGGCCGGCGCAGCAGGACGCGCACCCCACGCACGCCGAGCGCAGGGTTCTCCTCGGCGGCGATGGGCAGGTAGGCGGCCGACTTGTCGCCGCCCACGTCCAGCAGGCGCACGATCAGCGGGCGGCCTTCCAGGGCCTCGGCGATGGCCCGGTACTGGGCGGCCTGTTCGTCCTCGTCGGGGGCGGTCTCCCGCTCGAGGAACAGGAACTCCGTACGCAGCAGGCCGCAGCCCTCCGCACCGGCGGCGAGCGCGCCCTGGGCGTCGCCGAGCGAGCCCAGGTTGGCGAACACATCGATCCGTGTGCCATCGGCCATCCGGCAGTCCTCTCGCGCCATGGCGCGGGCCGCCGCGCGGCGCTGGTGGCGGGCGGCGAGCGCGGTCTGGGCGGCCTCGAGCGCCGCAGCGGCCGGGGCCACCTGCAGCGAGCCGGCCTCGGCGTCGAGGATCAGGCAGGTCCCGTCGCGGATCGCGGCCACGGCCGGCCCGGCAGCCACCAGGCAGGGCACGCCCATGGCGGCGGCCAGGATCGCCACATGGCTGGTGGGACCGCCCTTGGCGGTGCAGATCCCGGCCAGGCGCGAGGCGTCCAGCGCCATGAGCTGCGATGGCAGCAGCTCCACGGCCAGCAGGATGGATCCGGACGGCAGGTCCAGGGCGCGGTCCTCCTCCCCGGCCAGGACCTGGAGCACGCGGCGCTCCAGGTCGACCAGGTCGTCGACGCGCTCGGCCATGCGGGGATCGCGCAGGCCGCGAAGGGCCTCCACATAGTCGCCGATCGCCGCCTTCCAGGCGAAGCCGGCGCTCTTGCCCTCGCCGATCCGACGGCGGGCCTGTCCGGTCAGTTCGGGATCCTCCAGGAAGGCCGCGTGGGCGCCGAGGATCGAGCGGCGCGCCTTGTCGCCCTCGCCGGCCATCACCGCGATCCGCGCGCGCACCTGCGCCAGCGCGGCCGACAGGGCGGCCTCCTCATGGGCCGCGCCGGCCCCGGCTTCAATCACCGGAACCTCGGCGCGGAACAGCCGCACCGCCTTGCCCACCGCCAGGCCCGGGGCGGCCATCACCCCGCGTAGCTGGGCGGGGCTGGCCAGAGCGGACGCCGATGTTTCCGGCGACTCGGGCGCGACCGCGATCGGCGCGCCCTCCCCCATGCCGCCCTCGATCAGGGCGGCCACGGCGGCGACCGCCGCCTGGGCTTGCTCGCCCGTCGCCGAGAGCAAGACGGCGTCGCCGTGTCGCAGGCCAAGCGTCATCAGGCCCACCGGGCTCTTGGCGTTCGCCCGGCGACCGACGGTGGCCAGCGAGATCTCCGCCGGAAAGGACTTGGCGAGTTCCGCCACCCGGGCGGCCGGGCGGGCGTGCAGGCCATGGATCATCGGAATGACCAGCCGCCGCTCCACGGTCGGTCCGGCGACGGGCGCGATGTCCTGGGCCGCGGTCTCGCCCCACGTGAGCTCGATCACCGGCTCGCCCGCCGCGACCAGGCGGCCCGCCTGGCGCAGGTCCATCGTGTGGCCGGCCAGGTCGGTGATCACCATGGGCGAGGTTAGGCTCTTGGCCCGCCGCGCCAGCAGGTCGAGATCGAAGCCGATCAGGCGCTGGCCGGCGGTGACGGCCTGGCCGTCGGCCACATGGACCTCGAAGCCCTCGCCGCCCAGGGCGACGGTCTCCAGCCCGATGTGGATCAGGATCTCCACCCCGCCGGCCGCCCGCAGGGTGACGGCGTGGCGTGCGGCGTGGACGGAGATCACCGTCGCGTCGCAGGGCGCCCATAGAACGCCCTCGGTGGGTTCGATAGCGAGGCCGTCGCCCAGCATCCGCTCGGCAAAGACCGGATCGGGGACCTCGTCCAGGACGGCCGCCCAGCCGGCCATGGGCGAGAGCAGGACGAGATCAGCGGCCACGGGGCGCCTCCGCGACCAGGGTGACGCGGTCAACCGCCCACATCGGCGCCACCGCCTTCTGGGTGAAGGTGAAGCACAGATCGCGCGGACCGGCCTCCCCCTTGATCTCGCCGGAGAGGACCGTCACGCCCTGGGACTTCGCCGCCGGCGCCAATGGCAGGATCGCGACCACCGGCCCTCGGCAGGACCCCTGCCGCACCTCCAACTCGCCCTGCGGCGTGGCCGGCGGGCGGAAGGCGATCTTCTCGATGTCCTTGCCGATCTGGAAATTGAACGGCAGCTGGCCCACGGCGACCTCGATCCGCGACAGGCCGGCGAGGTTCGCGCCCTCGTAGATCCAGCAAGGCGCCAGAACGTCGATGAGGAACCGGGCGCGCTCGCCGCGTATCGGCGCGTCGTCCTCGAGGTTCAGCAGGATGTTCTCGGCGCAGGACTTCAGCTCCTGGCTCCTCCGTGTACGGATCGAGCGGGCGTCGACCTCGATCGCCGAGGCCGGCGCCAGGGCCTGTCCGGCGCGATAGGCCTGGGCGCGGACGGTCGCCCCCAGCTTGACGTCGAGCGGCGCGGCATAGACCGGCGAGGCCGCGGTCGGCGCCGAGCCGTCCAGGGTGTAGCGGATCTCGCCCAGGTCGTCGGCGCCCAGCAGCGCCAGCCGGGCGCCGTCCCCGGAGGGGTCCCCCAGACCGCGCACCTTCAGCGGCGTCTCGTCAAAGGTCTGGCCCAGGGTTCGATAGCGTCCCAACTGGGCCGGCAGGCGGTCGGCGAACCCGGCCCAGTCGCGCCGGGCGGCCGGCGACCAGGCGATCTCGGCCAGGGCCGCGGCGCGGGGGAACAGCATCATGGCCGCCCGCTCCTCGGTGCGCACATGTTCGGTCCAGAGGTTGGCCTGGACGCCCAGGATGTGAGGACGCTCGTCATCGTCGAGCGCGGCCGGCATGGGGTCGAAGTCGTAGACCGTCTTCAGCGAGACAACGTATCCGCGGCCCGGCGGCTCATCGGGCGAGGCGCTCTGGCGGTTGTCGAGATAAAGGGTCGGCGCCGGCGACAGGACCGCATCGTGGCCCAGCTTGGCGGCGACTACCGCTCCGTCGATGCCGCGCCAGGTGGTGATGGTGGCGCCCTTGGCCACCCCGCCCTCGAGAATCTCGTCCCAGCCGATCAGCCGGCGGCCCCGCGCGTTCAGCACCTGTTCGATCCGTGAAATGAACCAGCCCTGGAGCTGGGCCTCGCTGCCGATGTGCAGGGCCTTCATCCGGGCCTGGACCGCGGCGCTGGACCGCCACTGGTCCTTCACCGCCTCGTCGCCGCCCACATGGATGTAGCGGCTGGGAAACAGCTCCGTCACCTCGGCCAGCACGTCCTCCAGGAATGCGAAGGTCGGCTCCTCCACATTGTAGAGATAGGGGAAGACCCCCCAGTCGCCGGAAATGTTGTCGGTCGGAACCGGCGCGGACCCCAGCTGTGGATAGGCCAGGATCGGCGCCAGGGCGTGCCCCGGCATCTCGATCTCCGGCACGATGGTCACCTGGCGAGCGGCGGCGTAGGCCACCAGTTCGCGGACCTGGGCTTGGGTGTAGAAGCCGCCGATGACGCGCGGCTTGCCGGTCTTCGGATCGATATCGGCAGCCGCCGCCGGTCCGGCCGGAACCCGCCAGGCGCCAACCTCCGTCAGCCTTGGATACTTCCGGATCTCCAGCCGCCAGGCCTGGTCGTCGGTCAGGTGCCATTGCAGCGTGTTCAGCTTGAGCAGGGCCATCTGGTCGATGAGGCCCTTGATGAACTCGATGCTCTGGAAATGGCGCGCGGAGTCCAGCATCAGCCCGCGCCAGGCGAAGCGGGGCGCATCGTCTAAGGTCACGGCCGGAATCTCGACCGCACCCTTGCCGGGAACCTGGGTGGCGAGCTGCCAGACGGTGACGGCGCCATAGAACAGGCCGGCCTCGCCGGAGCCCGTGACGGCGATCCCGTCCGGCGACACCGTCACCTTGTAGCCCTCGCCGGTCCCCTCGCCCCCGGCCAGGCGGATGGCAGGCTCGCCCGCTTTCGCCGTTCCGACGGCCAGTTTCAGCCCCCGGGTCCGCTGGAGCAGGTCGGCCAGGAACTGAGCGGAGGCCCGGGCGCGCGCATCGCCCGCCTCGACGGAGATCACGGTCCGCGAGGTCAGGTGGAAGGAACCCCCGGCCGGCGCCTCGCTAGCCGGCGCAGGGATCATCGAAACACGCTCGGCGGCCGCGGCGGGAGCAGCGATCAGCAGGGTGGCCAGGAACAGGGAACGGATCATCGAGACGCCCGCGCAAAAAGAGAGCGGAGCGGCGAACCGCCCCGCCCAGGGCCCACGTTCTCACGGAGGCGGGGATTGGGGGAGGAATAGGGGGCGCGGCCTGGGTTCATGAGGTCATCCTGAACCAGACCGCGCGCCGGACGAAGCGGCGGGGGGCATCCCACCGCCTCGTCCGGGTCTCAGAAGGTCAAGCTGACGGTGGCCAGGAACTTCCGGCCGGTCCGATAGACACCCCGCGGCAGGGCCGTGGTGTTGGCGTAGGCGTAGTACTCGGTGTCGAACAGGTTCATGCCGGCCAGGGTCAGGCTGACATTGTCGGTGAAGTTGTAGGTGCCCGACACGTCCAGCGACTTGTAGGGGCGGACATACATCTCGTCGCCGCGGTCGACCCCGGTGAAGTACTTGGAGCGCCAAGTGTAAGTCGCCCGCACGGCCACCGGGCCGCTCTCGTAGAACGGGCTGACATTGACTTGGTGCTTGGAGTTGTAGGGCAGGGCCGCGCCGTTCGCCCCCTGGCCGTCGGCATAGGTGTAGTTGGCCAGCAGGCCGAAGCCCATGGCGTAGTTCTGCTGGTAGGCGATCGACACACCCTTCACGTCGGCTGAGCCGGCGTTGCTGGGGCGGCTGATCTGGTAGGTGGTGACCCGGCCCTGGGACTGGTTGAAGTACTGCTCGGGCCCGGTCCGCTGCAGGATGTAGTTGCTGATGTCCTTGTAGAAGAACTCCGCCGCCAGGATCGCCTGGGGCTGGAAGTACCACTCGGCCGAGAAGTTGAAGTTGCTCGACTTGTAGGGATCCAGGTTCGGATTGCCGCCGTTCCCTGTGAGGATGCCGTCGGAGAGCTGGAAGAAGTTGGTCATGTCGGCATAGTTCGGCCGGGCGATCACCTGGGCGGCGGCAAAGCGCAGGATCAGCTCGTCGGAGACGCTGTAGGCCAGGTTCACGCTGGGCAGGACGTTGTCGTACGTCTTCGACGTGGTCTGCCATGCCCAGTCGCTCGGGGCGGAACAGGGCGTCCCGGCCCGGCAGACATAGCCGGCGCTGTCGACGCCGGTGTGGACATAGCGGACGCCGAAATTGCCGCGCAGTTCGCCGGCCTCGATGCTGGCCTGGGCGTAGACCGCGTTGATGTCCTCCTGGATCGCCCAGTTGCCGGCGGTGAACTCCGGCGCGGCGAAGATCGACGGCACGGGCATGGTGCGGCCGGGCGTCAGCCAGGCGCCGCTGGTCACGTACTGCACCATCGACGGGCCATCGATCCGGAAGCGGTTGCTCATCTGGTCGTTGGCGCCGAAGCCGTTCAGGTAGTTGCCGGGCGCGGTGCTCGGGCTGAACTGGCTGGCCGGGGCGGCGACGCCGGTGATGGCGATGCCGGCATATTGCTGGCTGGTCTCGTGGCGGCGGAACTTGTAGCCGACCTGGACCCGCTTGATGACCCCGTCGAGGTCCATGCCGAAGTCGGCCTGGGCGTACTTCTCCTCGTCCTCGGTAGGCTTGGTGACCAGGTTGCCGCTCCAGCCCGGATCGGTGGCGAAGGCGGCGGGGTTGCCCTGCACATTGGTCGTGTAGGTCAGTTGGCCGGGCGTGCCCGGGGCGCCGCTGATGTCGACCGTGTAGTTGGCCCAGTTCAGGAATTCGAGGAACACCTGGCGCTTGGTGCCGCCGTCGGCCTTGGAGATCCCGGCCACGCCGGAGAGGTCCCAGCCGTCGCCCTTCCACTTGCCGCGGAAGTCGTAGGTGTCGGAGTTCATCTCCGCCTCGCGGTACTGGACATCCAGCACGCTGAGCGCGTTGTTGAAGGTCGCCGAGGTGACGACGCCGTTGTTGACGGTGAGGCCGGTGAGCGCGCCCAGGCTGTTCCAGGTGTTGCCCTGGAAGGCGTACATCGACTGGTTCAGGTTGTCGTACTGGGCCTCGATCTTCAGCCAGTTGAACTCGAGCTCGACCTGGTCGTTCGGCCGGAACTGGACCGATCCGGTATAGGTCAAGCGGTCGCGTTCCTGCTCGAAGAACGAGGTGCCGAAGGCGTTGGGGCTGCGGGCGGTCAGGTTGGCCGTGAGCGTGGTGGCGCAGGTTCCGACGCAGCCGAAATTCCGCGAGTCGACGGGGTTGTCGGGATTGCCGCCGGCCCACTGGTTGGCCGCCATGGTGCCGTAGGTTTCCACCCCGTCGCGGCGGAGCTGGTCGGTGGCCTTCTGGACGGAGAAGGCGACCCCGAGGGTCTCGGCTTCGTTCTTCCAGCTGCCGATCAGGGCGCCCTGGAGGTCGCCCTCCTTGGAGCGGTCGTTATAGAGATAGCCCACCGACCCCGCGATAGTCCGCGACTTGAGGTCGAAGGGCTTGCGGGTGCTGACGATCACCGTGCCGCCGATGCTGCCTTCGTCGATGCGGGCTTCCGGCGTCTTGTAGACGTCCACCCGGCCGACGATCTGCGGCGCCAGCAGGGCGTAGTTGAACGTCCGCCCCGGGCTGTCGAGGATGAACCAGTCGGCGGAGGCCACGGTCTGGCCGTTGAGCAGGGTGCGGTTCAGCGCCGGGTCCGTGCCCAGGATGCTGACCTTTTCGCCCTGGCCGAACTGGCGGTCGACGGTGACGCCGGGCACCATGGTCAGGGCCTCGGCGACATTGGTGTTGGGAAACTTGCCCACGTCCTCGGCGGTGACCGAGTCGACGATGGCGTCGGCGTTGCGCTTGGTTTCCAGCGATTGCTGCAAGGAGGCGCGGATGCCGGTGACCACCACCTCGTCGACCGTGGCGTCCTGCGCGAAGGCCGGAGCGGCTAGGCCGATGACGGCGGCGCTGACCGATGCGATCAGCAGAGACTTGCGATATTCGTTCACTCGGCTTCTCCCCAGAATTCCGGCGGGTCGCCGGAGCCGACGCATGTCCAATGTGATACCAATTGTCAGCGCTTCAGCGCATAAACCGGTGTTCACCGACCTGCAGGGCCAAACTGTGCGCAGTTTCACAAAATTGACAAGCCCAAAAAGAGACCAATTGCGTTCCACGTACATATTGGTATCTAACTGGTCTCACGAAACGTCACGCCGATGGTCCGCATGACCGAAGCTGGAGAGACGCCTTTGAGCTTTTCCGAACGCATAGGCCGCCTGGACGCCGACGAGCACGCCCCGCTCTACCGGCAACTCCAGCGCGCCCTGCGCATGGCGATCCAGAACCGGGTGCTGGGGCCGGACGACGCCCTGCCGGCCGAGCGCGAGCTGGCCGAGGAACTGGGCGTGTCGCGAATCACCGTGCGCAAGGCGCTCGACGGACTGGTCTCCGAGGGCCTGCTGACCCGCCGCCAGGGAGCCGGCACCTTCGTCGCCGCCCGGGTGGAGAAAAGCTTCTCCAAGCTTTCGTCCTTCACGGAGGACATGATCTCCCGCGGGCGCACGCCGCATTCGACCTGGCTGTCCAAGGCCGAGGGCCAGGTGACGCCCGAGGAATCCCTGACGCTCGGCCTCTCGCCGGGCGCGCCGGTCTATCGGTTCAACCGGATCCGCTATGCCGACGGGGCGCCGATGGCGCTGGAATATTCCACCGTCCCGGCCTTCGCCATGCCCTCCCCGGACTTCGTGGAGACCTCGCTCTACGAGGCCCTGGAAAAGACCGGCCATCGGCCGGCCCGCGCCCTGCAGCGGCTGCGCGCCGTGCTGTTCACGCCGGAACAGGCCGAGCTGCTGACCATCGCCCCGCGCGATCCGGGCCTGCTGATCGAACGGCGGGGCTATCTGAAGGACGGCCGCGCGGTGGAGGTCACGCAATCCTACTATCGTGGCGACGCCTACGACTTCGTCGCCGAGCTGAACGCGCTCTAGTGAAACCGCCGTGCCCCGGAGAAAGCGCTTGAAGTCCCAGTCTGCGATGCGTCCGCAGGACACGCGCATGTTTCGAGAGGCGGCGGAGGCGCCGGCCGCCGTGGCGCGCCTGCTGGCCGCCAACCGCGAGGCGGCCCGCGCGCTCGGCGAGGACCTGCGCGCCCTGAAGCCCCGGGCCGTGGTCACCTGCGCCCGCGGCTCGTCCGACCACGCGGCGACCTACGCCAAGTACCTGGTCGAGACCGGGACCGGGGTGCTCACCTCGTCGGCCGCCCTCTCGGTAAGCTCGGTATATGCCACCGAGCCGCGGCTGGAGGGCGTCCTCTACCTGGCCATCTCGCAATCGGGGAAGAGCCCGGACCTGCTCTCGGCGGTCGAGGCGGCCAAACGCGGCGGGGCCCTGGTGGTGGCCCTGGTCAATGACGAGGCCTCGCCCCTGGCGGCGCTCGCCGACCGCACCCTGCCCCTGCACGCCAGCCCCGAACTCAGCGTCGCGGCCACCAAGTCCTATATCGCGGCCCTGGCCGCCATCGCCCAACTGGTCGCGGCCTGGACGCAGGACGAACGACTGGAGGCCGAGCTCGACAAGCTTCCCGAGGTCCTGGCCCGGGCCTGGGAGATGGACTGGAGCCCGGCCGCGGCACGGCTGAAGGACGCTCACAACCTCTATGTCCTCGGTCGCGGGGTCGGCTATGCGGTCGCCCAGGAGGCGGCGCTGAAGTTCAAGGAGACCTGCGGCCTGCACGCCGAGGCGTTCAGCGCCGCGGAGGTGCTGCACGGCCCCATGGCCCTGGTCACGGCCGGCTTTCCGGTTCTGGTCTTCGCCCAGGCCGACGAGAGCGAGGCCAGCGTCCTGGAGATGGCCAAGGGGCTGGAGGCGCGCGGCGCCGACGTCCTGCTGGCGGGTGGCCCGCCCTCCAATGTCCTGCCGACGCTGGGCGCCCACCCGATCCTCGAGCCGATCGTCCGCATCCAGAGCTTCTACCGGATGGCCAATGCGCTTTCGTTGGCCCGCGGCCACGATCCCGACCGCCCGCCCCACCTCAACAAGGTGACCGAGACCGTCTGATGGCCATCGTCCTCGAAAACGGCCGGGTCTTGACGCCGCGCGGGTTCGAAGCCGCCGCCGTGGTCGTCGACGGCGAACGCATCACCGCCGTGGGGTCGCCCGAGGTCGGCGCGAGCGATCAGCGCATCGACCTCGAGGGCCGTTACCTGCTGCCGGGCTTCATCGACACCCAGGTGAACGGCGGCGGCGGCATGCTGTTCAACGCCACCCCCACGGTCGAGGCCATCGCCGTCATCGGCGCGGCGCACCGGCGGTTCGGCGCCACCGGCTTCCTGCCCACCCTGATCAGTGACGACCTGGGCACCGTGGAGCGCGCCATCCTAGCCGTCGACGCCGCCATCGAGCAGGGCGTGCCGGGCGTGCTCGGCATCCATATCGAAGGGCCCTTCCTGGCCGAGAGCCGCAAGGGGGTGCACGACTCATCGAAGTTCCGCACCCTCGATGAGGCGGCGCTGCGGCTGCTGACCTCGGCCCAGCGCGGTCGCACCCTGGTCACCCTGGCGCCGGAGACAACCACCGACGAGATGATCGGCCGGCTGCGCGCGGCCGGCGTCACGGTCGCCGCGGGCCACACCAACGCCACCTATGAGCGCCTGCGCACGGCGCTCG
Organism: Phenylobacterium sp.; assembly: GCF_030697925.1. Lineage (GTDB taxonomy): Bacteria > Pseudomonadota > Alphaproteobacteria > Caulobacterales > Caulobacteraceae > Phenylobacterium. Next base: position 12,056 of record NZ_JAUYOJ010000150.1, on the reverse strand, counting down.
ACGCCGGCCTGACCGGCTTCACCCACCTGTTCAACGCCATGTCGCCGCTCACCAGCCGCGCGCCCGGCGCAGTGGGCGCGGCCCTGGACGATCCGGAGAGCTGGTGCGGGGTCATCGTTGATGGTCGCCACATCCACCCGGCCACCCTAGGCATCGCCTTCCGCGCCAAGCGCCACGATAGGTTCATGCTGGTCACCGACGCCATGCCCAGCGTCGGCATGACCGACAAGACCTTCACCCTGCAGGGCCGAACCATCCGCGTGGTCGACGGGGTCTGCGTGGACGAGGACGGCACCCTGGCCGGCTCCGACCTCGACATGATCAGCGCGGTGCGCAACGCCGTGGCGATCGCCGGCCTCGACCTGGCCGCGGCCGTCGGCATGGCCAGCGCCGCCCCCGCCGCCTTCCTGGGCCTGTCGGCGGACCACGGCGCCATCGCCCCGGGCCTGCGCGCCAACCTGGTGGTCGCCGACCAGGCCCTGCAGGTCACCGAGACCTGGATCGACGGCCAGCGCCTGGTCGTGACGGCCTAAGCGGACGAACGGCCAGGAATTCCGGTCGAACGGGCATGGCGGACCACGGCCGTCCGCGCCATCGTCGCCACATGACCCCGCACCACGACAGCCTCCGGTGGCTTCGGCGGGTCGATCGCGGTTAGGATCGGCGGATGCAGCACGAAGCCGGAAACCTTGTCGGGCCTCTGTTGGGCGGACGCACGGTCTGCGCGCCGCAGGCGCCGCCCGACCTGCTCAGCGAAGTCCTGCACGACCTGCGTCTGGGGCACGCGTCCTATGGCCGCAGCGAGCTGACTGCGCCGTTCGGGATCGAAATCCCCTTCAAGGGGGGCGTGCGCTTCCACTTCGTGGCTGAGGGCGCCTGCTGGATCCTGAGCGCCGGACAGGACGCGATCCGCCTGGAGGCGGGCGATGTGGTGCTGCTGCCGCACGGCACCGGCCATGTGATGGCCGACGATCCGGGACGGCGGCCGAGGCCGCTGGAGGCGTTCAGTCCGGAGCTGGTCGGCGCGGAGAGCTACCGCCTGACGGCCGGCGGCGGCGGCGCCCGCTCGCTGATCGTCTGTTGCACCATCGGCTTCGAGGGCCCCACGGCCCACCCCCTGCTCGAACTCCTGCCGCCGGCGCTCATCGTGCGGCGGGCCAAGGTGAGCGATCCCGCCCTGCCCGTGCTCCTGGACATGATGGCCCGCGAGGTCACCACGCCGCGGATCGGATCGGCCACGATCATGGCCCGGCTGGCCGATATCGTGATGAGCTCCATCGTGCGCACCTGGCTTGAACAGCAGCCCACGGACCTGACGGGCTGGCTGGCCGCCGTGCGCGACCCCCAGGTCGGGTTGGCCCTGGCGCGGATGCATCGCGAGCCGGGCCAGGCCTGGAGCGTGGAATCCCTGGCCGCCGTCGCAGGCATGTCGCGGTCCAAGTTCTCCGAGCGATTCGGGCAGCTGCTGACGGTCTCCCCCGCCCGCTACTTGCTGCTCTGGCGGATGCGCTTGGCCGCGGCCTGGCTGCGGACGGGTTCGATGACGGTGGCGCAGGCGGCGGCCCGGCTGGGCTACGAGTCCGACGCCGCGTTCAGCCGCGCGTTCAAGCGGGTCACGGGGCTGTCGCCGGGATCGGCGCGCCTGTTGCCGGTCTGAGGAAGGCCAGAAGGGAAAGGCATGGAGATCCAGTTTGTCTCGAGCTTCGCGGTGATCGCGCCCGATCCCGCGGCAAGCCGGAAGCTGTTCGTCGACGCCTTGGGCTTGCCGCTGAAGAGGCATGAAGGGGACGAGTACTACTTCAGCGAGGAGATCGCGGGCGCGAAGCACTTCGGCGTCTGGCCGCTGTCGCAGGCCGCCGAGGCCTGTTTCGGCTCACCGGCCTGGCCGCCGGATCGGACGGTGCCGCAGGCCTGTGTCGAGTTCGAGGTCGCCGACGCCGCCAGCGTGGACAGTGCGGCGGCGGAACTGGCGGCCCAGGGCTACGAGCTGCTCCATCCCACCCGCACCGAACCATGGGGCCAGGTGATCGCTCGGGTGCTGTCGGTCGAGGGTGTCATCGTGGGGATTTCGTACGCCGCGTGGATGCACCCAGGGGCGGCCTGACCGGACCGCCACGGAACCTGCCAATTCGTCCAGCGCCGTAGCCCATGGAATGATCTCGGCGGTTCCTTCCGAGGTGACGCCCATGCGCGCAAGATTGATCGTCGCCGCCCTGGCCCTCGGGCTGGCGGCTCTCCCGGCCATGGCGGCCGATCCGCCCGTCCAGAACCGCTACGTCCCAACGGACAAGACCCCCTGGTATAAGGAGGCGCCGAACATCCCCGTGGAGCTGGCGCCCCTGTGGGGCGACCGCGCCAAGGGCGAGGCCGGCACGCTGCTGCGCGCGCCGGCCGGCTTTCAGTCTGGCCCACACTCCCACACCGCCGACTACTGGGCGCTCATCGTCGAAGGCGAGTGGGCGCACTGGGTCGGCTCCACCGGCGAAGGCCGCGGGGTCCGCCTCCTGCCCGGCGCCCACTGGACCCAGGTCCATACCCAGCTCCACGAGGACGCCTGCGTCTCCAAGACCCCCTGCGTGATCTTCCTCTTCAACCGGGATCCCTATGTCACCGAATTCCCCAAGTGAGCGCCTGATCGCCGGCGCCGTGCTGGCGCTCACCCTCGTCGCCCCGGCCTCCGCGGCCGACCCAGAGCCGCGCAACATCAGCCGCCCCGCCGCAGACCACGCCTGGCGCAAGCAGTCGCCAGAGCTGTCCACGCAGCTGACCGTGCTCTGGGGCGACCGCGACAAGGACGGGACCTTCGGACAGCTGGTGAAGATGCCGCCCGGCTTCGACTCGGGCCTGCACGCCCATAGCGGCGACTATCATGGGGTGCTGGTCTCCGGGACATGGGCGCACGTTGACGCGAGCGGCAAGGGCGCGGACGTTCCCCTCGGTCCGGGCTCCTATGTTCGCCAGCCGGGCGGAGAGATGCACATCGACCGCTGCGTGAGCCAGGAGCCGTGCGTGCTCTTCACCTTCCAGTACGCCCGCGCCGACGTGATCTGGCCGGCGAAGACGTGAGGCGGCGGGCGTGGTGAGCGCGCACCTGTGCGAAGGCCGCCGTGAGGGATAGGCTCACCCCGCGCGTAGAGGTCTAGGACTTCCCGACCCAGCTGCGGAGACCTACATGTCCCTTCGACCCGCCCTCGCACTCGCCGCCGTCGCTGTCCTGGCCGCGGGTCAAGCCTCCGCCCACGCCAAGGTCGTCAGCTCCAGTCCCGCCGAGAACGCCACAGTGGCGGCGCCGCCCCAGATCACTCTGCGGTTCAATGAGAAGCTGCAGCCCAAGTTCTCGAGCTTCGAGCTGATGGCGGGCACGACCGTGGCGCCGGTCAAGGTGACCGTCAGCCAGGACAAGCTCTCCCTGGTCGGGACGCCCACGCGCCCGCTGGCCGCCGGTACCTATGAGGTCAAGTGGCACGCGGTCACCGCCGACACCCACCGCATGCAAGGCGCCTACACCTTCACCGTCCGCTGACGGCCCATGGACGCCGCCGTCGCCGTCGTCCGGTTCCTGCAGTTCGCGGCGGCCTCCGTGCTGTTCGGCGCGCCGCTCTTCCTGCTCTACGGGTTGAAAGGACCGGATCGGGCGGCGCCGGCCTGGCCGCGCCCGCTGCTGGCGATCGCGAGCCTGGGGCTCACGCTCGGCGCGGTGGCCGCCCTCCTGGCCCAGACCGCCATGACGGTGGGTGATCCGGCGGCGGCCATGGACAGCGAGATGCTGGGCACGGTGATGCTGGAGACCCCCTTCGGCCTGGCCATCGCGGCGCGCGGTCTCGCCGCCGCCGCGGCGCTGGCGCTCTGCCTCCTATGGCGGCCCAGCCCGGGCTTGTGGCTCGCGCTGACCGGCCTCGGCGGCGCGGCGCTCGCGAGCTTCGCCTGGACAGGACACGGCGCGGCGACGGAAGGTCCCGGCGCCCCGTTGCATCTTGCGGCCGACATTCTGCACCTGCTGGCGGCCGGCGTCTGGATCGGCGCCCTGACCGCCCTGGCGCTGATGCTGCGCGCCGCGAGCCGGGCGCCGAGTCCCGCGAGCGTTCGGACGCTCCACGCGGCGCTGGCGGGCTTCTCGGGGATCGGCTCGGCCGTCGTGGCGACCCTCGTGCTCACCGGCCTCGTCAACAGCTGGTTCCTCGTCGGCTTCGAGGGCGTCGGCCGGATGGCCACCTCGCCGTACGGCCTGCTGCTGCTCGCGAAGCTCGGACTGTTCGCCGCCATGCTGGCCCTGGCCGCCGCCAATCGGTTCGCCCACACGCCGCGGCTGGCCGCCGCCATGGCCGATGAGGCGCCCGGCGCCGCCTTGCGCGCCCTGCGCCGCAGTGTGCTCCTGGAGACGGCTCTCGCGGCGGCGGTGGTGGCCCTGGTCGCCGTTCTCGGCAGTCTCGCGCCGGTTTCGGCTGGATAGGCGCCACTTGACCTCGGTCAATGACCCCGCCGGCCGCTGCTGCTATGGTGCGAAGATGATCGCGCGCCTCCTTGCGCTCTTCGCCGTCCTGGCCCTGGCCCTCAGCCCCGTGAACGCCGCGGCGGCGCCCGGCGCCTGCGCCCACATGCCGGAAGGCGGCGAGATCGCCGCCATGCCGCACCTGCAGGCCTCGGCCGAGGCGATGGACGTCATGCTGTGCTGCGATCCAGATCCGTCGAGCGCCATGGATCCCGCCTGTGTCGCGACCTGCGTCGCCATGGCCGGAGTGGCGGCGGACCTTCCCCAGGCGGTCGCCGTCAAGCCGCGGGCCCTCGCGCGCGCGCCGTTCGTCCTCGCCAGGTCGGGCGCCCTGCCGGACCGACCGCCGCCGAGGTTGGAGCGACCTCCCAGACCCACCGCCTGAAGCCTCTGGCCCGCCGGACGCCCGCAAGGGCCCGCGGCGGCTGACACCGCACGCCCGCGTGCCGTCGATCCCCGTCTTCAGGACGAAATCTCATGTCGTGGACACCCTTCCGCGCGGACGCGCCAGGCCGCCGCCGCGCCGCGCCGCGCGGCCTTCCGGCCGGGCTTTGCCTTGTCGTCGCGCTGACCGCGGGCCCCGTCGGCGCGGCGCCGGTCACGTTCGCCGCGGCGCTCAAGCTCGCGGAGGACCAGGCGCCCGAACTTCAGGCCGGCGCCCTGCAAGTCGAGGCGGCGCGATCGGCGGCGCGTGCGGCGGGCGCCCTGCCCGATCCGAAGCTACAACTGGGCTTGGAGAACCTGCCGATCTCCGGCCCGGACGCCGGGCGCCTCGACGCCGAGGCGATGACCATGGCCCGCGTCGGCCTGATGCAGGATCTGCCGAACGGCGCCAAGCGCCGCGCCGAACGGGACCGCGCGGGGATCGACGTCTCCGCCGCCCAGGCCGACCGGCGGGCGGTGAGCCGGGACGTCAGGGTCGCTGCGGCAGGCGCCTGGATCGACCTCCACTACGCGTAGCGGCGGCTCCGGGCCTTGGACGAGGCCGTGTCCACATTGACGCCGCTCTGGGACGCCGCATTCGCGGGCGTCGCCTCGGGCGCTTCCCGGCCCGCCGCCGGGCCGGAAGCGCAGCGCCTGCGGGCGGAACTGGGAGACCGCCGCAGCCAGTTGGTCGCCGAGGTCGCCGGCGCCCGCGCCAGGCTGGCGCGCTGGACCGGGGATCCGCACGTGGAGGCGGCGGGAGCCGCCCCTCCGCTGGAGTTCGACGCCGCCGCCCTGCGCGCCCAGCTGGAGCGCCACCCGAGCCTGGCGGCGCTGGACGCCGCGACCCGGCAGGCCGGCGCCGACGTGGCGCTGGCGCGGGCGGGGAAACGACCGGACCTTGGACTGGAGCTCGCCTACCAGCGGCGCGACGCGATGTTCGGCGACATGGTCTCGGTGGGAGTCACCGTCAGCCTGCCGGTTTTCGCGAAGACGCGGCAGGACCCGATCATCGCCGCGCGCGTCGCCACCGCCGGCCAGGCGCGCGCGCAGCGCGAGGCGGCGCGCCGGGCGCTCACCTCCGAGCTCGAGCAGGGCCTCGCCGACTACGCCATGCGCCGCGAGCAGTGGCTGCGCGCCCGCGACACGCTTCTGCCCCTGGCCAGGGCCCGCGCCGATCTGGAGACCGCCAGCTACGGCGCTGGCCGCGCGGGGGTCGCGGAGGTCACCGAAGCGCTCACCGGCCGCGCCGACGCCCAGCTCACCTTGCTCGAGCGGGAGGCGGCGCTCGCGCGCGACGCCGTCCGGCTCACCCACGCCTTCGGGAGCGATCAATGACACCCCTCAAGATCTCGCGGGCCGGCCTTGGCGCCGGCGCGCTCCTGGCCGCCGCCATCCTGGCGGGCGGAGTGCTGATCGGGCGGGCCACGGCGCCCGAAACTGAGGCCCCGGCCGCCGCCGGTCGCAAGGTGCTCTACTGGTACGACCCGATGGTCCCGGGCCAGCGCTTCGACAAGCCCGGCAAGTCGCCGTACATGGACATGGCGCTGCAGCCGAAATACGCCGACGAGGCTGGCGGCGGGGTGCGGATCGATCCGGCCAGGGCCCAGAACCTCGGCGTGCGCCTGGCGACGGTGGAACGGGGCCTGCTGCCGGGCGGCGTCGCGGCGACGGGCGTCATCGCGTACAGCGAGCGCGACCTGGCGGTGGTCCAGGCCAAGGCCGCCGGCTTCGTGCAGCGTGTCTACGCTCGCGCTCCGGGCGACGTGATCGCAGCCGGAGCGCCGCTGGCGGACATCCTGGTTCCGGAGTGGGCCGGGGCGCAGGCCGAATTCCTCGCCGTGCGCGCGACTGGGGACGCCGCCCTGACCCGCGCCGCGCGCCAGCGCCTGCAACTACTGGGCATGCCGCCCTCCCTGGTCGAGCAGGTGGAGCGGTCCGGCCGCGTGCGCAACGTCGTGACGGTCTCCACGCCGGCCGGCGGGGCGATCAAGACCCTGGGCGTGCGGGCCGGCATGACCGTCGCCGCGGGCCAGACGCTGGCGGAGGTGAACGGCCTCTCCCGCGTCTGGCTGAACGCCGCCGTGCCCGAGGCGCTCGCCAGCGAGGTGCGCCCCGGCCAGTCGGCGACCGCCACCCTGACGGCCTATCCCGGCGAGATATTCGAGGGGCGCGTCGCGGCCCTGCTTCCACAGGCCGACGCGGCCAGCCGCACGATCACGGCGCGCGTGGAGCTGGCCAATCCTCGGGGACGCCTGCGGCCGGGCATGTTCGCCAACGTCCAGCTGGCGGGGACCGGACAACCGGCCCTTCTCGCACCCTCGGAGGCCGTCATCCGCACGGGACGCCGTTCCGTGGTGATGGTCGCCGGCCCCGGCGGTGGCTTCCAGCCGGCGGAGGTCCGCACCGGGCGCGAAGCCGGGGGGCGCACCGAAATCCTGCAGGGGCTGTCCGAGGGCGAAAAGGTGGTGGCCTCCGGCCAGTTCCTGATCGACTCCGAGGCCAGCCTCGCCGGCCTCCGCGCCCGACCCGCGCAGCCCGCGGCGGCCCCCCACGCCGGCCACGCCGCGCCGGCGCTGCTCGAAGGCGCTGGCCGCATCGAGGCGCTCTCGCCGGCCAGCGTGACGTTATCGCACGGCGCGATCCCGGGCGTCGGCTGGCCCGCCATGACCATGGCGTTCCGCCTCGCGGATCCGGCGCTGGCCCGCGGCCTGAAGGTCGGCGACCGCGTGCGCTTCGCCTTCGACCAGCAAGGCGGGCCGACGGTGCGGCGCATGTCGCTGGAGGGCCAGCCATGATCGGCGCCGTCATCCGCGCCTCGGTCCGGGCGCGCGTCCTGGTGCTGGTCGCCGCCGTCGCCCTCGCCGTGGCCGGCGTGCTTGCGGTCCGCAGCACGCCCGTGGATGCGCTTCCCGACCTGTCGGACGTGCAGGTGGTGATCCGCACCTCCTATCCCGGCCAGGCGCCGCAGATCGTCGAGAACCAGGTCACCTATCCCCTCACCACCACCATGCTCTCGGTGCCGGGAGCCAAGACCGTGCGCGGCTTTTCCTTCTTCGGAGACAGCTTCGTCTATGTGCTGTTCGAGGACGGAACCGACCTCTACTGGGCCCGCTCCCGGGTGCTTGAGTACCTGAGCCAGGTGCAGAGCCGCCTGCCGGCGACCGCCCGCCTGGCGTTGGGGCCTGACGCCAGCGGGGTCGGCTGGATCTACGAATGCGCCCTGGTCGACCGCAGCGGCGGCCACGACCTCTCGCAGTTGCGCGGCCTGCAGGATTGGTTCCTCCGCTACGAGCTGAAGACCCTGCCCGGCGTCGCCGAGGTGGCCAGCATCGGCGGCATGGTCCGCCAGCATCAGGTGGTGCTCGACCCGGTGAAGCTCGCGGCCTACGGGGTCACGTTCCAGGACGCCGCCGACGCCATCCGGCGGGCCAATCAGGAGGCTGGCGGCTCGGTCCTGGAGCTCGTCGAGGCCGAATACATGGTCCGCGCCACCGGCTATCTGGAGAGCCTCGACGATTTCCGCAGCATCACCCTGCGGACCGCCGAGGGCGGAACGCCGGTGAGGCTGGGCGACGTCGCCACGATCCAGGTGGGGCCGGAGATGCGTCGCGGCGTGGCCGAGCTCAACGGCGAGGGCGAAGTGGCCGGCGGGGTGGTGATCCTGCGCTCCGGCGAGAACGCCCGCGCGGCCCTCGAGGCGGTGCACGACAAGGTCGCCGCCCTGAAGCGAAGCCTTCCGCCCGGGGTGGAGATCGTCACCACCTATGACCGGTCGCAATTGATCGACCGGGCGATCGCCAACCTGACCAGCAAGCTCCTGGAGGAGTTCGTGGTCGTGGGGATCGTCTGCGCCCTGTTCCTCTGGCACGTGCGCTCCGCCCTGGTGGCGATCGTCACCCTCCCGCTAGGCGTGCTGTTCGCCTTCCTGATCATGCGGGTGCAGGGCGTGAACGCCAACATCATGTCGCTGGGCGGCATAGCCATCGCCGTCGGCGCCATGGTCGACGCCGCGGTGGTGATGATCGAGAACGCCCACAAGCGGCTGGAGCGGTGGGCCTACGAGAATCCCGGCGCGGTCTTGGATTCGCCCACACGCTGGCGCCTGGTGACCGAGGCCGCGGTCGAGGTGGGGCCGGCGCTGTTCCTCAGCTTGGTGATCATCACCCTGTCGTTCGTTCCGGTGTTCGCCCTGCAGGCGCAGGAGGGGCGGCTGTTCTCGCCCCTCGCCTTCACCAAGAGCTACGCAATGGCCGGCGCGGCGATCCTCTCGGTCACCCTCGTGCCGGTGCTGATGGGCTATCTGATCCGCGGTCGCATCCCGGCCGAGGACGCCAACCCCGTGAACCGCTGGCTGACCGCCGCCTACCGGCCGGCGATCGACTGGGTGCTGAAGAAGCCGCGGACCGTGCTCGTGCTCGCGCTTGCCGTGTTCGCCACCACGGCCTGGCCGCTCAGCCGCCTGGGCGGCGAGTTCATCCCGCCGCTGGACGAGGGCGACCTACTCTACATGCCCTCGGCGCTTCCCAGCATCTCGGCCGCCAAGGCCGCCGAGCTGCTGCAACAGACCGATCGGCTGATCCGCACCGTTCCGGAGGTGAAGACCGTGTTCGGCAAGGCCGGCCGCGCCGAGAGCGCCACCGACCCGGCGCCCCTGGAGATGTTCGAGACCACGATCCAGCTCAAGCCAAGGGACGAGTGGCGGCCTGGCATGACGCCGGAGAAGCTGGTGGAAGAACTGGATCACACCGTGAAGGTCCCGGGCCTCGCCAATGTTTGGGTGCCGCCGATCCGCAACCGCATCGATATGCTGGCCACGGGCGTGAAGAGCCCCATCGGGGTGAAGGTCTCCGGGACCAACCTCGCCCAGCTCGATCGGGTGGCGGCCGCAGTGGAAGCGGTGGCCAGGCGAACCCCCGGTGTCAGCTCGGCGCTCGCCGAGCGCCTGACGGGCGGGCGCTATGTGGACGTCGACATCGACCGGGCGGCGATCGCCCGCTACGGGCTCAGCATCTCCGACGTCCAAGGGATCGTCTCCGGCGCGATCGGCGGCGAGAACGTCGGCGAGACGGTCGAAGGGGTGGCGCGCTACCCCATCAACCTCCGTTACCCACGGGAGCTACGCGACAGCCTGGAAGGCTTGCGGGCGCTGCCGGTCCTCACCCCGGCCGGGCAGCAGATCACCCTGGGTTCGGTCGCTCGCGTCGAGATCCGCGACGGGCCGTCGATGCTGAAGACCGAGAACGCCCGCCCTTCCACCTGGGTCTATGTGGACGTCCGGGGCCGCGACCTGAACTCGGTCGTCACCGACCTGCGCCGCGCCATCGCCAAGGAGGTCAAGCTGCCGCCCGGCGTCTCGGTCGCCTATTCGGGCCAGTTCGAATACCTCCAGCGTGCCGCCGAGCGGCTGAAGCTCGTCGTCCCCGCCACGCTGGCGATCATCTTCCTGCTGCTCTACGCCACCTTCCGCCGATGGGATGAAGCCGCCCTGATCATGGCCACCCTTCCGTTCGCGCTCACCGGCGGCGTCTGGGCCATCTACGTCCTGGGCTACAACCAGTCCGTGGCCACCGGAGTGGGTTTCATCGCCCTGGCCGGGGTGGCGGCCGAGTTCGGCGTGGTGATGCTGATCTACCTCAAGCACGCCCTGGCCGAGCACGGCCCCGACCGGCTCGACGAGGCCGTGCGGGAGGGCGCCCTGCTCCGGGTGCGGCCCAAGGCCATGACGGTCGCCGTGATCCTGGCGGGTCTCGCCCCGATCCTGGTCGGGCACGGCGCCGGCTCCGAGGTGATGAGCCGCATCGCCGCCCCGATGATCGGCGGCATGCTGACCGCGCCTCTGCTGTCGATGCTCGTCATCCCCGCAGGCTATCTGCTGCTCCGGCGACGATGGCCGGACCGGGGCGGCGCCCCTTCCCCGCAAGCAGACCGCGAATGACCGTTCGCCTTCATCCCGCCTCCCCCGTGTCGGCCGAATCCCGGCCGCCGCCCTCGACGCCTCGCGCCGCTCCACCTAACCTCTAGCAAGGAGTCCCGATGAAACTCGCTCGTTCCGCCTGCCGCATGGCGTGCGCCGCCGCCCTGCTGGCCGCCACCTCGGCCCACGCCCATCCCACCGCGCACGACGCGCCCGCGCTCGCCGCGCCCCAGGCTCCGGCCGAGGCCGCGAAGGTGATCGACGCCTTCCACGCCGCCCTGAGGCGCGGCGACATCGCCGCGGCCGCCGCGCTGCTGACGGACGCCGTGCTGATCTTCGAAGCCGGCGGCGCGGAGCGCTCGAAGGCCGAATACGCCTCGGCGCACCTGCCCGGCGACGCGGTGTTCGCCCAGGCCGTCGGATCGGAGCTAACCCGGCGGACCGGCGGGGCGAGCGGCGATCTCGCCTGGGCGGCCAGTGAGGGACGCACGCGCGGGCGCTACAAGGACCGCGACGTGGACCGGATCACGACCGAGACCATGGTGCTCCGCCGACAGGCCGGCGCGTGGAGGATCGTCCACGTGCACTGGTCGTCGCGGGCGGCGACCGCGGCGCACTGAAGCAGGCTAGAGGTGCGGCCCTTGTGGCTGGCCGCGAGTTCCGACCGGGGTCGCGCTCACCACTGACGACGGAAGAGGAGTCAGCTCGCAGGAGATCCCGCCCGATGGGTGTGGTCAGGCTGCCGTTCATCGGTACGCCCAGCAGGCGCAGCACCAGCAGGATGGGGAAGAGAGGCCACTAGCAGATCACGATCGGCGGCGTCGCCTTGCCGATGAAGAGCTCGCGCGCGCGGATCGGCGCTACCCTGTCGGCTCACGCATCGCGATCGCGACGACGCAGCCGGAGACGAAGGTGAGGACGCCGATCGAACCGATGGCCCATGGGGCCCCGAACAGGTCGGCGATGACGCCCGCAGCCAAGGCGCCGACCGCGTAGCCCATGTCGCGCCAGAAGCGGTAGACGCTCAGCGAGCGAGCGCGCCAGGTCGGGTGGGAGGCGTCGGACACCGAGGCGATGAGCGTCGGGTAGACCATGGCCGTGCCCAGGCCGAGCAGGATGCTGGCGGCCAGCCACCAGCCGAACTGCCGGGTCGCCGCGGTCAGGAAGAGGCCCGCGGCCTGCACCCACATGCCGGCGACGATCAGGCCCTTGCGGCCCCAGCGGTCG
>NZ_JAUYOJ010000149.1 GCF_030697925.1 Phenylobacterium sp. | reverse complement strand
CGCTCGTCCCGTGCTGCGCATGATGATCGCCCAGCCCTTCCAGGTCACCGATCGCGAAGGCCAGTTCGACGTCATCGTCTCGGTGCAAGGCTCTGGCCTGTCCGGCCAGGCCGGCGCGATCCGCCACGGCCTGTCCAAGGCGCTCACCTATTACGAGCCGGGCCTGCGCCCGGTGCTCAAGCCGCACGGCTTCCTGACCCGCGACAGCCGCGTGGTCGAGCGGAAGAAGTACGGCAAGGCCAAGGCCCGACGCAGCTTCCAGTTCTCGAAGCGCTAAACCCGCGCGCGAGCACTCGCGTTTGGAGGGGCGCTTCGGGAAACCGAAGCGCCCCTTCTGCTATCTGGCTTCCGAGTTCAGGATCACGACCATGACCAGCACAGTTTTCATCGACGGCGAGGCCGGCACCACGGGCCTTCAAATCCGCGACCGGCTGGCAGGCCGCAGCGACCTCGAGGTGGTCTCGATCGATCCGGCCAAGCGCAAGGACCCCGACGCTCGCGCCGAGCTGCTGAACGGCGTCGACGCGGTGATCCTGTGCCTGCCCGACGCGGCGTCGAAGGAGGCGGTCGGCATGATCACCTCCAATTCAGTGCGGGTGATCGACGCCTCGACGGCCTACCGGACGGCCTCGGGCTGGACCTACGGCTTCCCCGAGATGGCTCCGGACCAGCGCGCCGCCATCGCCGGGTCCAAGCGGGTGAGCAATCCGGGCTGCTATCCCACCGCCTTCATCGCGCTCACCCGGCCCCTGGTCGAGGAGGGGGTGATCCCCGCCGACTGGCCGATCACGGTCAACGCCATCTCGGGTTATTCCGGCGGCGGCAAGGGCCTGATCGAGGAATTCGAGGCGCCTGGGCCCGAGGGGACCAACGACGCCTTCCGCACCTACGGCCTGACCCTGCAGCACAAGCACGTGCCTGAGATGCAGGTCCATGGCGGCTTCGACCATCCGCCGCTATTCGCCCCGTCGGTCGGCCGCTACGCCCAGGGCATGATCGTCGAGGTGCCGCTGCAGCTCTGGGCCCTGCCGTCCAAGCCCAAGCCCGAGGACCTGCGCGACGCCCTGGCAAGCGCCTATCGGCGGGAGGCCTTCGTCGAGGTGGCCTCCGACGAGGAGACCAAGGCCCTGCAGAAGGCCCGCGCCGGGGCCGGCGGCTTCAACGCCCAGCTCGATCCCGAGGCCCTGAACGGCACCAACAGGATGAAGCTCTACGTGTTCGGCAATCCGGAGACCGGCCAGGCTCGCCTGGTCGCCCTGCTGGACAATCTAGGCAAGGGCGCCTCGGGCGCGGCGGTGCAGAACCTCAACCTGATGCTGGGTCTACCGGAGGCCGCGGGCCTGTGACCCTGCGCCGGGCGAGCGCCGCCGACGCAGGCGACATCGCCCGGCTGCACCGGCTCACCATGCGCGTGTCGCTGCCCTACCTGCCGGAGTTGCATACGCCGAAGGAGGACCTGTGCTTCTTCCGCGAGCGCCTGCTACCTGAGTGCGAGACCTGGGTGGCGGAGGCCGGGGAGGCGATCGCGGGCTATGTCGCCTTCAAGCCCGGCTGGATCATGCACCTCTATGTCCACCCAGAGCACCAGGGCCTAGGGATCGGGCCCAGGCTGCTGGCCAAGGCGCTTGAGGACGGGACCCCGCGCCAGCTCTGGACCTTCCAGCAGAACGCCCGCGCCCGGCGGTTCTACGAGGCCCGCGGCTTCAAACTCGTGCGGCTGACCGACGGCGCCGACAACGAGGAAAAGACCCCCGACGCCCTCTATGCCTGGGAAGCCTGACGACGCCTTGCATCCGTCACCGGCGGCGCGCCGTATACAGGCCATGACCCTTGATAGACGCACTTTCTTGCTGGGCTCCTCGGTCGCGTTTGCGGTCGCGCCGGCCCTCGCCCTCGCCGCCGCGGCGGACCCCTACGCCGCCTCGCCGTGGCGCAAGATCACCGACGCGGAGTGGAAGAAGCGCCTCGACCCCGGCGCCTACAATGTCCTGCGCCACGAGGCGACTGAGATGGCCGGAACCAGTCCGTTCAACAAGGAAAAGCGCCGCGGGACCTATGTCTGCGCCGGCTGCGCCCTGCCGCTGTTCAAGTCCGAATGGAAGTACGACAGCGGCACCGGCTGGCCCAGCTTCTACACCGCCATCAAGGGCGCGCTCGGCAAGAAGACCGACTACAAGATCGGGTTCCCGCGCACCGAATACCACTGCGCCCGCTGTCTGGGCCACCAGGGCCACGTGTTCCCGGACGGCCCGCGGCCGACCGGGCTGAGGTACTGCAACAACGGCGACGCCTTGGGGTTCATCGCGGCCTAAGCCGCGTCCCGGATCCGCACCCCCGACCGATCCTCGGCGGTGTGGTCCCACCAGTCGCCCAACCCGTCGATTAGCGGCACGAGCTTCAGCCCGGACGGGGTGAGGTCATAGTCGACCCGCAATGGATAGCCGCGATGCGCCGTGCGCCGGACGATCCCGGCGTCCTCCAGTTTGCGCAGCTCCAGCGACAGCATTCGCGCCGAGACCGTGGGATTGTCGCGCTTCAGGTCGCTGAACCGCTTGGTCCCGTCCTTCAGATAGTAGAGCAGCAAGGTCGGCCAGCGACCGCTGAGCACCCGCATGACTTCCTCGATGGGGCAGCGGGAGACGACGTCCTTCATGCGGCGGACCCTCGGTTACAAATTTGTGCGTCATTTACATTGGGAGCCCGGCGCCCAAGTTCCAGGCTCGCTGCGCAGCGTGATCCTCAAAACATCACGGAGCGAACAATGGAACCGATCCTGGTCTACGGCTTCCCGCTGGGAAGCGCGACCGGCCTGGTGGCCGCCTTCGAGTGGCTGGGCCAGCCCTACAGCCTATGCCGCGTCGACATGTTGAAAGACATGAAGAGCGACGACTACAGACGCCTGAACGACCGGGGCGAGACGCCGATCCTGATCACCGACGACGGCCGAGTGCTGACCGAGACCGTGGCCATCGCCCAGTGGCTGGAGACCCGCGACACGGAACGCCGCGTCAGTTTTGCGCCGGGCACACCCGAGGCCGACCGCATGCACCAGCTCATCGGCTTCGTGAACACCGGCTTCACCGGCGCCTTCAGCCCGCTCTGGGCGGCGCTGGAGATGAACCCACCTGACCCGGCGATGCAGGCGCCGCTGCGCGCCTATGGGCGCAAGGCGGTGATCGAACGTCACGCGCGGCTGGAGGCCTTGGTCGGCGACGGACCCTATCTGGTCGGTGATCATCCGACCCTGGCCGACGGCGTCCTGGCCGGCGTGGCGCGCTGGGCGGAGTTCCACGAGGTGCTCGACGTCTCGACCTATCCACGGCTGGCGGCGATGCGGCGGCGGATCGAGACTGATCCGGCCTTCGTGTTCGGCCTGGCCATCGAGGCGGGCGAGACCCCCGCCGGGTCCGGAGCGATGAAGGGTCAGGTTCCGCTGGCCGATGTCATCGCGCGCTTCGCGGCCTAGGGAAGCCTCGTGCTCTCCCCGGCTAGGGCGCCGGGGAGATTGGCGCGGCCAGATCGAACTCCACCCGGAAGCGCCGCTCCGGCCGGCTTAGTTCGTAGGCGAAGGTCTTCCCCGGTTCGACCTCCATCGCCCAGACATTGGTCACTGACACCCCCCGATTCTCGCGGACGAACAGGTCCTTGGAGAACCGGTCCACCGGGAACTCCTGGCGTGACGCCGTGCCCGGTGATGTCGTATCGCCGCCGTACTGGCTGACCACGTCCTCGGTCCCGTCGGCGTGGCGATGGTCGTGCTTCAGGCGCAGGCCGGTGTTGACGCGGGTCACCACCCAGGTTCGCGACCTGTCCTCGCCCACGTGGAACGGGATCCGGACTTCGTTGGCGCTGCAGGTCTTGACGGTCATGACCAGCGCCTTGCCCGCGAAGGCGGCGTCGGCAGGATCGGTCGTCACCACGCGTCCGGTGAAGCTCTTGCCGCACAGGGCGCTGAGGCGCGCGAAGAACGTCTCCTGCGGCGTCGCCGCCTGGGCCGGGGCGGCGAGCAGCATCAGCAGGGCGGGGAGGGCGAAGGCCTTCATGGTAGCTCCGGAGCAGGGCGCGGCAGCGCCTTCAGGACATGGTCGACGGCGCGGACCACCGCGTCGGCATGGGTGAGGCCCAGCAAGGTGGCGTGCTCGGCGTCGGGGACGTTCTCGTACCGGCCGTCGCGGGAGGCGCGCTCAGGCGCGCGGCGGGCGATGTTCCACTCGGCCATGCGCGCGGCGTCGCCGGCGGTGACCACGGCGACCGGCCAGGCCGGGTCCAGCGAGACCGCGCCAGCCTGGATCGAGCCTTGAGTCCAGGCCAGGACCTCGTCGGCGGCGGTGCGGGTGTGTCGGCCCGAGACGAAGGCGTGCTTCTTCTCCGCCGAACCCTGGGGCGGCAAGCCGATGCGGTCGCCGAAGCCGTAGGCGACGCGGATCAGCCCCAGGCTGCCGGCCACGGCGGTGATCCGGCCCACTGTGCGCACCCGCGACAGGAACCGCTCGGCGCGCGGGTCGCTGGTCATTTCCGGCGTGGTGGCTTCCAGCAGCACCAGGCCCGCGACCTTGTCGGGGTTTTTGCCGGCGAACAGCCGCACGTGCTGGCCGCCCATGGAATGACCCATGAGGATGAAAGGGCCGCGCTCGCCCGAGGCGGCGACCAGCTTTTCCAGGTCGGCGGCGATGGCGGCGCTGTCGCGCGGCTTGGGGCCGGGATCGGAGAAGCCGAGGCCGGCCCGGTCATAGGCGCAGGACCGCAGGCCGCGCGCCGTGAGCTTCTGCTGCACGGCGGCGAAGTCGGCGGCCAGGCCCCAGGCGCCGGCCTCCATCCAGACGACGGGGAGAGTGGACTTCGGGCCCTTGCAGACCAGCCGCAGCTTGCGCCCGCCGATGTCGACGAAGCTCCCGTCGGGTTTGAACGGCCCGGCCGCGGCGACCACCGCGAACCCCGCGCCGATCCAGAGGGCCAGGAGTACGCCCAGGCCCACCAACAACAGTTTGAACATGAACCTACGACTTCACCTTCACATAGGAGCCGGGCGCGTCCTCGATCGGCTTGAACTTGCCCTTGGCCGGGTCGCGGGCCTCGACCATGCCGCCGGACTTGGCTTTCAGCCACTCGGCCCAGTGCGGCCACCAGGAGCCGGGTGTCTCCTTGGCCCCATCCATCCAGGCCTCGGGGGTGTCGGGCAGGTTGGCGTTGGTCCAGTGCTGGTACTTGTTGGCCACCGGGGCGTTGATCACCCCAGCAATGTGGCCCGATCCCGCCAGGGTGAAGGTGACCGGCCCGCCGAACAGCTTGGCCCCGCGATAGACCGACCGCATCGGGGCGATGTGGTCCTCCTTGGACGACTGGACATAGACCGGGGTCTTCACCTTGCTAAGGTCGAGCTTGACGTTGTCCATGACCAGCTCACCCTTCGCCAGGGCGTTCTCGCCGTAGAACTTTCGCAGGTAGAACAGGTGCAGGGCCTTGGGCATGCGGGTCTGGTCGGAGTTCCAGAACAGCAGGTCGAAGGGCTTGGGCTCCTTGCCCATCAGGTAGTTGCTGACGAAGAACGACCAGATCAGGTCGTTGGACCGCAGCATGTTGAAGGTGTCGGCCATGGTCTTGCCCGACAGCACTCCGCCGCCGGCGTCCATCTGCTTCTCGAGATCGCTCAGCCAGTCCTCGTTGGTGAACAGCAGCAGGTCGCCGGCCTCGGCGAAGTCCTGCTGGGCGGCGAAGAAGGTGGCCGAGGCGATCCGCTTGTCACCCTTGGCCGCCATGTGGGCGAGCGTCGAGGAGAGAAGGGTGCCGCCTATGCAGTAGCCGACGGTGTTGACCTGGGTCACGCCGGCCTGGGCCATGGCCGCGTCCGTGGCCTCATAGATGCCCTGGTGCATGTAGTCGTCGAAGGTCTTGGCGGCGAGCTTCTGATCCGGATTGACCCAGGACGCCACGAACACCGTGAAGCCCTGGTCCGCCAGCCAGCGGATCATCGAGTTCTCGGGCCGCAGGTCCAGGATGTAGAACTTGTTGATCCAGGGCGGGAAGATCAGCAGCGGAATCTCATGGACCTGTTCCGTGGTCGGCTGGAACTGGATGAGCTGCAGGATCTCGTTCTGGAAGATGACCTTGCCCGGCGCCGTGGCCACGTTGCGGCCGATCTCGAACATCTCGTAGTCGGTCTGACTGATCGACAGCTTGCCCCCGCCGCGTTGCAGGTCGGCGGCGAAGTTTTCCATCCCCCGCACCAGGGATTCGCCCTGGCTGGACATGGCCTCGCGCAGGGCCGCGGGGTTCGAGGCCAGGAAATTCGACGGCGAGAAGGCGTCGGTGAGCATCTTCATGAAGAACTCGACCTGGCGCTTGTTCATCGGATCGACGTCCTGAACGTCGGAGACCAGCGCGTTCAACCAGTTCGAAGTCAGCAGGTAGGACTGCTTGATCACGTCGAAGACCGGGTTCTCGGCCCAGTCGGGATCGTTGAAGCGCTTGTCGCCCTTGGCCGGGCTGACCACGGGTTCGACCGTTTCGCCCGAGGCTTTGCGGGCGGCCGACTGCCAGAGTTCGAGATAGCGCTGGAAGAGGTCGGCCTGGGCGCGGACCAGCCGCTCGGGCTGGGATGACAACCGACCCATGACGTCGGTGAGGGCCGGAGCCACGTGGAACGGGTCGGGGGACAGGGCCGCTGGTCGCTCGGCCTGGCGTAGGGCCGCCTCGGCGATGGCGCCCTGAGCGGTCAGGGCGGCGCGCGCCAGGTTGGCCGACATCTTCTCGATGATCTCGCGTTGCTCGCCGTTGAGCCCCGGCGCCTCGAAGCTGCGCGTCAGTTCGCCATTGGCCTTGGCCTGCGGTGACGGCATGGGCTCAAACGCCGGCGCGGTGGCGGCCTTGGCGGCCTTCTTGCCGGCTTTGTCAGCGGACTTGGCCTTCTTCTTGGCCTTGGATTTGGTCGGCCCAGACGGTTGTTCGCTCATGGACTTTATCCTCCCGACCCCGACTGGTTTGGGCTGCGGCGCGCTCGCGCTCTTTCGCCCGAAGCGATCATGGCATAAGACCGGCAGGGAAATGAACGCGTTGCTTCGACTTTTCGTGAACCGGCCCACGCCGTGCGGCTTCGCCTGCGTCTGCGGTGCTGTGCTGCTGAGCGGTTGCGCGGCCAGTCCGTTCAAGACAGCGACGGTGGATCCGGCCTCGCCGGTGGCCGCCGAAGTGGCCAGGATGGCGCGCGCCTCGACCGACTACCCAACCTTTTCTGAGATTCCGCCGCTGCCGGCCAACCAGCGTCCCCTGCGTGAGTTCGGCCGCGCGGTCGACCAGCTCGAAGTGGCCGCGGCCAGGCTGGACCGCGAAACGGCTCCGAACACCTGGACCTTGACCGGGACGGAGCGCTTCGTCAGCCGCGCCCAGGCCATGGTCGCCCCCGGCGGCGACAGCGACGCCTCCACCACGGCGGCCTCGGAAGCCTTTGCGCGGCAAATTCGGGAGCGAGCTACCCCGCCTCCGCTGCCCAGATAAGAGGCTGGCGGGGGCATAAATCACCTTGAACCTGCTTGGCGGCTCCCCGGACGGGGGCTATCCATGCGCGACTTCAGCTCCCATACCGCCGCCCGTCCCGCGGCACGAGCTCTCCATGACCCCTGAATTCCACCGAATCCGCCGCCTTCCGCCTTACGTCTTCGAGGAAGTGAACCGCATCAAGGCGCGCCTGCGCGCCCAGGGTACGGACATCATCGACTTCGGCATGGGCAATCCAGACATGCCGACACCCAAGCATATCGTCGACAAGTTGATCGAAACCGCCCGCGACCCGAAGGCCGGCCGCTACTCCGCCTCCAAGGGGATTGTCGGCCTGCGCCGCGCCATGGCCGGCTACTACAAGCGACGCTTCGGCGTGACGCTCAATCCCGACACCGAGGTGATCGCCACCCTGGGATCGAAGGAGGGCTTCGCCAACCTCGCCCAGGCGCTCACCGCCCCCGGCGACGTGATTCTCTGCCCCAATCCGGCCTATCCGATCCACGCCTACGGTTTCATCATGGCCGGCGGAGTGATCCGCCACGTGCCCGCGCCGTCGCCGGAGGAGTACCTTTCGGGGGTCAGCGCGGCGATGCGCCATTCCAGCCCGGCGCCCAGCGTCCTGATCCTGTCCTATCCGTCGAACCCGACCGCCCAGTGGGTGGACCTCGACTTCTACAAGGAGGCTGTGGCGCTGGCGAAGAAGCACGACCTGCTGGTCCTGTCCGACGTCGCCTATTCCGAGATCTATTTCGACGACAATCCGCCGCCCTCGATCCTGCAGGTCGACGGCGCAAAGGATCTGGCCGTCGAGGTCAATTCCCTGTCCAAGACCTACGCCATGGCCGGCTGGCGGGTTGGCATGGTGGTGGGCAACGAACGCATGTGCGCGGCCCTGGCGCGGGTGAAGTCCTATCTGGACTACGGCGCCTACACGCCGATCCAGGTGGCCGCCGCCGCGGCGCTGAACGGACCTCAGGATTGCGTCGACGATATCCGGGCCATCTACAAGTCGCGCCGCGACACCCTGGTAACTTCCATGGCCCGCGCCGGCTGGGACATCCCGTCGCCGCCGGCCTCCATGTTCGCCTGGGCGCCGTTGCCGGAAAAATTCAAGGCGGTCGGCTCCCTGCTGTTCGCCAAGCTGCTGATCGAGGAGGCTGGCGTCGCTGTCTCCCCCGGCGCGGCCTTCGGCGAGTACGGCGAGGGCTATGTGCGCATCGGCCTGGTCGAGAACGAACACCGGATCCGCCAGGCGGCGCGCAATGTGAAGAAGTTCCTGGCCAACGCCGACGAGATCCTCGGCCGCGCCCACAACACCTTGGCGGCCCAATGAGCAGATCGAACTGGCGCGTCGGCGTCGCGGGCCTCGGCACCGTGGGCGGGGGCCTGCTGAACTTCCTGTCCGACCGGCCCGGTTTCGCCCCGGCGGGGGCCACGGCGTCGGTCACCGGTGTCTCGGCGCGCTCGCGCTCGCGGCCCCGGGCCTACGACATCTCCAACCTGCCCTGGTTCGACGATCCCGTGGCGCTCGCCGGCTCGCCGGACAACGACATCTTCGTCGAGCTGATCGGCGGCTCCGACGGTCCGGCCAAGGCCGCCGTCGAGGCGGCGCTGAACGCCGGCAAGCCCGTCGTGACCGCCAACAAGGCTCTGATCGCCGAGCATGGGGCCGAGCTGGCGGCCCTGGCAGAGGCCAAGGGCGTACCGCTGCTGTTCGAGGCCGCCGTCATGGGCGGCACCCCGGCGGTGAAGATGTTGCGCGAGGCCATGGTCGGCGACGACGTCATGTCTGTCGCGGGCATCCTCAACGGCACCTGCAACTATATCCTCACGGAGATGGAGACCGGCGGCCGTCCGTTCGCCGAGGTGCTGGCCGAGGCCCAGCGCCTGGGCTACGCCGAGGCCGACCCGACCATGGACGTCGGCGGGTTCGACGCCGCTCACAAGATCTCGATCCTCGCGGCGCTCGCCTTCGGCTGCGCGCCGAACTATGCGGCCGCTGAGATCGAAGGCATCGACCAGGTGGCCCTGCTGGACATCCAGCTCGCCAAGGATCTAGGCTACCGGATCAAGCTGATCGCCTCGGCCAGCCGCTCGGAGGAGGGCGTGCTGGTGCGGGTCCATCCCACCCTGGTGGCGCTCAACCATCCCCTGGCCCAGGCCGGCGGGGCGCTCAACGCGCTGTTCATCGAGGGCACGCGGATCGGCCGCATCTTCATCCAGGGCCCGGGCGCGGGAGCTGGTCCCACGGCCGCCGCCGTGGCCGCCGACATCGCCGACGTCATGACCGGAGCCAGCCGGCCGGTGTTCCAGGCCAAGGCCTCGACGTTAAAGCCCTTCACGCCGGTCGACCCGGCCAAGAGCATGAGCCGCGCCTATCTGCGATTCCTGGTGAAGGACGAGCCCGGCGTCATCGCCGCGGTCTCGGAGACCCTCGCTGAAGCCGGCGTTTCCATCGAAAGCTTCCTCCAGAAGCCCGTGGAGAATGCAGACGGCGTGCCGATCGTGCTAACCACCCACGCGGTCGCGGAATCCGTGCTCACGGCGGCGATCGACCGCATCGCGAATCTGTCGTCCGTGCTGGATAGACCCCGGCTCTTGCGCATCGCGCGCATCTAAGACTGTAAAGATAATCGATCGCTCCAGCAGGGGGCGCGGGAGAGACGCAATGAGTTCCGAAGTTCTGGATCGCGGCCTGGTTCTGGACGCGGTCCGGGTCACCGAGATCGCCGCCATCGCCGCCTGGAAACTGGTGGGTCGCGGTGACGAGAAGGCCGCCGACCAGGCCGCCGTCGACGCCATGCGCACCGCGCTCAACGACCTCGACATCGACGGCGAGATCGTCATCGGCGAGGGCGAGCGCGACGAGGCGCCGATGCTCTACATCGGCGAGAAGGTCGGTCGCGGCAAAGGCCCGAAGGTCGACATCGCGCTCGACCCGCTGGAAGGCACCACGCTCACCGCCAAGGCCATGGCCAATGCGCTGGCGGTGATGGCCTGGGCGCCCAAGGGGACCCTGCTCAACGCTCCTGACACCTATATGGACAAGATCGCCTGCGGGCCGGGCTTCCCGGCCGGGATCATCGATCTGGACAAGACGCCGGCCCAGAACGTCGAGGCCCTGGCGGAAGCCAAGGGCGTGGAGGCGTCCGAGATCACCGTCTGCGTCCTGGACCGTCCGCGCCACGCCGACATCATCGCCAGCGTCCGCTCGGTGGGCGCGCGGGTCTATCTGATCACCGACGGCGACGTGGCCGGGGTGATGAACACCGCTGACCCCTCGACCGGCGTCGACCTCTATGTGGGGCAGGGCGGGGCGCCCGAGGGCGTGCTGGCCTGCGCGGCGCTGAAGTGCGTCGGGGGCCAGTTCCAGGGCCGCCTGGTGTTCCGCAACGCCGACGAGAAGGCCCGCGCCAAGCGGGTCGGCATCACCGACTTCGACCGCAAGTACGACCTGCACGAGATGGTGCGGGCCGACGCGATCTTCGCGGCCACGGGGGTCACCAACGGCGCCCTGCTGGACGGGGTGCAGTACGAAGACGGCTTCGTCCACACCCACACCATCGTCATGAACTCCGCGACCCAGACGGTGCGTGAAGTGCGGATGAAGCGCCCCGTCTGATCCGGACGTAGGGGTCGCGCGCGAACCTTCGACGCGGCCCCGACTCCGGCTAGACTCATCCGATGGCCGACGGAACCACGCCCATGGGCTATCTCGGCGTCACGCGCTCCCTCACCGGACGGCTGTGGCGCGAGCGTCCGGCAGATGGCGAGACCGTGCGGCGCCACCAGCTCGGCCTCGGGCTCTCAGAACCCCTGGCCCGAGCCCTGGCCTCGCGCGGCATCGGGCCCGACGACGGCGCGAACTACCTCAATCCGACCCTCAAGGCGCTGTTTCCCGATCCGTCCAGCTTCCTGGACATGGACCTAGCCGCCGAGATCCTCATCGACGCCCTGGTCTCCGACCGGCCGATGACCATCTTCGCCGACTACGACGTGGACGGCGCCTCGAGCGCCGCCCAGCTGGTCCGCTGGTTCCGCACCCTGGGTAAGGAACTGCCCATCTATGTCCCCGACCGGATGACCGAGGGCTACGGCCCCTCGCCGGCGGCCTTCAAGCGCATCCGTGAGAGCGGCGCGGAGCTGGTTGTCACGGTCGACTGCGGGGCCGCGGCCTATGAGGCCCTGGCCCATGCCGAGGAGATCGGCCTCGACGTGGTGGTGATCGATCACCACCTGATGCGTGACGAGATCCCCAAGGTCGCGGCCCTGGTCAACCCCAACCGTCCCGGCTGCACGTCGGGGCAGGGGGTGCTGGCCGCGGCCGGCGTCGCCTTCGTCCTGCTGGCGGCGCTCAACCGCGAGGCCCGTAAGCGGGGCCTGTTCGAAACGACCCCTGAGCCCGACCTGCGCCAGTGGCTGGACTTGGCGGCCCTGGGCGCCATCTGCGACGTGACACAGCTGGTGGGCTTCAACCGGGCGCTGACGACCCAAGGGCTGAAGGTCATGTCAGCCTGGAAAAACCCTGGCCTCAAGGCCCTGCTCGAGGTCGCAAAGGGCTCGGGCCCGGCCGGCGTCTTCCATGCGGGCTTCATCCTGGGGCCAAGGATCAACGCCGGGGGCCGGATCGGCCGCTCGGACCTGGGCGCGCGCCTGCTGTCCACCGACGATCCGGCGGAGGCCGCCGAACTTGCCGCTGAGCTCGACGCTCTGAACGCATCCCGCAAGGAGGTGGAGCGCGAGATCTTCGAGGAAGCCATCCGCATCGTCGACCGCGAGAGCAACCAGGACGACGCCGCCCTGACCTTCGTCGCCGCCGACGGCTGGCACCCCGGCGTCATCGGCATCGTCGCCAGCCGCCTGCGCGAACGCTATCGCAAACCGGCCCTGGTGATCGGGGTCGACCGGGCGGCCAATATCGGCAAGGGCTCCGGCCGCTCCCAAACGGGGGTCAACCTTGGCCGGGCGGTGCAGGCGGCCTTTGATGAAGGCCTGCTGCTGGCTGGCGGCGGTCACGCCATGGCCGCGGGGCTGTCCGTGCGGCCAGACACCATTCCCGACCTGCGCGCCTTCCTGAACGAGCGCCTGGCCGCGGAAACGGAGACGGCCACCGCCGAGGACGGCCTGGACATCGACGCCCTGGTGACCACGGGCGGGGCCGACCGCGGCCTCTGGCAGGCCTTCCAGGCCCTGGCGCCGTTCGGACCGGGCAATCCTGAGCCGATGTTCGCCGTGGCTGACGTGCGGATCGAGCGGCCCATGGCGCTGCGCGGCGGCCATGTGCGGGTCACCCTGACCGACGGCTCGGGCGGGCGGCTCAAGGCCGTGGCCTGGCGCGCCGAGGACACCGAGATCGGCAAGCGCCTGATGAGCGAGGGCGGCGCGGTGCATGTCGCGGGCCGTCTGAAGCCGGACGATTGGCAGGGCCGCGAGAGCGTCGAACTGGAGATCGAGGACGTCGCCGATCCCCGGCGCATGGTTGGCTGATCGGGCGACTTGCATAGGCTCTGAATCGCCGATATAGACGCCGCTCTCGCGCACGCGGTCCCTTCGTCTATCGGTTAGGACGCCAGGTTTTCAACCTGGAGAGAGGGGTTCGACTCCCCTAGGGACTGCCACGCGACGCCCCTTCGCCGCCATCAGAGCGCGCGAAATACGCCTGATGCGTGCGCCAGGCGAAAAACTCCCATTGACGGCTCAATAGTTACCAGAACAGTGTTATAGTTGGCCTTAGTCCGAAGGGATCGGGGGAGACCGGGCCAGAGGGGCAAATGTCTGGTTACGAATTCGAGGGAGTAGATTCGCACGAAGAATCCGTGCGGATCAGCGGGCGCGTGAAGTGGTTCGACGCCGGCAAGGGTTACGGGTTCATCGTCCCTGACGATCCTAGTCAGACGGGACTTAAGGACGTCTTGCTTCACGTGACCAGTTTGCGGAATTCCGGGCGCGAAAGCGCCTTGGAAGGCGCCGTCATTGTCTGCGATGTGATCCGCCGTCCGAAAGGCTGGCAAGTGGCCGAGGTGGTCGAGGTCGACGAGAGTTCGGCGCCCGCGCCGACCGACCGGCGACGCCATGACGACCACGGCGGTTTCCGGCGCGACCCCTATGACCGTGGCGGCGGCTACGACCGCGGCGGCGGGAGCCAGGGCGCCTACCAGGCCCGCACCCCGCGTCGTCCGCCGGTCAGCGCCGCCCGCGGGCCGTTGGAACGGGCCAAGGTGAAATGGTTCAACCGCGCCAAGGGCTACGGCTTCGTGGTCCGCGACGGCGAGAGCGGCGACATCTTCGTGCATATCGAGACCCTGCGGCGCTCGGGCATCGAGGACCTGCAGCCGGGCGACGACGTGATGGTGCGCTTCGCCGAGGGTCCGAAAGGGCTTGTCGTGGCCGAGATCGAGTCTGTAGGTCTGGCCTAGACCTCAGTTCGGAGCCCCTCAGTGTCCCGCATGACCTACGGCCTGCGCGCCGCGCTGGCGGGCGCGCTCGCTCTTTGCGCCTACGCCTGCGCCGCCGAACCCGCGCCCGCCGCCAAGCAGGTCGCCCGAGCCTCCGTGGCCGCTGCGCCCGCGAAGCCGCCAGTCGACGCCCCGGTCCCCGCGGGCCTTGAGGCGCTGGAGGTGGTGACACCACAGGGCCGCACCCGGTTCCTCGTGGAGATCGCCGACGACGAGCCTGAGCGCAATCGCGGCCTGATGTACCGCAAGGTCATGGCTCCGGACCGCGGCATGCTGTTCGATTTTCACACGCCGCGCGAAGTGGCGTTCTGGATGAAGAACACCCTGATCCCGCTGGACATCATCTACATCCAGGCCGACGGCACGGTGCTGTCCATCGCCCGTAACACCACCCCGCTGTCGGAGGCGCCGATCCCTTCGGGCGGCCCGATCCTGGGGGTGCTGGAGCTGGCCGGAGGCCGCGCCGCCGAGATCGGCCTTTTGCCCGGCGACAAGGTCGTCCACCGGATCTTTCAAGGTGGCTGAGGTCATCCCCGATCCGCCCGAGGGCTTCATTCGCTCGTCCAACCGCGGCCCGTTCTCCAACCATAACGGCCCCTATTTCCACCGCGAGGTGATGGGGGAGATGACCGAGCAGGCCTTCTTCGCCCTGCCCAGGCACGCCAACGGCCTGGGCCTGGTGCATGGCGGCATGCTGACGGCCTTCATCGACGGCCTGCTGGGCGCGGCGACCTTCCGCGCCACCCGCCAGACCGGCGTGACCATCCAGCTCAACGTCAACTTCCTGCACATGGCCCGGGTCGGTGAATGGATCATGGGCGAGGCCAGATGCACCCGCGCAACCAAGGATGTGGCCTTCGTCGAGGGCCGGCTCTATGTGGGCGGCCACGACGTGATCCGGGCCAGCGGCGTCTTCAAGTTGATGCATCGCCGCGATTGAGCCCGCCCCGCGCGGCTTTGTTCAATTGCGGGAAAGGCCAAAGCCTTATATCGCACCCCTTGCCGGCGTTCTCGGGGTGTAGCGCAGCCTGGTAGCGCATCTGCTTTGGGAGCAGAGGGTCGGAGGTTCGAATCCTCTCGCCCCGACCACGCCGGCTTAGATTTGAGAGAGACGACCCGCATGCTCGCGCGCATCTACCGTCCGGCCAAGAACGCCATGCAGTCCGGCAAGGGCAACACCAAGGACTGGCTGCTGGAATTCGAGCCCGCCTCGGCTAGACGCGCCGATCCGCTGATGGGCTGGACGGTGACCGGCGACATGGACGGCCAGGTGCGCCTGTCCTTCGACACCAAGGACGAGGCCGTCGCCTATGCGGCGGCGCACGGCATCGCCTTCCAGGTCTCCGACCCCAAGCCGGCCAAGAAGATCATCAAGGCCTACGCCGACAACTTCGCCTTCGGCCGCAAACAGCCCTGGACCCACTGACCGGGCGCCCATAGCTCAACCGGATAGAGCATCCGCCTTCTAAGCGGACGGTTGCAGGTTCGAGTCCTGCTGGGCGCGCCAGGGCCTGCCAGACAAACAACCTATGAGGTAGCTCGCGCCTCGACTAAGCTTCGCCTCAGTGAAGAAAGGGGTGTCGCAATGGGCCTGGACCTCATTCCCGAGGGATGTGCAAAGCCCGGTCATGAGGCCGAATGGCGCGCGTTCCTGCAGCGGACCATTGAGGGCGAGACGGTTTCGGGCGCCGAGGGCGACCGGTTCCAGGAAATCACCATCCCGGCCTAGGAGCGGGTCGGCGCGCCCCGTGTGGGTCACGACGAGGCGGCGAACGCCTGGATCTTCGACGCCCGAAAAGCTGAAACGCCGGAAGCGAAGGCCGAGGTGCTGAGGGAGTTCGACGGCTACCACGTGGTTCCGCTGGCGGTATGTGACGGCGTGCCGAAGTACGCCCATGGCGACCTCTATGAGGGAGTCGACAAGACCAGCTTTCGCGGATCCTTCTTGCAGGCGTGCGGCGATGTCATCGCCCCTGGCCTGATTGGCAAGGCGTGGGACGACATGTTTCCTGAGGCGGCCGTCGCCTATGGCCAGGAGCTTCTTGCTGCGGCCGGTGCGGCGGCGGCTCGTGGCCCGGCGCCGCCGCAGCCGCCACACCCACTCCCTAGGCGAGGCCTGCTGCAACGCCTCGGCCTGATCAGCAAACGACCCAAGAAAGCGCCTGTCCCATTCGAGGACCAGCTCGATATCGTCCAGGCAGCCGGCCGCTGGTACGCCTTCTGGGGCGAGCGTGGCCATTTCATCCGCGCCTGGTCCTGACCATCAGCTGGTGGCGGTCAACTCCACCAAGACCTTGTCGGCTGCGTTCTCGGCGGTCGCGGGCATGGCGGTTGAGCTCCCGGGAGGTGGTCGGCCTGGAACGACAGTCTAGCTGTCAGGCAGGCCAGGAACCGAGCTTTCGAGGGCGAAGCCTAGTACCCGCCGACGATCGGCAGGATCTCGCCTGTGATGTAGCTGGAGCAGTGCGGCGAGGCCAGGAACACATAGGCCGGGGCGATCTCCTCCGGCTGGGCCGGACGCTTCATCGGGGTCTTGGCCCCGAATTCCGAGACATCCTCGGCCGGCTTGTCCGCCGGGTTGAGCGGGGTCCAGACCGGGCCGGGCGCGATCGCATTGACCCGTATCCCCTTGGGGATCAGATGGCCTGACAAGGCGCGGGTGAAGGCGTGGATGCCGCCCTTGGTCATCGAATAGTCCAGCAGCTGCCTGCTGCCGTCGATGCCGGTGACCGAGCCTGTCATCAGGATCGCCGAGCCCGGCTTCATGTGGGGCACGGCGGCCTTGGCCAGATGGAAATAGCCGTAGAGGTTGGTCTTCAGGGTGCGGTCGAAGTGCTCGGCGGTCAGGTCCTCGAGGTCGGTGACGTGCTCCTGGAAAGCGGCGTTGTTGACCAGGACGTCGAGCTTTCCGAACTCGCCGATCGCGCGATCGACTGCGGCCTCGGCATAGGCGGGATCGGCGACGTCACCCGGCAGCAGGATGGCGCGGCGGCCCTCCTTCTCGACGGCGGCCTTGGTCGCCTCGGCGTCCTGATGTTCGTCGAGATAGGCGATGGCGATATCGCAGCCTTCACGGGCGAACAGCACCGCGACGGCGCGGCCGATGCCTGAATCGGCGCCGGTGATCAGGGCGACCTTGTCCTTCAGCTTCTCCGAGCCCTTGTAGAACGGAGCGTCGTACATGGGGGCGAGCCGCAGGTCGGCCTCCAGGCCCGGCTTGGCCAGGTGCTGCTTGGGGAAGGGCGGGGCGGGATATTCCCGCGCCCCGGCCTGCATCGCTGGCCGATCTTCGTCGTCGGACTTGAAGGAGTGCTGCTCCTTGGCGTCGATCTCGGCCTGGACCTCGCGCTCGGCCTTGGCTGTCTGGGCGGCGTCCTTGGCGAATTCGGAGTTGGGCTGAGTCATGGGGTTTCTCCCTCGTCGCCGTGCCAATTCGCGGACGGCGGCGGCGGTTCCAGCCGCGGCGCTTGAGTTCCGCGCGCCGGACGGGGAAGGTCCCGGCAGATTCAGTTCCAGGGGGATTCCCGTGACCAACCGCAGAATGACCGCCGCGCTCGCTGGCCTGATGCTCCTCGCCGCCGCTCCGGCCATGGCCGGGGGCTTGACCGGCCAGGAGAAGAAGCTCGTCGCGGCCTCGGCGGCCGAGGAGGCGCGGTCACTGGCCCTGCTGGAGAAGCTGGTCAACATCAACAGCGGCACCCTCAACCTGGCGGGCGTGACCAAGGTCGGCGCGATCCTGCAGGACGAACTGAAGGGCGTCGGCTTCGACGTGAAATGGGTCCCGATGGATAAGGTCGGTCGCGCTGGCCACATCTTCGCCACCCACAAGGGCTCGGGCAGGGGCAAGCGGATGCTGCTGATCGGCCATTTCGACACGGTGTTCGAGCCCGACAGCCCGTTCCAGACCTATGTCCGCCGCGGCGACATCGCCGAAGGCCCGGGCGTCAACGACATGAAGGGCGGGCTGGTGATCATGATCGGCGCCCTGCGCGCCATGCAGGCGGCGGGTACACTGAAGGACGCCGACATCACAATCGTGCTGACCGGCGACGAAGAGCGGGCGGGCTTGCCGATCTCGATCTCGCGCGCCGACCTGGTTGCGGCGGCCAAGACGAGCGACATGGCCCTGGAATTCGAGAACCTGGCCCGGGAGGACGGCAAGGACATGGCCTCGATCGCGCGGCGCTCCTCCACCGACTGGACGATCAAGGTGAGCGCAAAGTCCGGCCACTCGTCGGGCGTTTTCGGCGACGGGGCGGGATACGGCGCGGCCTATGAACTGGCCCGGATCCTCGACGGGTTCCGGCGCGGGGCCCGCGAGGTCAACGCGACCTTCAACGTCGGCTTCATGGCCGCCGGCGCGACCGCCGAAGTCAACGCCGCGGAGACCGGCGCGGCGGCCACCGGCAAGAACAACATCATCGCCGCCAAGGCCGTAGCCCAGGGGGACCTGCGCACGCTCTCCAATGCCCAGACCGACAGCATCCACGCCAAGATGAAGGCCATCGTCGATCAGCCCCTGGTTGGGGCCAAGGCCGAGATCGAATTCGGCGAGGGAGGCTATCCGGCCATGGCGCCCACCGAAGGATCCCGCAAGCTTCTGGGCAAGCTCAACGAGGTGAACCGCGACCTGGGTCTGGAGCCGATGGCCGAGCTCGACCCGCTGAAGCGCGGGGCCGGCGACATCGGCTTTGTGGGCGACATGCTGCCGGGCTTGATCGGCTTCGGTTCGGCGGGCGAAGGGTCGCACGCGGCCGGCGAGACCATCGATCTGAAGAGCCTGGATCGTCAGACCAAGCGCGCGGCCCTGTTCATGAGCCGGATGGCGCGGCCTTAGCGGGCGGCGTTGTAGGCGTCCAGACCCTGGCGCAGGTCGGCCATCAAGTCGTCGGGATGCTCCAGGCCGATATGCAGGCGCATGAGCGGGCCGGCGAATTTCGGCGCCGACTTGCGCTTGCCGAGCTGGGGATCGCAGGAGATGGCCAGGCTTTCGAACCCGCCCCAGGAAAAGCCCAGCCCGAACAGCTCCAGGGCGTCGAGGAAGGCGTCGACCGCCCGCTCCGGCGCGGGTTGCAGGACGAAGGCGAACAGGCCGCAGGCGCCCTTGTAATCGCGCTTCCAGAGGGCGTGGTCGCGGGCGCCAGGCAGAGCGGGATGGATGACCTCGACCACTTCGGGCTGCTGGGCCAGCCAGGCGGCGATGCGCAGGGCCGCGCCGCCCTGCTGTTCCAGGCGCACGGGCAGGGTCCGCAGGCCGCGGAGCATCTGATAGGCGTCCTCCGGCGAGACCGCCCAGCCCATGTTGTGCACCCCGTCTTCGAGCTGGTGGGCGAGTTTCTTCTCGGCCACGGCGGCCGATCCCATGAAGACGTCGGAGTGGCCGCCGACATATTTGGTGAGCGCCTGGACGCTGATATCGACGCCGTGCGCGAGCGGCTTGTAGAGGAAGCCTGCGCCCCAGGTGTTGTCGGCCAGGGTCAAGATGCCGCGGGCCTTGGCCAGGCGCGCGATGGCGGCCACATCCTGCATCTCGAAGGTCAGCGAGCCTGGCGACTCCAGGGCGATGAGCCGGGTGGCGTCCGTCGCCATGGTCAGCAGGTCCTCAGGCGAGGTGCGCGGATCGAAGTAGCGGACCCCGACGCCATACTTCGCCAGGACCTGGTCGCAGAACCGGCGGCTGGGCTTGTAGATGTTGTCGGTGACCAGGATCTCGTCGCCGGCCTTCAGCACCGCCAACATGGCGCCGGTGAAGGCCGCCAGGCCCGAAGGATAGAGTTCGACCGCCGCGGCGCCCTCCATCTCCGCCAGGGCCGACTTCAGGCTCTCATGGGCCGCGAGCCCCGCGCGGCCATAGGTTACGTAGGCGTCGTCGTCATAGAGGGCCCGCGCGTTGGGCAACAGGACGGTGGAGCCCTTCTGAATGGGCGGCCCCACGGTCTTGGCCAGCCTTGCGGGCGTGGCGCCTGCGCGGATCAGTCGGGTTTCTTCAGCCATGCGGGTTGACGCGCCGGAACGAACAGGAGCCAAAATCAGCCTTGCACTTAGAGCCTCCGCGGGCTTGGCAATCAAGGAGCGCGGCATGTGGAAGCGCCTCGCGGCGGCGGTCGGGTCGATGTTTGTCCTTGCGGGATGCGGCGAGGGTGGCGAGCCCGCCCCGACGCCCGTCACGCCGGCCGCCAAGGCCCCGGGCCCCGCGCCTGCCTACAAGGCCAAGCCCAGCCCGACCCTGGCGGCGATCAGGGCTCGGGGCCACCTCAACTGCGGCGTCCATCCCGGGCTCTCCGGCTTTGCCTTCCGCGACGACCGGGGAACTTGGCGCGGGTTCGACGTCGACATCTGCCGGGCTGTGGCCGCCGCGACCCTCGGCGACGCCAAGGCGGTGCGCTATTCGGCCATCACCGCCCAGGACCGGTTCTCGGCCCTGCAAGCCGGCCAGCTGGACATCCTGTCGCGCAACACCTCCTGGACCTTCGCGCGCGACGCCAGCCTGGGCTGGGATTTCCCGGCCATCACCTATTATGACGGCCAGGGATTCATGGTCCCCAAGGCGCTCTCGCTCTCCAGCGCCGACGAACTCACCGGCGCGCGCATCTGCGTCCAGGCCGGAACGGCCAGCGAGGCCAATCTCGCCGACTATTTCCGGGCGCGGGCGCTGAAATATACTCCGGTCGTGGTGGCCTCCGAGGCCGACGCCCGCAACGCCTACCAGGCCGAGAAATGCGACGCCTTCACCGCCGACGTGGCGGCGCTCGCCTCCGCGCGTTCGGTGATGAACAGCCCAAGCGCCCACGTGATCCTGCCGACCGTGATCTCCAAGGAGCCTCTGGGCCCCGTGGTGCGGCAGGACGATCCGGTCTGGACAGATATCGTCCGCTGGACGGTCTACGCCCTGGTGCTGGCCGAGGAGTACGGGATCGATTCCAAGACCGCGCCCGAGGCGCTGAAAACCTCGACGGACGTCCGGATCCGCCGGCTCCTGGGCGCGCAGGGCGCCTTCGGCCCCATGCTGGGATTGCCGGAGGACTGGGCCTACCAGGCCATTGTCCAGGTGGGCGCCTATGACGAGGTGTTCGCGCGCAATGTCGGGCCGGACTCGAGCCTGCGCCTGGAGCGTGGCCACAACGCCCTGTGGAACGCCGCCCAGCCGGGCCTGATGTACGCACCGCCGATCCGCTAGGGGCGGACCGTTAGGGGCCGGTGACGATCGGTGCGTCCGCTAGGGCGCCCCATTCGGCCCAGGAGCCGTCATAGACCGCCGTGCGGTCCCGTCCGAGCCGCGCCAGGGCCAGCGCCAGGACCGAGGCGGTGACGCCCGAGCCGCAGGTGGTGACGATCGGCTTGGCCAGGTCGACGCCGGCGGCCTCGAAGATGGCGGTCAGCTCCTGCGCCGGGCGCAGGGTCCCGTCGGCGGCGACGACCTGGTCGAAGGGCACATTGGCCGCGCCGGGCATGTGGCCCGCCTTCAGGCCAGGGCGAGGTTCGGGGGCGTCGCCGAGGAACCGCGCCGCGCCCCGCGCGTCGACCAGTCGGGGCCCGCCTGAAGCGAGCAGGCCGCGGACCTCGTCGGCGCTACGGACCAGGCCGGGGTCGAAGGCCGGCGCGACCTTAACGGCGCGGGGATGGACGTCGCCGGTTTCCACGTGCCGGGCCTCGGCGAGCCACTTCTTCAAGCCGCCGTCCAGGACGAAGGCCCGGATGAAGCCCATGGCCCGCAGGGTCCACCAGACGCGGGCGGCGGCGCGGATGCCGAGGCTGTCATAGATGACGATATCGACCTCACGCGACAGGCCGAGCGCGCCCACGGCCTGGGCGAAGGCTTCCGGCGTCGGCAGCATGTGCGGCAGGTCGGTCGTGAGGTCGGCGATGGCGTCGATGTCAAAGAACACAGCGCCGGGGATGTGGACCCGCAGGTATTCCTCGTGGCCCGAGCGGGCCTCGGCCGGCATGAACCAGCTGCCGTCGACAACGCGCAGGTCGGGAGAACCCAGCCGCTGGGCCAGCCATTCCGTGGAGACGACGGGGTCCATCACAGCCATCCCGGGATCGGCAGGCCGCGCTCCGCCAGGAACGCGGGATTGAAGATCTTGCTCTGGTAGCGCGAACCTTGGTCGCAGAGAACGGTCACGATCGTGTGGCCCGGGCCGAGGTCCTTGGCCATCCGGATGGCGCCGGCGACGTTGATGCCGGTCGAACCGCCCATCACCAGACCCTCGTGCTCAGCGAGGTCGTAGATGATGTTCAGCATCTCGTGGTCGTCGATGCGATAGGGGCGGTCGATGGTCAGTCCCTCCAGATTGGCGGTGATCCGACCTTGGCCGATTCCCTCGCTGATCGAGGTCCCCTCGGACTTCAGCACGCCGTCCGCATACCAGCTATAGAGGGACGCGCCATACGGATCCGCCAGTCCGATGGCGACATCGGGCTTGCGCGCGCGCAGGGCTTCGGCGACGCCGGCCAGGGTGCCGCCCGAGCCGACGGCGCAGATGAAGGCGTCCACCTCGCCGTTGGTCTGCGCCCAGATTTCCGGCCCCGTGGTCTCCACATGGGCCTGGCGGTTGGCGACATTGTCGAACTGGTTGGCCCAGACCGCGCCGTTGGGTTCCTTGGCGTCCAACGCCTCGGCCAAGCGTCCCGAATAGCGGACATAGTTGTCAGGGTTGGAATAGGGGACGGCGTCCACTTCCACCAGCTCGGCGCCCAGCAGGCGAATGGCGTCCTTCTTCTCCTGGCTCTGGGTGCGGGGGATGACGATGGTGGTCCTGTAGCCCAGCGCCGAGCCGACCATGGCCAGGCCAATGCCGGTATTGCCCGCCGTGCCCTCGACGATGCGACCGCCGGGACGCAGCAGGCCGCGGCGCTCGGCGTCGCGCACGATATAGAGCGCCGCGCGGTCCTTGACCGACGCGCCGGGGTTCATGAACTCGGCCTTGCCGAGAATCTCGCAACCCGTGGCCTCGCTCGCGCGGCGCAGGCGGATCAGGGGCGTGTTTCCGATGGCGTCCACGACGCTGGGGGCGACAGTCATGGACCGCTACTTAGGCGCCAAACGCGCGTCCGAACAGGGGTCGCTCAAGCTTTGACGAGGCCAAGCTGCACGACATTGGTCCGGCCCGTGCGGAATCCGGCCTCGCAATAGCTCAGATAGAACCGCCAGAGCCGGCGGAACCGCTCGTCGAAGCCCAGCCGGGAGATGTCGATCCAGCCCCGGTCGAAGCGCTCGCACCAGGCGGCCAGAGTGTCGGCATAGTCCTGGCCGAAGCGGGCGACACCGGTCCAGGCCAGGCCCGCGCGATCGGTCTGCAGCCTCAGCTGCTCTTCGGACGGCAGCATGCCGCCCGGGAAGATGTATTTCTGGATGAAGTCCGCTCGCCGCCTGTAGCTTTCGAAGATCTCATCGCGGATGGTGATGATCTGCAGGCCGGCGCGGCCGCCCGGCGTCAGCACGTCGCGGATCTTGCCGAAATAGGTCGGCCAATAGCGCTCGCCGACCGCCTCGAACATCTCGATGGAGGCCACTCGGTCGAAGACGCCCTCGACATCGCGATAGTCGACCATGCGGATCTCCGCCCGGTCGTTCAGACCCTGCTCGAACATCCTTCGCCTGGCGAACTCGTACTGTTCGGTGGAAATGGTGATTCCGGTGACCTTCGCGCCCACCTCCCTGGCCGCGAACGCGGCGAACCCGCCCCAGCCGCAGCCGATCTCCAGGACGTGGTGTCCAGCCTGCAGGTCCATCGACCGGGCCAGTTCGCGATACTTGTATATCTGGGCCTGATCGAGGGACTGGCCCGCGCGCTCATAGCGGGCCGAGGAATAGGTCATGGTCGAGTCCAGCCACCGGGAATAGAAGGCGTTACCCAGGTCGTAGTGGGCGTGGATGTTCTTCCGCGACCCCTTGCGGGTGTTGGAATTGAGCGTGTGGCCGAGGGAGTTGGCGAACCGGAGAACCGGATTGCCGGTGAAGACCCGCGTCAGGCGGTCGAAGTTGAGGCCCACGGCCGACAGCACAGCCGCCAGGTCCGGAGTCTCCCACTCGCCGGCCATGTAGCCCTCGGCGAAGCCGATGTCGCCGGCCGCCAGCACCCGGCGCATGAAGCGGAAATCACGGACGATGATGCGGGCGTCGACCCCCGGTTCGGAGCCTTTCAGCCGTAGCTCGCGGCCGGAAGGCATAACGAAGGTCAGGTCGCCGATCAGCCAGCCCCGGGCCATCAGGCGGGCGGCGAAGCGGAATGCGGCGGGCGCACCGGCGAGCTCCGGCAGGCGGCTGAAGGCGCGCGGGGAAGCAGCGATCGCCGCCAAATTCGGTTGATGCGCCAGGCTCATGGTCGCAACCCTCGATTTCGGGACTAGCATAACACCGCTTTTTTCCGGCAGGCGAGTCTGCCCCCGCCAAGCGGAGCTACGGTGTGTCCACGCTCTAGGATTCATGTGGGGTCGTTTTCGCGCTTGTGAAGCGGCGGGGGTCGCGCCACTTAACGGGCTACGCCAGCAGCCGGACCCCACGCCCGTGACCCAACCCAACGCCGTGATCGAGATTGCCACGCCCAATGGCGCGACCGTGCGGATCGGCAATCGTGAGCGGCTGACGATCATCGCCGGTCCCTGCCAACTCGAAAGCCGTCAGCACGCGCTGGAGACCGCGACCGCCCTGAAGGAGATCGCCGCCCGGCTCGGGATCGGCTTGATCTACAAGACCTCCTTCGACAAGGCCAACCGCACTTCGGTCGCGACGGAGCGTGGCCTAGGCCTGGGCCAAGCGCTGCCGATCTTCGCGGAGGTCCGGGAGGTCACCGGCCTGCCGGTGCTTACCGACGTGCACGAGATCGATCATTGCGCGCAGGCCGGTGAGGTCGTCGATGTCCTGCAGATTCCAGCCTTCCTCTCGCGCCAGACGGACCTGCTGCTGGCCGCCGGGCGTACGGGCAAGGTCGTGAACGTCAAGAAGGGCCAATTCCTGGCCCCTTGGGACATGAAGAACGTGATCGAGAAGGTGCTGAGCACCGGAAACCCGAACGTCATGGCCTGCGAGCGCGGCGCAAGCTTCGGCTACAACACCCTGGTCAGCGATATGCGGGCCCTGCCGATCATGGCGGAGATCGGCTGTCCCGTGGTCTTCGACGCCACCCACTCGGTCCAGCAGCCGGGCGGGCAGGGCGCGACGTCCGGTGGGCAGCGCGAGTTTGTTCCCGTCCTCGCGCGCGCCGCGGTCGCGGTTGGCGTGGCCGCGGTCTTCATGGAGACCCACGAGGACCCGGACAACGCGCCCTCCGACGGACCGAATATGGTCCGGCTGGACCAGTTCGAGAGCCTGGTCGGCGAACTGCTTGAATACGACGCGCTCGCCAAGCGCCGCGCTCAGGCGGCCTAGGTCCGATGGACCTCTCGGCCCTCCAGCAGATTCTCGCCGCCCTGCGGGGCGCGCGCATCGCCTGCGTCGGCGACCTGATGGTCGACCGCTTCGTCTATGGCGAGGTGACCCGGGTTTCGCCCGAGGCGCCGATCCCGGTCCTGGCGCGGCAGCGCGAGCTGGTCATGCTGGGTGCGGCCGGCAATGTCGCGCGCAACGCCGCGGCCCTGGGTGGGGACGTGCGGCTGGTCGGGCTGATCGGCGGCGACGCCGAGGGCCATGAGGCCCTGCGCCTGATCGAGGCCGAGCCGGGCGTCGAGGGTTTCATCGTCACCGACGCCGCACGGCCCACGACGCTGAAGACCCGCTTCGTATCCGGAGGCCAGCAACTGCTGCGGGTCGATATGGAGACCAGCGGTCCCGCCGTCGGCGACGTCGAACAGCGGCTGCTGCGCACGATCCGCGACGTGGCCAAGGACGTGGGCGTCGTGCTGATCTCCGACTACGGCAAGGGCGTGGTCACCGACGCGGTCATCGCCGCGGCCAAGGCGTCCGGCGCGGTGATGATCGTGGATTCCAAGGCCCGCAGCTTCGCTCGCTACGGCGAGGTGGACATCGTCAAGCCGAACGCCGCCGAGTTGGCCCACGCCACCGACATGCCGACCTCGACCAATGACGAGATCGCCGCGGCCCTGACCTATGCCCTCTCGCTCTGCCAGGCCAAGGCGATCCTGGTGACCCGCTCGGCCAAGGGAATCTCCCTGGCGGTGCGCGGCGAGGCCGTGCGCCACTTCCCGGGCGTCCCGCGAGAGGTGTTCGACGCCTCGGGCGCCGGCGACACCACCCTGGCCGCGCTCGGCCTGGCCATCGCCGCCAAGGTGCCGATCGAGGACGCGATCCAATTCGCCATGCTGGCCTCCGGCGTGGCGGTGGGGAAGGCCGGCACGGCGGTCGTCACCCCCGAGGAGATGATCGAGGCCTCGCTCGCCGCCCACATGGCCCCGGCCGAGGCCAAGATCGTCACACCTCAGCGCATGGTCGACGAGATCGCCCGCTGGCGCGCCAAGGGGCTGACGGTGGGCTTCACCAATGGCTGCTTCGACATCCTGCACCGCGGCCACGTGGCCTATCTGAGCCAGGCGCGGGCCTGGTGCGATCGGCTGATCGTCGGGGTCAATTCCGACCGCTCGGTCAGGGCGTTGAAGGGCGAAGGCCGGCCGGTGAACGAGCTGGAAAGCCGCGCCATGGTGCTGGCGGGTCTGGGCGGGGTCGACCTCGTGGCCCCCTTCGACGAGGACACGCCGATGGCTCTGATCGAGGCTGCCCGGCCCGACGTACTGATCAAGGGCGCGGACTATTCGGTGGACGAGGTGGTGGGCGGCGCCTTCGTGAAGTCTTATGGTGGAGAGGTGCGGTTGGCCGAGATCGTCGAGGGCTACTCGACCACCGAGGCCATCAGCCGGATGAGGGAGAAGGCATGACCCGCAAGATCATCTTCGTCACCGGCGGCGCGGGCTTCATCGGCTCCAACATCGTGGCCAAGCTGACCGAGGATCCTAACCTGGACGTGGTGGTCTGCGACTGGCTGCACGAGGCCGAACTCGGCAAGTGGCGCAACATCGCCAAGCACCCCATCGGCGACTTCGTGGCGCCGGAGAACATGTTCGAGTGGCTCGAGAAGCGCTGGCGCGACGTTGAGCTGGTGATCCACATGGGCGCGGTGTCGTCCACGACCGAGCCGGACGCCGACAAGATCGTCCACTCCAACTTCACCCTTAGCCGCGACCTGTTCCGCTGGTGCGCCGACCGCCAGAGGCGGTTCATCTACGCCTCGTCCGCCGCGACCTACGGCGACGTTTCCGAGTTCGACGACAAGGACGACTTCGAGTCCCTCAGCGCGCTGCGGCCGCTCAACACCTATGGCTGGTCCAAGGCCCTGTTCGACATCTTCGCCGTGCGCCAGGCCGCCCGCGACTACGCACCGCCCCAGTGGGTCGGGCTGAAGTTCTTCAACGTCTACGGACCGAACGAGGAACATAAGCACTCGATGAAATCGGTGGCCTCGCAGATCTGGCCCAAGATCCGCGACGGTCATGCGGTGCAGCTCTTCAAGTCCTATCGCGAGGGCGTGCCCGATGGGGGCCAGACCCGGGACTTCGTCTATGTCCGCGATGTCGCCGACGTGGTGGCCTGGCTGGCGAATAGCGAGCAAGTCAACGGGATCTACAATCTGGGTTCGGGCCACGCCCGGACCTTCGAGGACATGGCCAGGGCGGTGTTCGCCGCCGCCGGCCGCACGCCGCAGATCGAATATACGCCCATGCCCCCGGCGATCCGCGACAAGTACCAGTACTTCACTCAGGCTAAGATGGAGCGGCTGCGGGCCGCCGGCTACAACCAGCCGATGACGGCCCTCGAGGACGGGGTCGGCGAGTACGTGACCCGCTACCTCTCCCAACCCGATCCCTACAGGTAGGCGGGAGGCGGCAAAAGGCGCATGGCGGCTCGTCCCAGGGGCTTCAAGCGGCTGGTCTTCGCCGGCGTCGTGCTGTTCGTCGCGGTGATCGCGGCGGCGGCCTTCATCTGGCGCGACGACATCCTGCGCACCCGTCTCGACCCCAAGGAGCCCTTCCAGACCTACGACCCGCCGCCGGCGCCGGACTATGGGAAGCGCGCCGCCTGGGCCCTGATGCCGGGCGAACCCTGGGCGCCTGACGCCTCCGCTCCGCCCGCTGACGTATTTTTCGTCGGACCCACCACCTTCGATGGCGGCGACCACTGGAACGCCCCGATCGACGACGGCAAGGCCGACCGCCTATTCCGCCAGGTGATGGCCCCCAACTATGCCGGCCCCTTCGTCCGGGTCGGTCGGATCTTCGCGCCCCGCTATCGCCAGGCCAGCCTCTACACCCTGATGACCCTGCGCGACGACGCCAAGGAGGCGCGCCGCTTCGCCTATGGCGACGTGGCCGCGGCCTTCCGCCAGTACCTGGCGGCCTATAACCACGGCCGCCCTTTCGTGGTGGTCGGGGTGGAGCAGGGCGGCACGCTCGCCTCGCGCCTGCTGGCCGAGGAAGTCGCCGCCAGGCCGGAGATCATGGCCAGGCTGGCCGGGGCCTATCTGATCGACACTGTGGCGCCCGCCGACGCTCCGCCGATTCCGCCGTGCCTGGCGCCGCGTCAGTCAGGCTGCCTGGCCGCCTGGGCTCAGGCCTTCGAGAACGAGCCGGAGCGGCCCCAAATGATCCTCGACCGGTCGCTGATCTGGTCCGGCGGCCAGCTCGAGAACCTGCACGGCCGAGCTCCGCTCTGCTTCAATCCGTTGCTGGGCGCGGTGAGCGCCGCCGAGGCGCCGTCCAAGCTGAACCAGGGTGCGGCCAACGCCACGGGCCTTGAATGGGGCGCGCGGCCGGCCTTCCTGACCCGCCAGGTGTCGGCGCGCTGCGTGGGCGGCGTCCTGCGCGTCTCCCGGCCGAAGTCGACCTCGTTGAGGCCTTCGGGGTCGTGGACCGACCGGCGAAAGGCGCCGGCCTACAACCTGTTCTACGCCGACCTGGAGAGCGACGCGCTCGGCCGGGTCGAGGCCCTGCTGGCCCATCACGCGCTGCCGAAGCCCCGGATCGATTGACCGGGCTCCCCCGGCGGGCCCATCGTCGCCTTGCGCGCCGCAAGAGCGCGATGGGAGATGCG
Source organism: Phenylobacterium sp. (assembly GCF_030697925.1). Lineage (GTDB taxonomy): Bacteria > Pseudomonadota > Alphaproteobacteria > Caulobacterales > Caulobacteraceae > Phenylobacterium. The sequence goes on along the minus strand of NZ_JAUYOJ010000149.1, from coordinate 33,451 downwards.
CCATGGCCAACCGACAGATCGTTCTCGACCAGCTCCCCCAGGGCAAGCTGATGCCAGAGCATTTCCGCCTGACGGAGGGCGAGCGGCCGATCCCCGGCGACGGCGACGTCCTGCTGCGCACCCGCTACATCTCCCTGGACGCCGCCAATCGCGCCTGGATGCAGGGCGCCACCTATCGCGCGGCCCTGGCGGCCGGGGACGTCATGGCCGGCGGCGCCGTGGCCGAGGTGGTGGAGAGCAAGTCCCCGAACCTGGCTCCGGGCGACATGGTGTTTGCCGACACCGGCTGGCAGGATTACGCCGTCCTGCCCGGCAAGCGGCTCCAGAAGCTGCCGGATTTCAAGCCGATCACCCGCCTGATCAGCGTTTACGGCGTCGCCGGGCTGACGGCCTATTTCGGCCTGCTGGAATGCGGCAAGCCGCAACCCGGCGAGACTGTGGTGGTCTCGGCGGCCGCCGGTTCGGTGGGCTCCCTGGTCGGCCAGATCGCCAAGATCAAGGGCTGCAAGGTGGTGGGGATCGCCGGCGGCGCCGAGAAGTGCGCCTGGTTGACCGAGGAACTCGGCTTCGACGCCGCGGTCGACTACAAGGCCGGCGACGTCCGCCGTGCCGTCCGGTCGGCCTGTCCCGACGGGATCGACGTCTATTTCGACAATGTGGGCGGCGACGTCTTCGAGGCGTGCCTGTTCAATATGAAGAACTTCGGCCGCATCGCCTGCTGCGGCGCCGTCTCGCAGTACGACGGAACCGCGCCGCCGCACGGGCCGCGCGGCGTGCCGGGCCTGATTGTCACCAAGCGCCTCACCCTGCGTGGCTTCATCGTTTCGGATTTCGACGACAAGCGCGACCAGGCCCTGGCCGAGCTCAAGTCCTGGGTTGAGAGCGGCAGGCTCAAGGTGCTGGAGGACGTGATCGAGGGCCTGGAGAACGCGCCTGTCGCCTTGGTCGGACTGCTGGCCGGCGAGAACCGCGGCAAGCGGATGGTGAAGGTCAGCTAGCCAGCGTCCTTCAGCGGCGATCCGGCCCGCCAGTCGAACAGCTCCTGCAGGATGCGCAGGGCCTTGCCGCGCTCCGAGGTGAGATGCGGGTCCCGCGCCATGATCATCCGCGCGTCGTCGCCGGCCGCGGCGATCAGGTCGCGGTGAGCGAAGGGATCGGCGAAGACATAGGCCGGGAAACCCGACTGGCGCAGGCCCAGGGCGTCGCCGCCGCCGCGCAGTTCCAGGTCCGTCTCGGCGATGACGAAGCCGTCATCGGTCTTGCGCAGGATGTCGAGCCGCCTCTGGGCGGTCTCCGATAGCGGCGGGTCATAGAGCAGGACGCAGGCGCTCTCCCGCCGGCCCCGTCCGACCCGGCCGCGCAGCTGGTGGAGCTGGGCCAGGCCGAAGCGCTCGGCCTGTTCGATGACCATGATGGTGGCGTTGGGCACATTGACCCCGACTTCGACGACCGTGGTCGCCACCAGCAGGCTGATCACGCCGTCGGCGAAGTCGCTCATGACCGCGTCCTTCTCCGGCCCGGTCATCTTGCCGTGCACCAGGCCGACCCCGGGGCCGATCTTCTGGCGCAACTCCTTGGCGCGCTGCTCGGCGGCCTTGAGGTCGACGAGTTCCGACTCCGAGACCATGGGACAGATCCAGAAGGCCTGGGCGCCGCCAGCGATGGCGTCGCGCAGGCGGGCCTCCACCTCCTCGACCCGGCCCATGGGCACGGCGCGGGTGGCCACGGGCGTGCGGCCCGGCGGCTTCTCGTCGATGCGCGAGACATCGAGGTCGCCGTAAACCGTGAGCTCCAGGGTGCGGGGGATCGGGGTGGCGGACATGGCCAGCAGGTGGACGGCGTCGCCCTTGGCCTGCAGGCGCTGGCGCTCGGCGACGCCGAACCTGTGCTGCTCGTCGACCACGGCCAGCTGCAGCCGCTGGAAGGTCACCTCGTCTTGGAAGAGGGCGTGAGTTCCCACCGCCACCTGGACCGCGCCGCTGGCCAGCGCCCGCAGCTTGTCGGCCCGCGCCAGGCCCTTGTCGCGGCCGGTCAGCAGGACCGCGGTGATCCCGTGATCGGAGAGCGGGCCGGAAAGGGTCTCGAAGTGCTGGCGGGCCAGAATCTCGGTCGGAGCCATCAGGGCGCTCTGGCCGCCACCGGCGGCGACGTCGGCCATGGCCAGCATGGCCACCACGGTCTTGCCGGAGCCGACATCGCCCTGGATCAGCCGGCTCATCCGCTCGCCGGCGGCCAGGTCGGCGCGGATCTCGCCCAGCGAGCGTTCCTGAGCGCCGGTCAGGGCGAAGGGCAGGTCGCCTCGGACCTTCCGCGCCAGGTCCGAGGCCGTGATCGGAGCGGCCGGCTCAGCCCGCCGCTCGGCCTTGCGCTGGGCCATGGCCAGCTGGTGGGCCAGGAGTTCGTCATAGGCCAACCGCCGGGCGTGCGGGGTCAGAGGCGCCAGATCGGCCTCGCTGGTCGGCGCGTGGGCCAGAACCAAGGCCTCGCGCCAGGACGGGAACTTCTCGCGGGCCAGCCAGGCGGCGTCCTGCCACTCCGGCAGGTTGGGCGCCCGCTCCAGGGCCTCCATGGCGAACTTGCGTACGGTGCGCGGCGGCAGGCCGGCGGTGGCGGGATAGACCGCCTCGAACAGCGGGATCTCGCCGGCCTTCTCGGGCGGCAGGATGTAGTCCGGATGGGCGATCTGCAGGTTGAGGCCGAAGCGCTCGACCTTCCCGCTGACCACCCGCCTCGAACCCAGGGGATGCTTGAGCTGGAGCTGGCCTCCGAAGCTGCCGAAGAACACTAGGGTGAGCACGCCGGTGCCGTCATAGGTCTCAATCCGCCACGGCTGCTGCGGCGACCGGGGCTGCTTGTAGGCGTCGATCTGCACCTCGAAGATCTGCACCGCGCCCTCGATGGCCGTATTGGCGGTGGCGTGGGTGCGGCGGATCACCGAATGGGGCCGCAGATAGAGCACGTCGCGGACCACGGGCCCGGCTAGCTTCTCCAGCAACGGCGCCACGCGCGCGCCCACGCCCTTCAGCGAGGTCACAGGAGCGTAGAGCGGGAACAGAATCTCAGGCCGCATGGCGCCAGCATAGCGCGACCATGGACAGGCCTGCGCGCCCATGATGACCTCCATACAGAAAATGGGGGGAATCAGATGCGCTCGATCGTGCTCGCCACGCTTACGGCCGTTTGTCTGTCCGGTTGTGGCGGACCTTCTACGAAAACGGACGAAACGGCCGCGGGGCCCGTCGCGCCGCCTGCCGTGGCGGCCGATCCGTCGTTCACCGGCTTCAAGCACGACCAGAAGCAGGACCTGTTCGGCTACTACTATCCGACCGTCGAGGTGAAGGTCGGCGACTACAAGCTCGACCACCTGCACATCGGCGGCCCCGTGGGCTTCGGCGACTGGGTGGCCGGACGGCGCACCAAGACCTACGGCCCGGTGATGCTGGAATTCCAGGACGTCACCAGCCCCGCTCGGACCAACGCGCTCGGTAACACCAGCTATTCGGTCAAGCTGCGCGTGCTGCCCACCGCCTACGCCCTGAACGACGAGACCGTGCGGTTCGTCGGGACCGATTCCAAGCTCGGCGACGTCCGCCTCGACGCCAAGATCGACCAAGCCGCCCTGAAGGCGGCCCAGGCCCGGGGCAAGGATGTGGCCCCTGTGATCACCGGCGCGCTGCAGGTGGGCGACACGCCGTTCAAGGTGGTGGCCTTCACCTGGAAGGGCGGCGACTGAAGGAACGCCCTGGCGCCTGAACGCGGGGAGGCCTATATCCGCCGCTCTCCATGACGAGCGAAGAAACCCGGCTGAAAAAGCTGAAGTACCGGGCCTGGCACCGTGGCTTCAGGGAAGCGGACCTCATTCTGGGGCCGTTCGCGGAAAACCATGTCGCCAGCCTGAGCCCCGCCGAGCTCGACCTCTTCGAGGTGCTGCTGGATCAGCCGGACCACGATATCTATCAATGGATCGTGGGTCAGGCGCCGACGCCGCCTGAGTTCGACCACGAAGTCATGAACCGGATCAAGCAGTTCCGGTATGAAGCTCATGAGGCCAGAGGCGACGACCATGGCGGCTGACGGCTCGCGCGCGCCGACCGCGGCCGACCACCGGCGCATCGCCCAGGACCCCGGACGCCTCGACCTGGTCGGCGCGCCGGAGGGCTTCGACGCCCTGGTGATGGCCGATATCGTCAAAGCCCGCGGCGGACTTACGGTCTTCGTGGCCCGCGACGGCTCGCGGCTCTCGGCCTTCGTCGACGCCTTCAATTTCTTCGCGCCGCAGGTCGAGGTGATGCAGTTCCCGTCGTGGGATTGCCTGCCCTATGACCGGATCGGGCCCTCGCCAGGGGTGGCGGCGCAGCGGATGACCACGCTCGGCCGGCTGGCCCACGGCGGGGACGCCAAGAAGCCGACCCTGCTGGTCACCACGGTTCCGGCCCTGTTGCAGCGCGTTCCGCCCAGGGAAGCCGTAGAAGGCGCGGCCTTTTCGGCCCGCACCGGCCACGTGGTCGAGATCGCCGCCCTGGAGCGCTATTTCGCGGTGAACGGCTACCAGCGCGCTTCCACCGTCTCGGAACGCGGCGAGTTCGCTATCCGCGGCGGGGTGATCGACGTCTTTCCGCCCGGCGCCGAGGAGCCGGTGCGGCTGGACCTGTTCGGCGACACCCTGGAATCCATCCGCGCCTTCGATCCCGAGACCCAGCGCTCGACCAAGCAGCTCAAGGAGGTCTCCCTCCTGCCGGTCAGCGAGGTCTTGCTGGACAAGGACGGCATCACCCGGTTCCGGCGCAACTATGTGGAGGCCTTCGGCGCGCCCGGCGGCGATCCCCTGTACGAGACCGTCAGCGGCGGCGGTCGCCGCGCCGGCATGGAACACTGGTTGCCGCTGTTCTATCCGAACATGGCGACCCTGCTGGACTACCTGCCACCCGACGCCCTGATCGCCACCGACCACCTGGCCAATGAGAGCCGCGACGAACGCCTGGCGATGATCGCCGACGCCTACGACGCCCGCGCCCAGGCCGACCGCAAGGTCCACTATCATCCCCTGGAGCCCGACCAGCTCTACATGACCGGCGAGGAGTGGCGGGAACGGCTGGCCAGGCGCGCCACCCGCCGCTTCTCGGCCTTCCAGGAGGCCGAGGGCGACACCGTCGTCGACATGGGCGCGCGCCAGGGCCGCAGTTTCATCGCCGAGCGCCAGCGCGACAGCGTCAACCTGTTCGAGGCCACCGCCGACCACGCGCGGGCGCTGGCGTCCCAGGGCAAGCGGGTGCTGTTCGCCTCCTGGTCCGACGGCTCGTCCGATCGCCTGGGCGCCATGCTGGCCGACCATGGGCTGAAGAACATTTCGCTCTCGCCCTATTGGGACGCCGCTAGGGCCGCCGATCCCAAGCTCCCGCAGCGGGTGGTTCTGCCGCTGGAAACCGGCTTCGAGACCGAGACCCTGGCGGTCATCTCCGAGACCGATATCCTGGGCGACCGCCTGGCGCGTCCGCGCCGCCGCCGCCGGGCGGCCAACTTCCTCGCCGAGGCCAGCGCGCTGACCCAGGGCGACCTCGTGGTCCATATCGACCACGGCATCGGACGGTATGAGGGGCTGAAGACGCTCGACGTCCAGGGCGCGCCGCACGACTGCCTGGAACTGCACTACGGGGGCGAGGCCAAGCTCTACCTGCCGGTCGAGAACATCGACCTCCTGACCCGCTACGGTTCGGACGGGGAGGGCGTGCAACTCGACCGGCTGGGCGGGGCGGCCTGGCAGGCGCGAAAGGCGCGGGCCAAGGAACGCCTGCGCGACATGGCCATGGGCCTGATCGGCATCGCCGCCGAACGCGCCACCAAGACGACGGACCCGGTCGCGCCGCCGCACGGGGTGTTCGACGAGTTCTGCGCCCGCTTCCCCTATGAGGAGACCGAGGACCAGCTCAACGCCATCGGCGACGTCCTGGAGGACCTGGGCGCCGGCAAGCCGATGGACCGGCTGATCTGCGGCGACGTGGGCTTTGGCAAGACCGAAGTGGCCCTGCGCGCGGCCTTCGTGGTGGCCATGAGCGGCCAGCAGGTGGCCGTGGTCGCCCCGACCACGCTGCTCGCCCGCCAGCACTTCAAGACCTTCTCAGATCGTTTCCAGGGCTGGCCGATCAAGGTCCGCCGGCTTTCGCGCCTGGTTCCCGCCAAGGAGGCCGCCGAGACCCGCGAGGCGCTCAAGAACGGTGAGGTCGAGATCATCATCGGCACCCATGCGGTGCTCTCCAAGCAGGTCGGCTTCAAGAACCTCGGCCTGGTTATCGTCGACGAGGAGCAGCACTTCGGGGTGAAGCACAAGGAGAAGCTCAAGGAGCTTCGCACCGACGTGCACATGCTGACGCTCACCGCCACGCCGATCCCCCGCACCCTTCAGATGTCGCTGTCGGGCATCCGCGAGATGTCGATCATCGCCACCCCGCCGGTCGACCGGCTGGCCGTGCGGACCTACATCACCCCCTTCGACCCCGTGGTCATCCGCGAGGCTCTGCTGCGCGAGAAGTACCGCGGCGGCCAAGCCTACTACGTCGCCCCTCGGATCAGCGACCTGCCGGAGCTGGAGCGGTTCCTACGTGAGCAGACCCCGGAGGTCCGCTACGTGGTCGGGCACGGGCAGATGGCCCCGACCCAGCTGGAAGACGTGATGAGCGCCTTCTACGAGGGCCAGTACGACGTGCTGCTCTCGACCACGATCGTGGAGAGCGGTCTGGATATCCCCACCGCCAACACCATGATCATTCACCGCGCCGACATGTTCGGCCTGGCCCAGATGTACCAGCTGCGTGGCCGGGTCGGCCGGGCCAAGGCGCGGGCCTCCGCCTATCTGACCACCCCGGCGGAAAAGCAGATCACCCTCTCGGCGGAGCGGCGGCTGAAAGTGCTGCAGTCCCTGGACAGCCTGGGTGCGGGCTTCCAGCTCGCCAGTCACGACCTGGACCAGCGCGGCGGCGGCAACCTGCTGGGCGAGGAGCAGTCGGGCCACATCCGCGAGATCGGGGTCGAGCTCTACCAGCAGATGCTGGAGGACGCGGTCAACGAGCTGAAGGCCCTGGCCGGCAAGGGCGACGGGGCCACCGATCGCGGCTGGTCGCCACAGATCAACACCGGGGCGGCCGTGCTGATCCCCGAGGAATATGTGCCGGACCTCAATGTCCGCCTGTCGCTCTATCGTCGCCTGTCCGACGCCGAGAAGTCGGGCGACCGCGAGGCCCTGGCCGCGGAGATGATCGACCGCTTCGGCCCGCTGCCGCCCGAAGCCGGCCAGTTGCTCAAGGTCGTGGCCATCAAGGGCCTCTGCCGCGAGGCCAATGTCGCCAAGATCGACGTGGGGCCGAAGGGCGCGGTCGTCACCTTCCGCGGCGACGAGTTCAAGAACCCCATGGGCCTGGTGGGCTTCATCCAGAAGAACCAGGTGGCCTGGCGCATCCGTCCCGACCACAAGGTGGTGGTGAAGGGCGAGTGGGAGACCCCCGAGCAGCGCCTGGGCGCCGCCGAGCGCGTGCTGAGCGAACTGGCCAGGCTGGCGGCCTGAGGCTGGTCAGGCGCCGGTCCTCGCCGCGGTGAGCAGCTGACGCGCCCGGATCCACATCTCCAGGCGCTGCGTGCAGACCAGGCTGGCGGCGAAAAGCAGGAAGATGTCGGCGATCTCGACCGGGGTGACGCGCAGCTGGCCGGCGTGTCCCAGGGCGTAGTCGCGAAACGAGAAGCGCAGCAGGAAGACCCCGGCGATGAGGGCCATGCCCAGGGGCGAGGCCTTGCTGGTGAGCGCGTGGGTCTCGGGATTGATCTTGATCTCCGTGGTCCGGCCGCGCCACCAACCCATCCCCGCGCCCATGCCCAGGACGAAGGTCTCGGCGACCAGGACCGGAAACCGCGGCGGGGGTTGGACGGCGAAGGTCAGGACGACCGCCAGCAGGATCAGGGCCGGGGTGATCCACATGCGCTCGATGCGCAGGACGCGGGTGCGCACCCCGCGCAGGACAATGACCACGATGGCGATCAGCGGAACCAGATAGGTCCAGACGCCCTGGCCCCCCTCGGGGCTCATCACACCGCCTGCTGATGCGCGCGGGCGGCGGCCTCTTCCAGCGCCTTGCCGGCGCCCTCGGCGCCGCCGACCTCGGCCACCCCGATGTCGAACTCGATGACGAAGGGCGGCTTGCCGTCGCCGGCCTCGAAGGCCGTGCAGCCGATCACCGCGGCGATCCGTTCGCCGGCCGCCCGGGCCGAAGCCTGGGGCGTGGCGGGTAGGGCGAGCGCGAAGACCTCGGGGCTCAGCCGCGCGGCCGTGTCCTCCACCCGCACCAGCCGGCCGATCATCGAGCCGATCTGGGGAATGGCGCGGTCCAGCCAGCCGCCGGCGCGCGCGGCGCTGATGTCCTGTTTCTCGGCCACCTTCAGCACGCAGACCGACAGCGGACGATTGCGCAGGCGCGAGGCCTGGGCCAGGCGGCCCAGGTGGTGGGCGAAGAGATCGCGGGTGAACAGCCCCGTGGCCGCATCCATCAGGCCTGAGGAACGCGCCTTTTCCAACGCCTTGCGGACCGCGGTCTGCCGGCGATAGCTGCGGGCCAGCTCGATCACCCGCTTGGCGGTCTCGGTCTCCGGCGTCTCTGGCGAGGCCACGTCGGAGACGCCCCGATGATAGGCCTCCGACATGGTCACATAGCTCTCCTGGCGCATGTAGAGCAGGGCGGGCGTGTGATAGAGGCGGGTGTTGCGGCGCATGCCGGCGGCGATGGAGAGCGCCTCCTGGCTGTTGTCGCCAGCCCATAGCACCACGGCGTCGAAGGACCGTTCGTGCAGGTAATCGAAGGCGGTGTAGGCGGTGAAGGCGCCCACCACCTCGGCGCCCGACCGGGCGAGGGCGTTGGAGAGCGCCAGGAACTGCGGGGCAGGCTCGCCGATGGCCAGGACCTGGAAGGGGTTGGCGTCGGGCTCGGGCAGGTCAAGCCAGCCGCCGCGATCGGCGAAGCTGGCGCGGCGCAGCTCGAACTCCTCCTCGGCCACCGCGGTGCGGACCAGGGTCTCCAGACGCAGCACGGCCTGGGCCGGATGGATCGGCGCAGCCAGGGTCAGGTCGAAGTCGTAGCTCTCCAGCTCGGGCTCGGGATCGCCGATGGCCACGACCGGAAGACGGCGCGGGGCGCAGGCGGCCTTCAGCCGCCGGGCCATGGTCAGGGCCTCATGGCCGCCGCTGGCGAGGTCGATAATGGCGGCTTCAATGTTCAGGTCGCCAAGCGCCGCGAGCGCCGCATAGGGGCCGCGCGCCGTGACCGTGCGCCAGCCCAGCCGGTCGAGGCCCTCGGCGAGGGGTCCCGCCAGGGCGTCATCGCGCGCGACAATCAGGACCCGCGCCTGGACGCTTGCCGCCATTCCTAGAACCCTTGACGCAACCCCCTCCGATGTTCACGCCCGGGTTGGACGGGAATCGAAGCGCCTGCCGACTATACAGACGGCGCGCGCAGACGACAGCGCGGCCGCGTCGCAGAGTGAAGGAGATGGGGAATGGAACAGGTGTTGGCGGGACGGATCGCGGTGATCACTGGCGCGTCGGGCGGGCTCGGCGCGCATTTCGCGAGGCTGCTGGCGAAGAACGGCGCGGCCGTGGCGCTGGCGGCGCGGCGACTGGACATGGTCGAGGCCCTGGCTGGCGAGATCGCCGCCGATGGCGGTCGCGCCATGGCGCTGCGGCTGGACGTCGCCGACGCCCAATCGATCGGTCCCGCGTTCGACGAGATCGAGACGGCGTTGGGTCCGATCTCGATCCTGGTCAACAACGCCGGGGTCGGCGGGGAGGGGCTGGCGCTGGACATCTCGGTGGAGGAATGGGACCGGACCTTCGACGTCAATGTGCGCGGCGTGTTTTTCGCCGCCCAGCAGGCCGCCAAGCGGATGTTGGCGTCGGGCGTGGCCGAGGCCGGGACCGCCAGGATCGTCAACATCGCTTCGATCGCCAGCCACACGGTGCTGCCCGGCCTTTCGGCCTACAACGCCTCCAAGGCCGCGGTGGCCATGCTGACCCGCAGCCTTGCGCGGGAGTGGTCGCGGCGCGGGATCGCCGTCAACGCCATGGCGCCTGGCTATATCGAGACCGACATCAACGCCGACTGGTGGGCCACAGAGGGCGGCCAGAAGCAGCTCAAGGGCTTTCCGCGCCGGCGGCTGATGGAAGCCACCGACCTGGACGCCTCGCTGCTGATGCTCTGCGGGCCGGCGGCTCGAGCCATCGCCGGGACCCTGATCACCATCGACGACGGCCAGTCCCTGCCCGGCGGCGGCTAATGGTTGGCTGACGGCGCGTCAGCAGGCCAGGATGACGGGAATCTAGGGAGAGTTTCCATGCGCCAGGGACCGCTGACCGGCCTGAAGGTCGTCGAATTCGCCGGGATCGGACCCGGGCCGTTCTGCGGCATGCTGTTGTCGGACCTGGGCGCGGACGTCGTGCGGATCGACCGCAAGGGTCCCGGCCGTTCCTCGCCGGCCGACATCACCGCCCGCGGACGGCGCTCGGTGGCGCTCGACCTCAAGAACCCCGCCGCCATCGAGACCTGCCTGAAGCTGATGGAGGGGGCCGACGCGGTGTTCGAAGGCTTCCGGCCGGGCGTCATGGAGCGGCTGGGCCTGGGCCCGGAGGTGGCCATGGCGCGTAATCCCAAGCTGGTCTACGGCCGGATGACCGGTTGGGGCCAGTTTGGCCCCTACGCCAACGCCGCCGGGCACGATATGAACTACATCGCCATCACCGGCGCCCTGCACGCGATCGGGACCAAGGAAAAGCCAATCCCACCCCTGAACCTGGTGGGTGATTTCGGGGGCGGGGCGCTCTATCTGGCCTTCGGACTGCTGGCCGGGGTGATCCACGCGCGGGCGAGCGGCCAGGGACAGGTCATCGACTGCGCCATGAGCGACGGCGCGGCCTCGCTGATGGCCATGTTCTACGGCTTCAAGGCCAGCGGGATGTGGAAGGAGGAGCGGCGCGCCAACCTGCTCGACGGCGGCGCCCACTTCTACGACACCTACCGGTGCTCGGACGGCAAGTGGATCTCGATCGGCTCGATCGAGCCGCAGTTCTACGCCTTGCTGCTGGAGAAGACCGGGATCAACGATCCGGAGTTCGCCAAGCAGATGGATCGCGGGAGCTGGGACGGCCTGCGCGAGAAACTCGCCCATGTCATCGCCCAGAAGACCCAGGACGAATGGTCCGAGATCATGGGCGCCAGCGATGTCTGCTTCGCCCCGGTGCTCGATCTCGACGAGGCGCCCAGGCATCCGCACAACGTGGCGCGCCAGACCTTCGTACAGGTCGAGGGCGTCACCCAGCCGGCGCCCGCGCCCCGTTTCTCGGCCACGCCCGGCGCCATCCAGGGACCGCCGCCCGGCATCGGGGCCCATGATCGCGAAGCCCTGAGCGACTGGGGCTTCTCGGGCGCCGATATCGACGCCCTCAAGGCTGCGGGGGCCCTGGCGGGATAGGCCCTATTTCGTCGGCGCCGCCATCGGCGTCAGGTCGGCGGCGGCGGCCTTTTGGGCCGCGTGTTCCTCGGCGCCCAGCGGGATGAGGCCGCGCTGCTGCAGGTAGCCGCCCTTGCCGGTGGCGACGTCGGAAACGAAGGCGTTCACATACTCGCGCAGGCCGGGGATGACCCCGATATTGGCCTTCTTCACATAGACGTAGAGCGACCGCGACACCGGGTAGGTCCCGTTCGAGATGGTCTCGAAGGTCGGGGCGACGCCATCGATCGTGGCGGCCTTCACAGTGTCCATGTTGTTCTCGAGGAACGAATAGCCGAACGCCCCCAGCGCATTGGGGGTCTTGGTCAGGGTCTGGACGATGGCGTTGTCGTTCTCGCCGGCGTCGACCCAGGCCCCGTCGCCGCGGATCGTGTGGGCCCTGGCCTTGAAGGCGTCTTCATCGGACGAACGTAGGGCTTCCAGCGCCGGAATCTTGCGCGCGCCACTCTCCAGGGCCAACTCGGCGAAGGCGTCGCGGGTGCCCGAGGTCGGCGGCGGGCCGTAGACCAGGATGGCCTGGGCGGGGAGGGCGGCGTCGACCTCCTTCCAGGTCTTGGCGGCGTTCTTGGCGAAACCAGCGCCGGCCGGGGTCTCGGCGGCTAGGCCGCGATAGATCTGGTCGATCTTGAAATTGTAGGTCGGGCCAGCCTTGGCGTTGGCGATGACGATGCCGTCGAAGCCGATCTTGATCTCGACGATATCGGTGACGCCGTTGGCGACACACTGGTCGAATTCGGATTTCTTGATGGCGCGCGAGGCGTTGGCGACGTCCGGGAAGTTCGCGCCCGAGCCGCCGCAGAATAGCTTGAAGCCGCCGCCGGTGCCGAGCGACTCGACCTTGGCGGCCTTGCCGCCGCCGGTCCTGGCCACGTTCTCGGCCACGCGGGTGGCGAACGGGAAGACGGTCGAGGAGCCCGCCGCCCAGACCTGGTCGCGACCGCTGGCGCTGGGGCCGGCCTTGGCGGCGTCGCCCTCGGTCTTCTGCCCGCAGGCGGAGAGGGCCAGGGCGGCGGCGGCGATATAGGCGAACTGTTTCATCGGAGGGCTCCGGCTCGTTGGGGACGGCTAAGGGCAATCGCCGTTATAGCCGCTTGCGTGAATGTTGGATGACGGTCAGCGCGGTGAACAGGGGGGCTCGATCATCGTTCAGGTGGGGTTCAGCCGTCTGGCGCGATTCTAGGGTCAGGTTGAACGCCGCTATCTCCCGTCCCTCGACGCGGCGCCAGGCCTGATGGAACGACACGCCCATCGGCGGCGCGCCGGCTCCCGCGAGGGACCGGCGCGCCGCTACGATGTGCGTGACGCCAAGAGCGCTTGCGCCGAAGCGCGAGCTTCAGCACTTTCCGCGCCATGTTGATCGCCCGAGTAACCCAACGGCTGCGCGAGATGGACTGGGACCCGACGCACTGGCTGCGCCTGGCCCTGTTGATCTCCGGCAAGGCCCTAACCAGGCTCTGGGGCCGGGATGTCATGCTCTATGTGGGCGGTGTCTCGTTCTTCGTCATGCTGGCGGTATTTCCAGCCCTGGCCATCACCATCGGCGTCTATGGCCTGCTGGCCGATCCCGCCGCGGCGGCGCACCAGGCCGAGCAGTTGGCGACGATGATGCCGGCCGGCGCCCGGGGCCTGTTCGCCAGCGAACTGACCCGGCTGGCCCACGCGCCCTTCCAGGTGGTCTCGACCCAGAGCGGGGTGGCGCTCGTGATCGGCGGCTACGCCGCCCATCGGGGCTTCAAGGCCCTGCTGGCGGGACTGTCCTTCATCCACGACGAGGACGCGCCGCGCGGGTTCGTAGGCTTCAACGTCATGGCCCTGATCGTGCTGGTCGCGGCCTTCGCCATGCTGGCCTTCTTCTCGGCCGTCTTCTTCTATTTCCGCTTCGTGGCCGCCGCCTTCGACCTGAAGCCGCTGGCCGGCGTCACCTGGCTCTACAGCGAGTGGACCTGGGCCAGCGTGGGCGTGACCGTGGCCATGACCCTGATCTACCGCTTCGCCATGTCCAGCGTCCCGGTCGCCTGGAGGGCCTCGATCATGGGCGGGATCGCCGCAGCGTTCCTCTGCCTGGGGGCTTCATGGGCCAGCGCCATCTATGTGGAACAGATCGCCTCGCTCGGCGCCACCTACGGCTCGGTAGCGGCCGTGGTGGTGTTCCTGATCTGGCTGTCCTGGAACGTCAACGCGGTCTTCCTGGGCGGCGCCCTGGCCACCGAGATCGAGATCCTGCTGGTGGAACGCCGCCCGGCTAGGCGTCTGCTGACGGATCAGCGGAAGGCCTAGCTCGACCTCCCCACCAGGAAGCTCAGCACGCCGGCCGCTTCGGTGACCTCCAGAACCTCGAAACCCGCGCCCGCCGCAAAGTGGGGCACGTCGATGCGGGCCAGGGGGTCGTCGGCCAACAGGCGCACGCGGGCGCCGAGCGGGGCGTCTTCCAGGGCGCGGCGCAGGCGCAGGGTCGGGACCGGGCAACGGTGGCCGCGGGCGTCGACGAGGATCTCCGGCGGGGGCTCGGGCGAAGGCATGGCCGGGCCATAGCCGGTCCGTCGCCGGAACCCAAGCTCGGCCTTCACGCGTTGTTCAGGCCAACATCCGCGCCGGGAGGACATGGTGGCCGAGACCTTCACGACCAATGTGCCCTCCAGACTCGATCGCCTGCCGTTCAGCCGGTTTCACTGGCTGGTGGTCGCCGCCCTCGGCGTCACCTGGATCCTGGATGGGCTGGAAGTCACACTGGTCGGCTCGCTGTCGCCGGCGATCCAAGGCGGGCTGGGCCTCACCGGCGCCCAGATCGGCCTCTCCGCCAGCGCCTATATCCTGGGCGCGGTGCTGGGGGCCCTGGTGTTCGGGCGGCTGACCGACACCTATGGGCGGCGCAAGCTCTTCACCATCACCGTGGCGGTCTATCTTGTCGCCACGATCGCCACCGGCTTCTCCTGGGACTTCTGGTCCTTCCTGTTGTTCCGGTTCCTGACCGGGGCGGGAATCGGCGGCGAGTACGGGGCGGTCAATTCGGCGATCCAGGAGCTGATCCCGGCCCGCCGCCGCGGCTACACGGACCTGGCCATTAACGGCAGTTTCTGGGTCGGGGCGGCCCTGGGCGCGGTCGGCTCGCTGGTGGTGTTGAACCCGGAGGTCGTCGACCAGGCCCTGGGCTGGCGGCTGGCCTTCATCATCGGCGGCCTCCTGGCCCTGATCGTCATCTTCATCCGCCGCTATATCCCTGAAAGCCCGCGCTGGCTGATGACCCACGGCCGGCCGGAGGAAGCCTTGGCTATCGTCGAGGCCATAGAGGCCCGGGTGGCGCGCGACACAGGCCAAACGCTTCAACACATCGACGAGCTGAAGGTCCTGAGGCTGCGCCACACGCGCACCTCATGGCTGGACATCGCGCGTTCGCTGATGGTGCGCCATCCTCGACGCACGGTGCTGGGCGTGGTGCTGATGGCGACCCAGGCTTTCTGCTACAACGCCATCTTCTTCACCTACGCCCTGATCCTCACCAAGTTCTACGCCATCGCGCCGGCCGCCATCGGCTGGTTCATGCTGCCCTTTGCGCTCGGCAATTTCATGGGCCCACTGCTGCTGGGGCATCTGTTCGACACGGTGGGGCGGAAGGTGATGATCAGCCTGACCTACGGCCTGGCGGGCGCGCTGCTCTGTGTCACCGGCTGGATGTTCGCGGAGGGGATGCTGTCGGCGGTGACCCAGACGGTGGCCTGGACGGCGATCTTCTTCTTCGCCTCGGCCGGGGCCAGCGCGGCCTATCTGACCGTGGGCGAGAGCTTCCCCCTGGAGACCCGGGCGGTGACCATCTCGCTGTTCTACGCCTTCGGCACTCTGCTGGGCGGGGTCGGCGGGCCGGCCCTGTTCGGAGCCCTGATCGACACCGGCGAGCGCGGCCAGATCTTCCTGGGTTACCTGCTGGGCGGCGGGCTCATGCTGCTGGCGGCCGGGGTGGAGCTGTGGCTGGGGGTGGCGGCCGAACGCAAACCCCTGGAGGAGGTGGCCGCGCCGCTCTCCCTGGTGGACGACGCGCCTTAGCTCGGCCAGGCCGCCTCATGGACGCCGAGCGGCGTGGTCGGCCGGCGCCAGCGGGCGGGCGTGGCCGACAGCTTCACCGGCGCGCGCAGGTGACGAACCCGCCCGAACCCCGAGTCGCTGTCGATCCGCCAGCCGTCGATTTCGTCAGGCGTGGGCGGCCGGACGGCGTCCAGGTATTCCGGTTCGGCCAAGCCTAGGCCGCGCAGCCACATGCCGGTCTGAGCCAGGGAGACCCGCACCATATAGCTGCCGCCGAACCGCGCGCGGCGGTCCAGGGCGACCAAGGTTCCGAAAGCCGCCAGGAACCCGGTCGTATAGTCGGTCACCGCGCCGGGCTGGAGTTGTGGGCCCTTTTCGCCGCCGAAGGTGTAGTTCCCATGCACATGGGCCAGGCCGGTCACCGTCTGGGCGAGCTGCTCCCAGCCCGGCCTGTTGGCCCAGGGGCCCTCGTGGCCATAGGCGTTGATCGAGGTGTAGATGATGCCCGGCCGCAGGCGCGCCAGGTCCAGCGGCCCCAGGCCCATGCGTTGCAGCGAGCCCAGACGGTAGCCCTGGCTGAACACATCGCAGCCGGCGATCAGTTCGTTCAGGCGCGCGCGATCGGCCTCGTCGGTCAGGTCCAGCCAGGTGGAGAGCTTGCCATGGCCGACGTCGCTGACGAAGAATTCGGTGGCCGGCAGCCTGGGTGAGGCCACATAGAGCACGTCCGCGCCGTACTGGGCCAAGGTCCTGCCGCAGGTCGGGCCGGCCAGGACCCGGGTCAGGTCCAGCACGCGCACCCCGGAGAGCGGCGCCTCACCATCTGGGGGCAGGGGCATGGGCGGGCCGTCGGCGATCTTCACGACCTCGACGAGCGGCCGCGCGGCCAGGATTCGGCCCTGCTCGGAGGCGTCCCACTCCTCGGGAGAGCGCACCATGGCGCCGCAGATTCCGGCCGCGGCGATGGCGTTCTCCAGATCCAGCGCGTTCCAGTTCAGGGCCGTGGCGGCGACGGCGGCGGCGTCGGCCGGCGATCCCATCAGCTGATGCAGCTTGGCGGCGCTGGCCGGGAAGCTGGGATGCAGGAAGACCCAGCGCCCGTCCTTGGTGGGGAAGAACCCCATGGCCGGGGTGCCGCGCCCGCCGCCGCCGGCGTCGTCCGGGCGCGAGGGCGGCGCGCGCGACGGATCTTCGAAGGTCTGCAGCGCGAAGCTGATCAGGGCCGCCCCGGCTTCGCGGGTGGACACGCTCAGGTCCTGGTCCTGGCCCGTGCGCTGTTTCCAGAGATCGGCGGCGAGCGCCCCTCCCGCCGCCAGGGCCGCGGCGGCGGCAGCCTCGGCGTGGAAGCAGGTCTTCATCCCGGCGGGCCCCTCCTCGAAGGTCACGAAGTCGGGGCGCTCACGGCCGGCCAGGCGCATCAACTGTTCGAAGGCCTGCTCGGCGACCGTCATTCCAATTCCCCCGCAAGCCTCGAAGTTTGCGGCATTATGGGACCAGGGAATGGGAGGACAACATGGGCGATCCTGGAAATACCGGCGAGGCGGCCTCGCGCCGGACGATGTTGGGCCTGGGTTTGGGACTGGCCGTGGCCGGCGCCGCCTCCGCGGCCGATCTGAAAGGCGCGCCGGCGGCGATCACCCGCAAGGCCTCGCCCGGCCGCTTTGCCGGAAAGGTCGTGCTGATCACCGGCGCCACCTCGGGAATCGGTAAGGCCACGGCGCACGCCTTCGCCATGGAGGGCGCCAAGGTGATGTTCTGCGGCCGGCGCGAGACCCTGGGCGCCGAGGTCCAGTCGGCGATCCGCGCAGCCGGCGGCGAGGCCACCTATCTCAAGGCCGACGTGAGGGTCGACGACGAGATCGCGGCCCTGGTCGCCGCCTGCGTGAAGGCCTATGGCGGCCTTGACGTGGCCTTCAACAACGCCGGGATCGGACAGGGCGGGGCCGTGCTGGGCTCCATGGACTGGAAGGCTCACAACAACCTGATGGAGACCAACCTCAACGGGGTGCTGCGCGGCATGGACCGCCAGGTCCCGGCTTTGCGGGCGCGTGGGGGCGGAGCGATCATCAACACCGCCTCGGTGCTGGGCTATGCGGGCAATCCGCAGCTCCTGTCCTACAGCCTGTCCAAGGCTGGAGTGCTCAGCGCGACGCGTAGTGCGGCGCTGCAGCTCGCTCGGGATAATATCCGGGTCAACGCGGTCTCGCCGGGGCCTATAGACACGCCGATGATGGGCGGTGGCGCGGCCGACGCCTCGGGCAAGCGCACGCCCTCGGGCCGCGCCGGCCAGCCGGAAGAGATCGCCCGGGCGGTGATGTATCTGGCCTGCGACGAGTCAAGCTACGTCACAGGAGAGGACTTGCGGGTCGACGGGGGGCTGCGGGCGTCCTAGGCGAGGCGCGTCCGATCGCCGCAAGCGTTTGGAAAAACGCGTAAACCTCGCCGAAACGAGTCCCGCGCTACTGCTTGCCGATCGATGGGGGTCGGGGCGGCATGCAATCACTTTCCCGCAGGTTCCAGGTCAGCCTTGGGGTGCTGTCGCTGATCCTCACGGCCCTCGGGACCGTGGGGGCCTTCCTGGTATTTCAGCGCGAGCTGTCGAGCCGCCAGATCACCTACCTCGCCGACTATGTCGAAGAGCGCAGCACCAACGTGGACAAGCGGTTCTCCAATCTGGAGAACCTGCACAAGGCCGCCGCCACCGAACTCGAACGTCGGGTGAAGCGCCTGCCGCCGGCCGAGATCGACCGGCTGGCCGAGACCTACTACCCCATGCGCGCCGACGGCACCCGCCGCAGCCGTCCGGAATACTTCAACGGCCACACCAGTCCGACCGGTGAGGTGACCTACGGCATGGGGGCCTTCATCTCGCGCGGAGCCTACATTCCGCCGCTGGAAAAGGCCGCCCTTGTCTCCGCCTTCGAGATCGTCTCCGACTTCGGCCAGGCCGCACACAGCGAGTACGACAACTTCTACTTCTTCACCCCGTCCACCCGGCTGGTCATGTTCGGCCCCGACCGACAGGACAAGCTGATGTTCTATCGCCAGGAGGCGCCCGCCGACCTGGATATCAGCCAGGAGGAGATGTCGAAGATCGTTCTGCCGCGGAACAATCCGGAGCACGCCACGCGCTGCACCAACCTGCAGCGGCTGATCCAGAACACCCAGGGCGAACGGCTCGCGACAGGCTGCCTAACCCCGGCCTATGTGGACGGAAAGTTCGTCGGCGCCTTCGGCTCCTCCATCGAACTGACCGGCTTCTTCCTCAACGCCATCCGCAACACCCTGCCGGGCGCCTCGAACCTGGTGGTGACCGGCAAGGGCGAACTAATCGCCTATCCGGGTTTCGAGACGCCGGGGCGCGCGTCGGAGGAGACCATCGCCGCCTATGAACGCAAGCTGGGCATCAAGACCCTGGTCCGCGCCATCCAGGCCGACGGCAAGCCGAATGGGGTGATCACCAGCCCGGATGGCGGCGAGATCGTCGCTTACGGGAAGCTGACCGGCCCCGACTGGTACCTGCTGCTGAGCTATCCCAAGTCGGCGGTCACCTGGTCGGCGGCAAGGTCGGCGTCCTGGGTGCTGCTGCTGGGCCTGGTGGCCGCGGTGGCCCAGATGCTGCTGGTCATGGCCCTGGCCCGCCGCACCATCGTCCAGCCCCTGCGCCGGCTGGCGGCCTCGTGCGAACCGGAGGCCTTCGGCGAACGCGAGCGGCCTGACGTCTCGCTGGTCGAGGCGCGCAACGACGAGATCGGGGTGCTGGCCAAGGCGCTACGCCGAGAGCGCGAGAAGGTCGAGGTCGTGCTGTCCTCCCTGGAGGACCGCGTCCACGAACGCACCGCCCAGCTCGAACGGGCCAACGCGGAGAAGTCGCGTTTCCTGGCCAATATGAGCCATGAGCTGCGCACGCCGCTGAACGGAGTGATCGCCATCTCCGAGACCCTGGCGGCCGAGCAGACGACGGCCAAGAGCCGCGAGCTGGCCGAATTGATTGTCTCCTCGGGCCGGCTGCTGGAGCAGGTGCTGACCGACATCCTCGACTTCTCGAAGATCGAGGCCGGCGAGATCAAGCTTTCCAACGAAGCCTTCGCCATGAGCAGCATCGTCGGCCGCATCGCCGAACTGCATCGCGCCTCGGCCGAAGCCAAAGGGCTGGACCTGTCCTGGCGCGTCGATCCCGCCGCCGAGGGCCGGTTCATGGGCGACCAGGTCCGCCTGACCCAGGTGCTGTCCAACCTATTGTCCAACGCGGTCAAGTTCACCGAGGCCGGTACCGTCCGCCTCGAGGTCCGCCCACATGGCGCGGCGATCGCCTTCACGGTGGCCGACAGCGGCATCGGCTTCGACGACGGGGTGAAGGCGCGTCTGTTCCGCCGCTTCGAACAGGCCGACGCCTCGATCCGCCGCCGGTTCGGCGGCACAGGCCTGGGCCTGGCGATCAGCCGCTCGCTGGTGGAGCTGATGGGCGGCCGGATCGACGTGGAGTCGCAACCTGGCGCCGGATCGGCGTTCAGCTTCGTCCTGCCGCTGGAACGCGCCGCGGCGGAAGCGCCGGTCGCCGAGGAGCGGCATGCCGAGGCCTTCGACCTGGCGGGCTGCCGGGTCCTGTTGGCGGAAGACCATCCGACCAACCAGAAGGTCGTGCAGCTCATCCTGCAGTCGGTCGGCGTCGAGCCGGTGATCGTGGAGAACGGCGCCCTGGCGCTCGACCTTTTGAAGGCCGAACGTTTCGACGTGGTGCTAATGGACATGCAGATGCCGGAGCTGGACGGGCTCTCGGCCACGGGCCTGCTGCGCGAGTTCGAGAGCGGCCAGGGCCTGCCGCGCACTCCGGTGATCATGCTGACCGCCAATGCCCTGGACGAGCACATCCGCGCCAGCCACGACGCCGGCGCCGACCAGCATCTGTCCAAGCCGATCCGCGCCGCAGCCCTGATCCAGGCTATCGTCGACGCCATCGCCGTGCGTGACGACGAACCGCTCCCGAGGGCCGACGTCGCCTGACGGGCTGACTTCGCCGGCTCGCCCGGTTAGAAGCCGGTCATCGGTTCGCGGGGTGCGTCATGACGGTCATCGCTACGATTGCAGCGTTGGAGGCGATCTATGGCGTCCCCAACCAGGCCTCGACGGTCAAGGAGGTCGACTGGATCACCACCCAGTACGCGGCCCTGATCGAGGCCTCGCCCTTCGTGGCGCTGGCCACCGCCGGCCCCGAGGGTCTGGACTGCTCGCCGCGCGGCGACGACGGCCAAGTGGTGCGGATCGAGGACGAGCGGACCGTCCTGATGCCCGACCGACGCGGCAACAACCGGTGCGACTCGCTGCGGAACATCGTGCGCGATCCCCGAGTGGCCCTGCTGTTCCTGATTCCCGGTTCGGGGAACACCCTGCGCATCAACGGCCGGGCCGAGATATCGGTCGCGCCGGAGCTGTTGGCGTCGTTCTCGGTCAAGGGCCAATCGCCGCGTTCCGTCGTCGTGATCACTGTCGAGAGCGTCTATTTCCAGTGCGCACGGGCCATCGTCCGCTCCGAACTCTGGAATCCCGAGAAACATGTGGATCCGACCTCGCTGCCCACCGCGGGTCAGATCCTGGCCGAGCTCAGCCAGGCGCGGGTCGGCGGTGCGGCCTACGACGCCGAGTGGCCGGAGCGCGCCGCCAAGAGCCTGTGGTGAGCGCTAGGCGCCGAACACGCTCTCGGCGGTCTGGGCCCTGAGCACGCGATATTCGCCGGCGACCAGGTCGTCGGGCAGGGCGAGGCCTCCGATCCGGTCGCGGTGCAGGGCCGTGACGTGGTTGCCGACCGCGGCGAACATCCGCCGAACCTGGTGGTAGCGGCCTTCCTCGATGATCAGCCGGGCCTCCCGCTCGCCGACCGGTTCGAGAATGGCCGGGAACAGGGGCTTGTCCTCTCCCTCCAGCATCAGGGTCCCGCTGGCGAACACCTCGCCTTCCAGGCCGCTCAAGGGGCGGTCGAGGGTGGCGACATAGCTCTTGGACACATGGCGCTTGGGCGAGATCACCCGGTGCAGGAAGCCGCCGTCATCGGTGATCAGCAGCAGGCCGGAGGTCTCCTTGTCGAGCCGCCCGACGCTGGAGAGCGCCGGATCACGCACCCGCCATCGCGGTGGCAGCAGGTCGTAGATCCGGAGGCCCGCCTCCTTGTGTGAGCAGACCACCCCCAGCGGCTTGTGCAGCATCAGGATCATCGGCGGCGGCGGATCGACCGCCGCGCCCAGAATGGTCATGCGTCGGGGCAGGTCCGGACCGATGGCGATCCTGGCGTTGGCGTCGGACAGGGCCACACCGTCGAGGATGACCTCGCCGGCGGCGACAAGGCCGTGCATCTCCTTGCGGCTTCCATAGCCCAGATTGGCCAGCAGGCGGTCCAGCCGCATAGTCGGGGTCTTGGTCATCTACGCGCTTCGTACACCTTGTAGCCGCCGGAGTCGGCCATGGGACACACGGTCTTGAACGCCTCCGTCAGCACCGCTTCATAGGGCAGATGCCGGTTGGCGGTGATCCACAGGGTTCCGCCGTTGCGCAGAGACGCCGCCGCGGCGCGGATGAAGGCCTGGCCCAGGGCGCGGTCTTCGGCGCCGCCGTCGTGGAAGGGCGGGTTCATCACGACGAAGTCGAGGCCGGTGAGGGCGGCGGCGGCCTGGCGCACATCGGCCCACTGAAGGCTCGCCCGGGGATCCTCGATGTTGCGCCGCGCGGCCTCGATCGCCCGCCGGTCCAGATCGATCATCGCCAGTTCGGTGACCTTGGGCGAGGTGAGAACAGCCTGGGCGAGCCAGCCGATCCCACAGCCGAAATCGGCACCCCGGCCGCTCAGGGCCGGAAGGTGGCGCAGCAGCAGGGCGCTGCCGGGATCGAGCCGGTCCCAACTGAACACCCCGGCCTGGGACCAGAGGCCCTCCGGAAGCTGGCGCGGCGCGCCCTCGGCCAGGGTCGCCTCGAGCCCGACCAGGGTTTCCGGCCGCTCGACGGCGCAGATTCTGTGGTGCCGTCGGGAGGTCTCCGCCACCTCGCAGCCCATGGCCGCCAGGATATTCTTCAGCCTCAACCCGCCCTTGTCCTTCGGCGCGGCGGCGGTCAGCAGGCCGCCGGGCTTCAGGACGCGCAGCGCCTGGGCCAGCACATGGCTCGCCTCGATCGCGCCTGGCGGAACCAGGACCGCGACCTCGTCCAGCGCGCCATCCGGAAACACGGCGAGGTCCTGCGATCCCGGAACCAAGGGCGAGACCTGGATTGCTCCAGCGGCGGGCTCGATGACATCGCGCGGCGGCGATCCGTAGACGGCGGTGGGCAAGTGGTGGGCGTCCGCTGAAAGGAATCGGAACCTATGTGTAGGCGATCAGGCGGCCGAGCGCCGCCACCGTGAGCCAGAGCAGCAAGGATGTCAGGGCAAGCGCACGGGCGATCCACGGCGCCGTCGCGTCCCAGTCCCCCAGCCTCCGACGCCAGGCCAGGCGATAGGCGCCGGCGTTGACCAGGGCGAGCGTGATCAGCATCAGCTTACGCCGGAAGGTGTCGGAAACGGCGAGCGCGCCGGCGTCGGCGGCGAACATGACGAAGCCGCTCGGAACCATCAGCAGCAGTCCCGCGACGCCGATGGGCGTCAAGACCCGCCACAAGGCCGCGACCGGAATGGCGCGGAACGCGCCGAACAGGCGCAGGTCCAGCAAGCCGATCCCGCCCACCAGCATCGCCAGGCCCAGGAGGTGGATCAGGTTCGCCGCCGGATAGGCGTATGAGGAGCCCCGCGCCCAGGCGCCGAAGGCCGAGCTCTGCAGCGTTTCGGCGAGCGCGACCGCGGCGTCCACGCCTAGCGGAGCTCGACGGTCTTGCCGTCCACCGTGACCCGCTCGACGCGCATCTCGGTCACGCCGTCCTTGCGGGCATAGCCTTCCAGGGTCACCGGCTTGCCCGACGTGATCATGGTCCGGGTCAGGCCGCGGGCCTCCATCCGCGCGACGGGCGCCAGGACGACGTCCCAGGACTTGCCCTGATAGCGGACCTTGGCTCCGCCGTGCGGGTTGCCCCAGGTCACGTTTGACAGGGGCGCGGTGACCTCGATGAGCTTTTCCGCGTCGTACGAACTCCAGCCGTGATGGGCGAGGGCCGCAGCGGGGAAGGTGAGGGCGGCGACAGCCGCCGCGATGGCGATGGGTTTCAACATGAGGCGTCTCTCTTCTGGTCCCCCACGCCTAGATCGCCACGGCTGGGCGGCGACCTCAATGGCCGACGCAATCGGTCATCGAAGTTGAGTTTGAGCCGAGCGACCGCAGGCCTAGCTTCGGAGCATGCCCCGTATCCATCCAACCGCCGTAATCGACCCTGGCGCGCGGCTTGGCGACGCCTGCGATATAGGGCCCTACGCCGTGATCGGTGCGGGCGTGCGGATGGGGCCCGGCAACATCGTGGGCCCGCACGCGGTGATCGAAGGCGAGACGCGGATCGGAGCTGGAAACCGGTTCCTGCAATCCTGCTCGATCGGCGCCGGACCGCAGGTCGCCGGTTGGGCGGGCGGCGTCGGTCGCCTGATCGTCGGCGACGGCAATGTCTTCCGGGAGTTCGTCACCGTCCACGCCTCGGCGGTCGAGGCCACGGTGGTCGGCTCCCGGAACCTAGTCATGGCCGCCGCCCACATCGCCCATGACTGCCGGCTGGGCGACGACATCAAGATCGCCAATGGTTCGGTGCTCGGCGGCGGCGTGGAGGTGGGCGATTGCGCCTGGGTGAGCGGACTCTGCGCGGTGCACCAGCATGTGCGGATCGGACGGCACGCCTTCGTGGCCGGCGGCTCCATCGTCACCCAGGACGTGCCGCCGTTCTGCCTTGTGCAAGGCGATCGGGCGCGCCTGGTCTCGTTGAACTTCGAGGGGCTGCGCCGGGCAGATTTTCCGCCTGTTGAGATACAGGCCCTGCGACGGGCCTATCGCACGCTGTTCCAGGACAACGCTGGCCTTGCCGAGCGGCTGGCCAAGGCCCGACAGACCGCCGATGGCGCGGCGGCTGAATTGCTGGAATTCATGGAGAGTTCGTCGCGGGGCGCGATCTCCACCTCCCGTCGACGCGCTGCCTAGGGCGCGTAGCTGGAGCGGGCCTTGACGCCCCAGTGGCCGTTCTCGCGGGTGACCACATAGATGGAATCGAAGCCGCCGATGACGCTGCCGTCGGTGCGATAGCGGGTGAAGCGGGTGTCGATGTGCACCTTGTCGGCGCCGGCGTGGATGACCTCGCGGCGCTC
Organism: Phenylobacterium sp.; assembly: GCF_030697925.1. Lineage (GTDB taxonomy): Bacteria > Pseudomonadota > Alphaproteobacteria > Caulobacterales > Caulobacteraceae > Phenylobacterium. Next base: position 8,640 of record NZ_JAUYOJ010000149.1, on the reverse strand, counting down.
CCACGCCGAATGGTCCCACTCGGCCAGCGGCCCGCGTTCGAACATCTGGGGCTGATGGTAGCCGGACTCGATGATGGTGAGAGTGTTCGAGGCCAGGCGTACGCTGGGTAGGTTGAAGGTCGCCTCGAAGGCCTTGACGTCGCGGGCGTTGAAGGCGGCCATGAAGTCATCCAGGCACGCCATGGCCGCGGCGATCTCGGCGGCGTAGTCGGCCATGGGCGTCTCCCTCAGGTGGTCAGGGCCTGGATGATGGTGCCAAGCACGAACTGGGACAACCGCCAGAAGCTGTAGACCGCGCCGATGAGGATCGCCCAAGCCGCAGCGGCCAGGATGACGGTCTCCAACAGACTGGAGCCGACCTTGCGGACCGCCACGGGTGAGGGCGACTCGGCGATGAACTTGTCGAACCCGGCCTTGTCATCGGCCGCGATGATCGTCTGGTTGCTGTCGTTGGCGATGAAGGAGGGCGCGCCGTCCACGACCCGGCCATCGGCCCACAGGGTCACTTCGGCGGCCTTGCGGGGATGCTTGAACGTCACGGCGCCCTTGGTCCGCTCATGACCCAGGTCCGTTCGATAGCCGGCGCGAACCAGGGCGTGCAGCCGCGCGATGACGACCTCACCTCTGACGTCCGTTTCTCGATCCAAGACCGCCCCTTCCCACGCGAGCGAACTCGACAGGATTCGCACCACCATGACGCCGCCGAAGCTGCGCCTTGAACGCCCGAGGGGACAGTCGCCGCCGCCGGCCGGAAATACAAGCCTGACGGGCGATTGGCCGCGGGTCGCGCGGCGAAAAACCCTTCGGGTTAAACAGAATTAGCCTGTTCGCGCCGATCCGTCGCCTGCGGCCAACGCTTTCTAGACCGCGGCGTCCACCGCCAGGGTCTCGCGCAGCTGCCGCTTGAGGAACTTGCCGCTGGCGTTGCGCGGAATGGGGTCCTCCAGGAACCAGATATAGCGCGGGATCTTGTGCTTGGCGGCGATGGCCGCGCAGTGGGCGCGCAGGTCCTGGGCGCTGACACTTTCCCCTCGGCGCAGCACCACGGCGGCGCCGACTTCCTCGCCCAGGCGCGCGTCGGGAACGCCGAAGACGCAGGTCTCGGCCACGGCGGGGTGGCGGAAGATCGTCGCCTCGACCTCGGCGCAATAGACGTTCTCGCCGCCGCGCAGGACCATGTCCTTCTTGCGGTCGACGATGAAGATGAACTCGTCCTCGTCGATCCTGGCCACATCGCCGGTGCGCAGCCAACCCTGGTGGATCGACTCGGCGGTGGCCTCTGGGCGGTTGATGTAGCCCTTGATCACCGGCGTGCCCTTGACCCACAGCTCGCCGACCTGGCCGGGAGGCAGGGTCTTGCCCTCGTCGTCGACCACCTTGACCTCGAAGGTCGGCATGGCGCGGCCACAGCTCTCGGGCTTGTCTACGAAGAAGTCGGCAGCCACGGCGGTGATGATTCCGCAGGTCTCGGTCATGCCGTAGCCGGTATTCGGCCGCGCGGTCTTCACCTGGGCGTCGATCTTGCCGACCAGGTCGGGCGGAAGCTGCGCGCCTCCGCCGCCCAGGGTGGTCAGGCTGGAGGTGTCGGTCGTGGCGAAGTCGGGGTGGCTGATCAACTCGCGCGCCATGGTCGGCACGCCGCTCATGGCGGTGACGCCCTCGCGCTCGATCAGCCTCAGGGCCTCCCCGGCGTCCCAGCGGTACATCAGCACCATCTTCCCGCCGCCGGCGCTGATCGCATAGGCGGCGCAGTTGTTGGCGGTGACGTGGAACAGCGGGGTGGTGATCAGGCCCACGGGAATGGGGAGCGGCGCGGCGGGGTCGGGCATGACGCCTGTGGCCCGCGCCGTCGCCAGGCCCTGGACCTGGCCGGAGAACATCATGTTCATGAGGTTGGCGACGCAGCCCCGATGGGTAAGCTGCGCGCCCTTCGGGAAGCCCGTGGTGCCGGAGGTGTAGAAGATGCAGGCGTCGGCGTCGGGATCGACGCTCACGGCCGGCATCTCGCCGCCCTTGGCCACGACCTCGGCCCAGGGGATCACGCCGGCCGGGACGGGATCGGTGCGCACGGCCACCAGCAGGACGCCCTCGGCGACCTCGGGGCGCTCCAGGATGCGGGGCAGGCGCTCACTATCGGCGAAGATCACCTTGGGCGCGGAATCCTTGACGGCGTAGGCGAGCTCCTCGGTGACCCACCAGGCGTTGATGCCGACCGCGGCCACGCCCAGGCAGGCGCAGGCCCAGTAGATCAACATCCATTCGGGATAGTTGCGCATGGCGATGGCCACCCGGTCGCCGGGCCGCACGCCTTGCTCAGTCAGCCAGGCGGCCACGGCGTTCACCTTGGCGTGGGCCTGGCCGTAGGTCAGGCGTTCGTCCTGGTAGACAAGGTAGTCACGATCGGCGAACTGCAGGGTCGAAAGCCAGATCTCGCGCACGGAAGGCGGGGCGTGCCGGAAGGCGCGGAGCTTCTCGCCGCGCACCTCGACCTCGACGATCTCGAACGGCTGTCCGGGGGCGGTGAGCTCGGCCCAGGCCTGCTTGAGTTCCTTGTAGTGCATCGATCCCTCTCTCTCGTTCCCGCGGTCGCGTCGAGGCGTCCGCGGTCCGTTCCACCGCCGGCAAACCGCAAGGTAATGGAACGGCGCCATCCGCGCCACGGGGACCCTACGGAAGGCCTGAGCAGCCTTGCTTCCTGCGCGACGCCCATCGCTTCTGGCCCTCGGCGGCAGGGGGACTGCCGGCCCCAAACCAGGTCCTGAGGTCCGGCAGCCGTCGCGCGCTGGGCGAGGCGATATTAAGGAAGGTTAATTTTTTCTTCACTTCACCGAGCGGGCATGCTTCGCTCAGGCCATGGTTGTGCGCGGGCGGAAAATTCCGGTCGGCAGGATCGGCCTGACCTTGCTCGTTTTGAATGAGCTTCGCGGTCTGGCGGTCGTGGCCGGCGTCCTATGGGCCTGGAGCCCTTGGGGTTAGGGCGTCGGCCGTACGCTTGACTCACCCATATCCCGCTGGTTATGAGTTCGATCAATAGCCAGAGAGTTATGTGTTTTGATGCCTAGTGCGCACGACGTCCTCTTCAGAACGCTCGCCGATCCGACCCGGCGCGCGCTTTTCGAACGCCTGTGTCGCGAAGGCGAGCAGACGGTCGGGGCCCTGACAGCCGGGGCCGGGGTCTCGCAGCCGGCCGTATCAAAGCATCTCGGGATCCTGAGGCAGGCCGGACTGGTGCGCGACCGCCACGCAGGCCGCCAGACTCACTACAGCGCGCAGCCCGCCGCCCTGGCCCCTCTGGCCGACTGGACAAGCCAGATGTCCGGGTTCTGGGAAACCTGCTTCGACGACCTCGAAAACCTGCTCGGAAGGATGGACCAGTGAGTAATACCGCGACCGAAACGCGCTCCGTCGTGGTCGAACGGGAGATTTCCCATCCGCCCGAAAAGCTCTGGCGTGCGCTCACCCAGCCACACCTCATCGAGGAGTGGCTCATGAAGAATGACTTCGAGCCTGTCGTGGGCCACCGCTTCAATCTTCGTGGAGGCTGGGGCGGCGTATTGGACTGCGAGGTCCTGGCCGCCGAGCCGCACAGGACGCTGTCCTACACCTGGAATTTCAAGCACGACGATGCGGCCTTCGATCTGACAAGCGTGGTGACCTTCACGCTCACCCCGACGAGCACCGGTACTCACCTTCGCATGGAGCAGGTGGGCTTCCGGCCGGATCAGAAACAGGCCTTCGGCGGCGCCATGGCGGGTTGGCGGCAGTTCCTCGAAAGCCTGGACCAACTCCTGGCGCGGTTGGATTGAGGCCGCCGCCAATCTGCACCCGCATCGGTTCGTCTTCGGAGGAGATCCCATTGAACTGGAACGCTTGGATTCGGCAGACCCACCGCTGGCTGTCGATCGCCTTCACGGCGGTCGTCGTCGCCATCTTCGTCACCTTGGGAATGGGCAAGGAGCCGGCCCAATGGGTGTATTTCCTGCCGCTGTTTCCGCTCGCCTTGATGACCCTCACCGGTCTGTACATGTTCGCCCTACCGTACGCCGCCAAGTGGCGCGGCGCGCAACGCGCCGACGGATAGGAACGAGCGCGATGGCCGAGCCAACCCTCCTGTCAGGCGGCAACCCTCAGATCGCGAAGGGCCATGGCGACGCCCCTGTCCAGGCCTACATCGCGGCCATGCCCGGCTGGAAGAGTGAGGTCGGGCGCCGCCTCGACGCGCTGATCGAGCGAACGGTCCCCGGCGTGCACAAGGCGGTCAAATGGAACTCGCCGTTTTATGGCGTCGAGGGCGATGGCTGGTTCCTCAGCCTCCATTGCTTCACGAAGTACATCAAGGTGGCCTTCTTTCGCGGCGCGGCGCTGCATCCTATCCCGCCTGTCGAATCCAAGAGCCAGGACACCCGCTACTTCCATATCCACGAGCACAACCAGTTCGACGAAGCCCAGCTCGCCGACTGGGTGAAGCAGGCCAGCCAACTGCCCGGCGAACGAATGTGAGCGAAGAGGACGAACGGCATGAGCGAAGAAGCGGGAGAGGCCTCTCCGTCGCAGCTGATCGACGCGAAGATCAAGGGACTTGACGACTGGCGCGGCGAGACGCTCGCCCGGGTGCGAAGCCTCATCAGCCAGGCCGACCCCGAAGTGGTCGAGGAGTGGAAGTGGAGAGGGGTTCCGGTGTGGTCGCACGCCGGAATGATCTGCACCGGCGAGACCTACAAGACCGCCGTCAAGCTGACCTTCGCCAAGGGCGCCTCCTTGGAGGACCCCTCAGGCCTGTTCAACTCCAGCCTCGAAGGCAATACGCGGCGCGCCATCGATATCCATGAGGGCGACAAGATCGACGAAGCGGCGTTGAAGGCGCTCATCCGCGCCGCCGTGGCCCTCAACACATCGAAGCGAGCCGCCCGCTCGGCGACGTGAGCCGGGGACGATCGCCGCGCCTGGCGCGCTATTTCGGCTTTTGCAGCGCCGACAGGATCGACCCGACCTCGAGCGGGAAGGGGAAGACGATGGTGTTGGTGCGGTCGTTGGCGATCACCGTCAGGGCGCTGAGATAGCGAAGCTGCATCGCCTCGGGCGGCTCGCTTAGGATCACGGCGGCCTCATGCAGCTTCTGGGCGGCCTGCTGTTCGCCCTCGGCGCTGATCACCTTGGCGCGCCGCTCACGCTCGGCCTCGGCCTGGCGAGCGATGACGCGGATCATGCTCTCATCGATATCGACATGCTTGATCTCGACATTGGCGACCTTGATCCCCCAGGCGTCGGTCTGGGCGTCGAGGATTTCCTGGATGTCGTTGTTGAGCTTGTCGCGCTCGGCCAGCATCTCGTCGAGGTCGTGTTTCCCTAGAACCGAGCGCAGGGTGGTCTGGGCGAGTTGGCTGGTGGCCTGCATGTAGTTCTCGACCTGGATCGTCGCCTTCTCGGGATCGACCACCCGGAAATAGAGCACGGCGTTGACCTTCACCGAGACATTGTCGCGTGAAATGACGTCCTGGCTCGGTACGTCCAGCACCATTGTGCGCAAGTCGACCCGCACCATCTGTTGGATGAAGGGCAGCAGCAGGATCAAACCTGGCCCTCTCACGCCGGTGAACCGGCCCAGGGTGAAGACGACGCCGCGCATGTATTCGCGTAGGATCTTGATCGCAGCGGCCAGCACCGCGACCAGCAGCGCGACGATGGGGACGTAGAAGGCCAGGCCGGTCAGCATCTCGAGGATTCCTACATCTAGGGGCGATCGCCGCTCTCCTCCGGCGCCACGGTGAGGGTTAGATTGTCGATCGCCACCGTTCTGACCCGGTCTCCGGGGCGCAGCGGCGCGTCGGACACGGCTCGCCATCGCTCGCTATGGGCGAACACGAACCCGGCCCCATCGTTCCACGACTGGACGACGCCCGGGTGGCCGATCATCTCCTCGCGACCGCTCACCACGGGCCGGCGGCGCGAGGTGAGCGCCAATCTCAGGACGAGCAGTGTGAAGGCGAGACTCGCCGCGGCGAGGCCCGCGAGTAGCGGAAGCGACATCCCGAAGCCCGGCGCCTCCGTGTCGATGAGGATCATCCCGCCTAGCAGGAAGGCCGCGGCGCCGCCGATGCCCAAAACCCCGAACGACGGTGCGAACGCCTCGGCTACCATCAGGCTAATTCCGACCAGGATGAGCGCCAGGCCGGCATAGCTCACCGGCAACACAGCCAGGGCGTACAGCCCGACGAGCAGACAGATCGCGCCGATCACGCCGGGATAGAGCGCCCCGGGGCTCATGAACTCGAATAGCAGACCGTAGATGCCGATCATCATCAACAGCAGGGCGACGTTGGGATTGGTGACGACGGCGAGCACCTGGTGACGCCAATCGGGCGAGACATGCACCAGGTCGAGTCCGCGCGTGTTCAACGTGACTTGGGATCCGCCGACCGTCACGGCGCGGCCGTCGGCCTTGACCAGGACGTCGGCGACGTCGCGCGCCATGAAATCGATCACCTTTGCGGCCAGGGCGTCGTCGGCGTCGAGACTGGCGGCCTCGCGCACCGCCCGCTCGCCCCAGTCGGCGTTGCGCCCCCGCAGGTGGGCCAGGGCGCGTATATAGGCCACCGCGTCGTTTGTAGCCTTGGCCTCCATCTTGCTGGCCGATGGTGACGGACTAGGAGACTGGCCTTTCGGTGGCGAGGCGCCGGCCTTGGGATCGTGCGTCGCAGCTGGATCTCGTCGCGCGGGTTCTTCCCGCGGGGCCAGGCCGGGGAGGGCCCCGATCTCGACAGGGGTCGCCGCCCCCAGATTGGTGCCCGGCGCCATGGCCGCCACGTGGCTGGCGTAGAGGATGTAGGTTCCGGCGCTCGCCGCTCGCGCCCCGCCCGGCGCGACATAGGTCGCGACTGGCACGGGGGAGGCTATGATCTCCCGGATGATGTCGCGCATGGAGGCGTCGAGGCCGCCCGGGGTGTCCAGGCGCAGCACGACGATCACCGCGCCGCGATCTTTCGCCTTTTCCAGGCCGCGTGCGAAGTAGTCGGCGCTCGCGGGTCCGATCGCGCCGTCGATCTGCAGCACCATGGCCGCGCGGGCGCCCGTGGTGTCGGCGGCTGTGACGGCCGCGGCGGAGCCCAGCGCAATCAGCAGAAAACAGAACAGCCTCAGCACATTGCGGCGGGCGGCGCCTCGAAGAGAGGTCATCTCGCTCGAGGTCATGGCCGAGATATTGACACTGTCTGTCAAGGGTCACAAGCCGCCGGGCCCTTGTGGTCGAATACTGACGTCGCGTGCTGCGGAAATTGTTTTTTCTGGCGATGACTCGAGGGCGGAACGAACCATGTCCGTTGAACTCTGGCGCCGGTTCTTGGTCATGGTTCTGGCGGATGGGGTGGGATTCGAACCCACGGACGGTTGCCCGTCGCTGGTTTTCAAGACCAGTGCCTTAAACCACTCGGCCACCCATCCGGCGCGAACCTGCGCCTATAGCAGTGCGGAGCGGGACGCTCCAAGCGCCCAACAGGATTAACGAATTAACCCTGTTCCTTAACCCTGGCTCAAACCCTTACGCCCATCCTGGTCCCGAGCATGGCGCTGGGGAGCGTTCGAGACAGGGAAGGGCGGTCTATGACCCGCATCCACATACAAGCGCGCAGCGTGGCCATGGTGCTGGTGGGGAGCGCGGCGCTGGCCGCCTGCGCCACGCCCCAGCCACGCTATTCGGCGCGCATGCCGAACGGCGGACCGGTCGCGGCCGGGCCCTCGACCGGCGCCCAGCCCAACGGGGCCGGCGGCCGCTACAAGGTCGGCGCGCCCTATCAGGTGGCCGGAATCTGGTACGTGCCCAAGGAAGAGCCGACCTACGACCAGCGGGGCGTCGCCTCCTGGTACGGCGACGAATTCCACATGAAGCCCACCGCCAATGGCGAGGTCTTCGACATGAACGCCGTCTCGGCGGCGCACACCACCCTGCCGCTGCCGTCCATGGTGGAGGTGACCAACCTCGACAACGGCAAGAAGATGACGGTGCGGGTCAACGACCGCGGGCCCTTCGTCGGCGGCCGGGTGATCGATCTGTCGCGGGAGGCCGCTCGGCAGCTGGGCTTCGACCGCCAGGGCACCGCCAATGTGCGCGTGCGCTATGCGGGCCCGGCCGAGCTCGGTCCGCCCGACGCCGGCTTGCGGCATGCGGCCTATACCCCGACGCCCGCGCCCAGTTCGAGCCTGCCGGCCGCGCCCATTGCCTATACCGGCCTTGCGGCGCCAACCGCCGTGGCCTCGATGCCGCTGCCGCCCATCGCTTCCGCCCCGCCTGTGAAGGCGGCCGCCTCGACGTCCGGCGTTTATCGCGTCCAGGCCGGCGCCTTCTCCGATCCCGGCAACGCCCAACGGGTGGCCGACCAGCTGGCGGGCGCGGGCCCGGCCACTATCGAGCCGGTGCAGCGCGCCGACGGGGTGACCCTCTACCGGGTCATGCTGGCGGGCGGAGCCGACGAGGGGGAGGCTTGGAGCCTGCGCGACCGGGTGGCGTCCTACGGCTTCGCCGAGGCCCGCGTCGTTCGGCCCTTCTAGGGCGCTGGACAAAGCCGGCGAACCGGCCAATTTGGCCGCGTGGCACGCGGTCGGTTCATCACCTTCGAAGGCGGCGAGGGCGCCGGGAAATCGACCCAG
>NZ_JAUYOJ010000036.1 GCF_030697925.1 Phenylobacterium sp. | reverse complement strand
CGCGGCCCTTCTCGTGGGCGTAGACGCCGATCTCGGCGTCGATCTTCAAGCCGGTCACGAAGATCTTGGTCATGACCGTACGGCCTTGCGGCGCGGCGATGGGTTCGGCAGGCGTCTCCTGGAGCGGCGAAAGGGCCAAGGTCATATCCTTCAGGTCAGGTGCTGACCGGCGTCGACGGCGATCATCTGGCCGGTCACTGACGTCGCGTCAATCAGGTAGCGCAGGGCGTGGCCGATCTCGGTCGGGTCCACCGCGTGTCGCAATAGGGTCGCTTCGACCTCGCGTTGAAATTCCTCGGGCTGCTGGTGGATCGAGGCCAGGACCGGGCCCGGCCCTATGGCGTTCACCCGGATGCGGGGCGCCAGGCCCTTTGCCAGCATCTGGGTGGCGGCCCAGAGCGCGCTCTTGGACAGCGAATAGCTGAAGAAGTTCGGGCTGGGGCTCAGCACCCGCTGGTCCAGGATATTGACGATTAGACCGGTGCGGTCGGCGGGCAGGCGCCGGGCGAAGGCCTGGGCCAGGACCATGGGCGCGCGGAGATTGGTCTCCAGGTGGGCATCCCACGAGGCGCGGTTCATGGAGGTGAAGCTGTCGTCCTCGAACACCGAGGCGCAGTTGACCAGCAGGGTGATGGGGCCGAGCTCGCCCTCGGCCTCGGCCACCAGGGGGGCCGTCGCCGCTTCCTGGCGCAGGTCGCAGGTGTGGATGGAGACCTTGCGTCCGCGGGCGCGCACATCGGCGGCGGCGGACTGGGCGTCGTCATCGACGGCCCGGACGTGGATGGCGACGTCGAAGCCGGCCTCGGCGCAGGCCAGGGTCAGCGCCCGGCCGATCCGCCGCGCCCCGCCGGTGACCAGGGCCGCGCCGCGCGAGGTCACGGGCACGTCCGGCGCCCCGCCAGCCGCCTAGTCGAGCCGGCCGAACTCGAAATAGTTCAGGGCGCCGACGACGACGAGGAAGGCGAGGATCATCAGGATCGCGGTCATGGCGGGCTCCGGCTGTGGTCGTGCGGCTTTAGCGGCGGGCCGGGACGCGTGCAATACAGATCGTAACACCAGGTGATTTGCCGCGCCGCCGGCCGATCCGGTCAAATCAGCCCGTGTCATGGCGAGGACCTCCGGTGGCCCCCGAAACGGATGAACTGTCGGCCGACTTGGTGGAGACCATCAATCGTCGCCACCTGATCCGCACGCCGCTCGAGCCCGCCGATCTGCTCTTCGTATTCGGCACCCGGCACGGGGTCGCCGAGTTCGTCGCCGCCATCGCCGAGCTCTGGCGCGGAGGATACTTCCGTTGGGCCCTGGTCAGCGGCGGGCCGACGCTCGGGGACCCCGAGGACGAGGCGAGCGTGCTGTCGCGCCTGATGGTGGAGGCCGGCGTGCCGCGCGACATTATCCTGCTGGAGCGCCAGGCGATGAACACCGGCGAGAACGTGATCTTCTCGCTGCCGATCCTGGAAGGGCAGATCGGCCTGGCCAATATCGGCTCGCTGATCGCTGTGGGCAAGCTGCACACCTCGGCGCGCTACCTCATGACCCTGCATCGCCACTGGCCGGGGGTGCGCAAGATGCTGGTCGTGGTGAACTATCACGACCATCCCGCCGAGGCCTGGCACAGGCATCCGGGGTTGAGGGCCGACGTCCTGCGGGAGTGGCGCAAGATCGAACCATACAAGGCCGCGGGATTTATCGTCGACCTTCCCTGACCTTGGCGCTTGTCTTCCGTCGGTCTCACGGCCCAAGCTGAAAAGAAAACCCGGGAAGAAACGCCATGCCGCTCGCACCCATTCCGCCCAGCGCCTTCACCAAGGTCGCCGTCGGCATCGACCGGCCCGAGGACGTGGTCGTCTCCCGCGACGGCCGGGTGTTCGCGTCCGACCACCAGTGCGCCGTGGCCGAGATCTTCCCCGACGGCTCATTCAAGCGGTTGGGGCCCAGGGGCGGGGCTCCCAACGGGATCAACATGGACCCGCAGGGCCGGGTGCTGATCGCCAACTTCGGGATCTACGACAAGGAGGAGGGACCGCTGGAGCGGTTCGACCCGGCCACCGGTCTGCGCGAGACCCTGGTCGCCGAGGTTGGCGGCAAGCGGCTGACCAGCGCCAACTATCCGGTGGTCGACCGCGCCGGGAATATCTGGTGCGCCAACTCCACCCATGCCGAGACCTGGCCCCAGGCCCTGGACGGCCGCGCCGACGGCTTCGTCTTCGTGCTGCGGCCCGACGGCTCGAGCCAAGTCGTCGCCGAGGGGCTGAAATTCCCCAACGGCCTGGCGCTGTCGGCCGACGATGGCTTCCTCTATTGCGCCCAGACCAGCGGCGCAGACGTCATGCGCTTTCGCGTCCTGGCTGGCGGCAAGCTGGGCAAGGGCGAACGCTATGGTCCGGTGCTGGGAAAACTGCAGGGCCGCGACGAGCCGCCGGTCGCCAAGCCGGACCTCGGCTATACTGACGGAGTCGGCATGGACGCTCTGGGCAATCTCTGGGTCTGCCTGCCCGGCGCCGACAAGGTGGTGGCCATCACGCCCTCGGGCGAGGTGGTCACGGTGATCCACGATCCGACGGGCGAGATCGTCAACCATCCGACCAACGTCACCTGGGGCGGCCCGGACCTGACGGACCTCTATATCGGCTCGATCCGCGCCGATTATGTGCTGAAGGCCAGGAGCCCGGTTGCGGGACAGCCGCACGTTCACCAGATGGCGTAGGCTACGGACGGTTGCGGCTATTTATTTATGGTGTAAATCGTTGGTCGCTCCGGCGAAAAATCCGAGCTTTCGCTGAGCTTGGCGGCCATTGGGGCTTCCCCAGTGATCGCCGATCACTAAAATGCTTGTTTGAAGCCGGGCGGGGAACCTGCCGGCCACCCCCTAACGAACGATCCGGGAGGACGTCATGCGCGAGTACCTGAAGTTCTATATCGACGGCAAATGGGTCGAGCCCGTCGAGTTGAAGACGCTGGACGTCATCAATCCGGCCACCGAGGAGGTCGCCGGCAAGATCGCGCTCGGTTCGGCCGCCGACGTCGACAAGGCCGTCATGGCCGCGCGCAAGGCCTTCCCGGCCTGGTCGCAGACCAGCCGCGAGGAGCGCCTGGAAGTGCTGGGCCGTATCCTGGCCGAATACCAGAAGCGCTTCGGCGACCTGGCCACCGCCGTGACCGAGGAAATGGGCGCCCCGTCCTCCCTGGCCCAGCGCGCCCAGGTGCCGATCGGCATGGGCCACCTGGCCACGGCCGTGGAAGTGCTGAAGACCTTCAAGTTCGAGGACGACCGCGGCCCGACCATGATCGTCAAGGAACCGATCGGTGTCTGCGGGTTCATCACCCCCTGGAACTGGCCGCTGAACCAGATCGTCTGCAAGGTGGCCCCGGCCATCGCCACGGGCTGCACCATGGTGCTGAAGCCCTCGGAAGTGGCCCCGTTCTCGGGTCAGATCTTCGCCGAGATCATGCATGCGGCGGGCGTCCCGGCCGGCGTGTTCAACCTGGTCCACGGCGACGGCCTGGGCGTGGGCGTGCCGCTCTCCAGCCATCCGGAAGTGGACATGGTCTCGTTCACCGGCTCGACCCGCGCCGGCATCGAGGTGGCCAAGAATGCCGCCCCGACCGTCAAGCGCGTCGCCCAGGAGCTGGGCGGCAAGAGCCCGAACATCATCCTGGACGACGAGGTCCTGTCCAAGGGCGTCGCCCGCGGCGTCGCCACCATGATGGTCAATTCCGGCCAGTCCTGTAACGCGCCCACCCGCATGCTCGTCCCCTCCAAGCGCATGGACGAGGCGATCACCGCGGCCCGCGAGGCGGCTTCCACGGTCACCGTCGGCGATCCGAACGGCAACGCCCAGCTCGGCCCGGTGGTCTCCGAGGTGCAGTTCAACAAAATCCAGAAGCTGATCCAGGCCGGCATCGACGAGGGCGCGACCCTGGTCATCGGCGGGGTCGGCCGTCCGGAAGGCCTGGACAAGGGTTATTATGTGAAGCCCACCGTCTTCGCCAACGTCACCAACGAGATGACCATCGCCAAGGAAGAGATCTTCGGCCCCGTGCTGTCGATCCTCGGCTATGAGACGCTCGACCAGGCCATCGAGGTCGGCAACGACACCGAGTACGGCCTGGCCGCCTACGTCAACGGCGCCGATCTCGCCAAGGCCCGGCAGGTGGCGTCGAAGCTGCGCGCGGGCCAGGTGTCGATCAACGGCGGCGGCGGCGACATGATGGCTCCCTTCGGCGGCTACAAGATGAGCGGCAACGGGCGCGAGTGGGGCGACTACGCCTTCCACGAGTTCCTGGAGACCAAGGCGATGCTCGGCTACGCGCCGAAGATCGCCGCGGAGTAGGTACGATCTAGATCCTCCCCCAGTAGAGGGGAGGCGGCTCCAGTCGGGCTGGTCGTCCTTCTCCCCTTGCGGGAGAAGGTGGCCGCCTGGAAGGCGGTCGGATGAGGGGTCGCGCTCCCTCATCCGCGCTGTCGCCGGGCTTTAGCCGGAGAGTTCTGAGAGACCCCTCATCCGACCTTGCTCCGCAAGGCCACCTTCTCCCGCAGGGGGAGAAGGAAAAGGGGGGCCTCAATGTTTGCCGATCGTCCCGTGAAGAGGACGGCAGGCTCGGTCAGGGAGGATAGATGTCCCAGGGCATCACATGCGTGGCCGACGTGTCGCGCCACCATGCGCGTGTCCGGCCCGACGCCCAGGCCCTGTGGTTCGAGGGCGAGGCGATCAGCTTCGCGCAGTTCGACGCCATGTCCTCCCAATGCGCCCAGGCCCTGCGCGCGGCGGGCGTCCAGCCCGGCGACCGGGTCGGGACCCTGGGCAAGGGGAACGCCGACTTCTTCGTCCTCTGGTTCGGTTGCCTGAAGCTCCGCGCCTGCCTGACGCCGGTGAACTGGCGGCTGGCTCCGCCGGAGATCGCCTTTATCCTCAAGGACGCCGGCTGCAAGCTGCTGGTGGTCGGCCAGGATTATGCGGAGACGATCGCCGGTCTCGACCTGCCCGACCTCGCCGCCGTGATCCAGTTCGAGCCAGGTCATTCGGTCTGGCCGGGCTTCCGGGCCTGGATCGGGGCCCACCCGGCCATCGATCCGGCCCTGGTCGCGCTGCCCGACGACGACGTCATCCAGCTCTACACCTCCGGCACCACCGGCCTGCCCAAGGGCGTTCAGCTCACCGAGACCAACTACGCGGCCTGTTTCGAGGGCGCGACCCAGGTCTGGGCCAGGTTCGATCCGGGCGACGGGGTGCTGGTCGCCATGCCCCTGTTCCATGTGGCCGGCGCCAATCTGGGCATGCTGTCGCTGATGCAGGGCGCGCGGGCCGTGATCATGCGCGAGGTCGATATCGCCGCCCTGCTGACTCTGATCGGCGAACACCGGATCAAGCACGCGTTCATGGCGCCGGCGATCATCAACATGGTGCTGCAGCACCCTGCCCAAGCGGAGGCCGACCTCTCCAGCCTGCGTCACATCTACTATGGCGCCTCGCCGATCTCCGAAGAGGTGCTGACCCGCGCCCAGGCGCGGTTCGGCGCGGACTTCATGCAGCTCTACGGCCTGACCGAGACCATCGGCGGCGGGACCTATCTGCCGCCGGAGGCCCACGACCCGGCGCTGGGCAAGCTGCGGGCCTGCGGCAAGCCGACCCCGGGCTACGAGATCCGCATCCGGGTCGACGGCCGCGACGCCGCCGTCGGCGAGGTGGGCGAGATCGAGATCCGCTCGAGCGGGATCATGAAGGGTTATTGGAACCGCCCCGACGCCACCGCGGAGGCCATCTGCCCCCAGGGCTGGTTCAAGAGCGGCGACGCCGGCTATTTCGACGCCGACGGCTACCTGTTCATCCACGACCGGGTGAAGGACATGATCGTCTCGGGCGGCGAGAATATCTATCCGGCCGAGGTGGAGAACGCCCTCATGGGCCATCCCGACGTGGCCGACGCAGCGGTGATCGGCGTGCCCGACGAGCGCTGGGGCGAGGCGGTCAAGGCCATCGTGGTCCTGCGGCCGGGCGCGCAGCCCGACACAGCTTCGATCATCGAACACTGCCGCGCCCAGATCGCCGGCTACAAGGCGCCCAAGTCCGTGGACTATGTCGCCGTCCTGCCGCGCAATCCGTCCGGCAAGGTCCTGCGCCGCGAGCTGCGCGATCCCTATTGGCAAGGCCAGACCCGCAAGGTCGGCTGAGGTTTCACCAGAGAAGGCATTTCCGATGGACCCGCATTTCAAGGCCTTGATCGCCGAGCAGGAAGCCGCCGCGGCGGGGCAGGAGATGCCGCCGCTCGACGCCCTGCCGCCGGAGATGATCCGCGCCGGCTACCGCATGCAGCGCCAGGCCCAGAACCTGAACGCGCCCAAGGATGTGACGGCGACCGACCTTGAGGTCGACGGCGCGGCGGGGCCCATCGGGGCGCGGCTCTACACCCCCGCCGGGGCCGGGGCGACCACGCCGGGCCTGGTCTATTTCCACGGCGGCGGCTTCGCTATCGGTGACCTGGAGACCCACGACGGCCATTGCCGAAGGCTGGCGGCCTATTCCGGCTACCGGGTCCTGGCCATCGACTACCGGCTGGCCCCCGAGCATCCGTTCCCGGCGGGCCACGACGACTGCCTGGCGGCCACCAAATGGGCCTTCGACCATGCCGCGGAGATCGGCTTCGATCCGGAGCGCATCGCGGTCGGCGGCTGCTCGGCCGGCGGCAACCTTGCGGCTTCGATCTCCATCGACCTGAAGAACGACCCCGAGCGCAAGCTGGCCTTCCAGCTGCTGCTCTATCCGGGTATCTGGCCGGACCAGGAGACCCAGTCGCGCAAGGACCTGGACGGGCCGATCCTGACCAAGGCGGCCATCGCCTGGTTCGACAAGTGCCTGGCCGCCGCCGGCCATCCGCAGAGCCACCGCGCCATCCTGGGCTCCAAGGTCGACCTGGCCGGCGCTCCGCCCGCCCTGGTGGTCACCGCCGGCTACGACCCCCTGAAGGACGAGGGCCGCGACTACGCCGCGCGCCTCAACGCGGCCGGGGTGAAGGCTCAGCATGTCGAGTACAAGGACATGGTCCACGACTTCTACAGCATGGGCGACGTCTCCCCCGCCGTGGACGTGGCGACCAAGGAGACGGTGGCGGTCCTCAAGGCGGCGCTTGGCTGAGGCGAGCGGGCGTGACGAAGGGCCAGTTCAGGGTTCGTCGCTGCGGCCTGGACGGGGTCGAGGCCGTCGAGGCGCGGACACGTCATGCCTTCCCCCGCCACATCCACGAGCAGTTCGGCGTGGGCGTGGTGGACGACGGAGGTCAGGTCTCGCGAAGCGGACGCGGCATGGTCGAGGCCGTGGCCGGCGACACCATCACGGTCAATCCGGGCGAGGTCCATGACGGCGCGCCCATCGGCGAGGGCGGCCGCGCCTGGCGGATGCTCTATTTCGACCCGTCCCTGATCGCCGCCGCCGCCGATGAGGTGCGTCCGGGCGGGCGGCTGGAGTTCCAGCTTCCGGTGGTCAGGACGCCGCGCGTGGCCCGGCGGTTCAGGGCGCTGTTCGCGGCGATGACGACGCAGGGCGAGGACAGCGAGGCGCTGTTGCTCATGCTGCTGGCCGACCTGATGCGCGAGCAGGGCGGCCTGGCGCCTCAGGTGTCGGCGCCGGAGGCCCTGGCGATCGCCAGGCGGCGCATCGACGACGACCCGACGGCCGCCGTCACCCTCGCGGACCTGGCGGCCGAGAGCGGCCTGAGCCGGTTCCAGGTGCTGCGGGGCTTCGCCAGGACCACCGGCCTGACCCCGCACGCCTATCTGGTCCAGCGCCGGATCGCGATGGCCCGCCGGATGATCGCCGGCGGTTCGCGCCTGGCGGACGCGGCGCTGGAGAGCGGCTTCGCCGACCAGAGCCACATGACCCGGACCTTCGTGCGCAACTACGGCCTGTCGCCCGGCGCCTACGCCCAGGCCCTGGCCTGAGCCGGCTGCAATCGCGTTCAAGACCAGGTCCGCCCTTTCGTTCTTCCTGTCCCCGGCAGGAGACGACAGATGCACGAAAAGCACCCCTCGCACGGCGTCATACGGCCTTGCCGGCCGCAGGACACCGCCCGGATTCTGGCGATCATCAACGCCGCAGCCGAGGCCTACCGGCCCGTCCTGCCCGCCGATCTATGGCGCGAGCCCTACATGCCGGCCGCCGAACTGGATCACGAGATCGCCGCTGGGGTGGTGTTCACCGGCTATGAGATGGCCGGAGCCCTGGTCGGGGTCATGGGGCTGCAGGCGGTCGGCGACGTCGAGCTGATCCGCCACGCCTATGTGGCGCCCGAACGCCAGGGCCATGGGGTGGGCGGCGCCCTGCTGGATCATATCAGGCGCAGCGCGGGACCCATGCTGGTGGGGACCTGGGCCGCGGCGGACTGGGCGATCGGCTTCTACGAGCGGCACGGCTTCCGCCTGGTCGACCCGGAGCGCAAGGCCGTGTTGCTCCGGACCTATTGGACGGTCCCCGAGCGGCAGATCGAGACCTCGGTGGTGCTGGCGAGCCCTGGGGCGCAGGTCTAGACCCCGCCCGCGCCCGCCTCGACGTCGCCGCCGACCACCGTCACGATCGCTCCCGTCAGCCGCGCCAGCTCCTCGTCCGTCGTCACGAAGGGCGGGGTCAGGTAGACCACCTTGCCCATCGGCCGGATCCAGCAGCCCAGCTCGGCGAAGCGGGCGCACAGGGCCCCGACCGCCACGGGCTCTGCGAACTCCACCACCCCGATGGCGCCGTAGGTGCGGACATCGACCACGCCCTTGGCGGCCCGGCAGGGTTGCAGGCCCTCCGCCAGGGCCGCGTTGATCCGGGCTACGTCGGCCTTCCAGCTTCCCGTCTCGAACAGGTCGAGGCTAGCGTTGGCCGCCGCGCAGGCCAGCGGATTGCCCATATAGGTCGGCCCATGCATCAGGGCCGCGCCGGGGTCGTCGGACCAGAAGGCCTCGAACACCGTGCGCCGGGCGATGGCCGCCGAGAGCGGCAGGGTCCCGCCGGTCAGGGCCTTGGACAGGGTCACGATGTCGGGGATCACGCCGGAGCCCGAGCAGGCGAAGAGATCGCCGGTCCGCCCGAAGCCGACAAAGATCTCATCGAAAATCAATAGCACTCCGTGTTTGTCGGCCAGGCGGCGCAGGGTTTTCAGCACCTCGTCGTCGTGGAACAGCATGCCGCCGGCGCCCTGGACCCGGGGCTCGACGATGATCGCGGCGATCTCGGAACTCTTGTCGGTCAGCAGAGCGTCGAGCGCGGCTTCCGAGTCCACGTCGGTGGGGAGTTTCGCGATGTGCTGGGCGGGCATGACGCCGGCGAACAGGCCGTGCATCCCCTCCTCGGGGTCGCAGATCGTCATGGTCGCCAGGGTGTCGCCATGATAGCCGCCGAGGAAGCTCAGGAACCGGGTGCGGCCCGCGACGCCGCGGTTGATCCAGAACTGCAGGGCCATCTTCATGGCGATCTCGACCGCCACCGAACCGCTCTCGGCGAAGAACACGTGGTCGAGGTCGCCGGGCAGCAGGGCCGCCAGCCGCGCGGCCAGCCGGTAGGCCGGCTCGTGGGCCAGGCCGCCGAACATCACGTGCGGCGCCCGCTCGAGCTGGGCGGTGACCGCCGCGCGAATGTGCGGGTGGTTGTAGCCGTGGCAGGCGGTCCACCACGAGGCTATGCCGTCCACCAGCTCGCGGCCGTCCTCCAGGATGATCCGCGCGCCCTCGGTTCGCGCCACCGGCAGCGGCGGCGGCGCGGTCTTCATCTGGCAGTAGGGGCGCCAGACGTGGTCCGCGCCTTCGGTCATCCAGCTAGGCGGCTGCGGCATGGCGTTGGTTTCCCCAGGAAGCTGACGCAGCGCGCTTTAGCCCAGGGCCATCCTCGTGCATACCGCGTCCCGCCATGACCGACAGCCTCACCGCCTTCGCCCAGGACAAGCTCGCCGCCCTGGAGTCCCGCAGCCTGAAGCGGACCCTGGTCCCCACCCACCGCCTGGACGGCCTCTGGGTCCAGCGGGGCGGGCGGCGGCTGCTCTCCTTCTCCTGCAACGACTACCTGAACCTCTCGCACCACCCGGCGGTGAAGGCCGCGGCCATTCGCGCGGTGGAGGAATATGGCGCCGGCGCCGGGGCCTCGCGCCTGGTCACTGGCGACCATCCCCTGCTTTCGGAGCTGGAGGGTCGGCTGGCGGCGCTGAAGGGCTATGAGGCCGCCTGTGTCTTCGGCTCCGGCTACCTGGCCAATAGCGGCATCATCCCGACGATCATGGGAGCGGCCGACCTGATCCTGGTCGACGAACTGGCCCATTCCTGCATCTGGGCTGGGGCGCAGCTTTCCGGGGCGAAGGTCGTCGCCTTCCGCCACAACGACATGGCCGACCTCGCCGCCAAGCTGGCCGAGCATCGCGGCGAGGCTGCGCGGGCCCTAATCGCCACCGACGGGGTGTTCTCCATGGACGGGGACCTGGCGCCGCTGGACCAGATCAGCGCGCTCGCCCGGGCCCACGACGCCTGGCTGATGGTCGACGACGCCCACGGCCTGGGCGTGGTGGGCGAGGGCAGGGGCGCCGCGGCCATGTTCCCGACCGCCAGGGTCGATCTCGCCATGGGCACCTTCTCCAAGGCGATTGGCGGCTACGGCGCCTATGTCTGCGCCAGCGCCCCGGTGATCGACCTCCTGAAGACCCGCGCCCGCACCCTGGTCTATACGACCGGCCTGCCGCCCGCGAACGCCGCCGCGGCGCTGGCCGCCCTGGACGTCATCGCCGCCGAGCCCGAGCGGGTGGCCGCCCCCCTGGCCAAGGCGCGGCGGTTCACCCGCGCGCTCAACCTGCCGGACGCCACCAGCGCCGTGGTTCCCATCGTGATCGGCGAGGCCGCCACCGCGCTGGCCGCCGCCGCCGCCCTGGAGGCCCAGGGCTTCCTGGCCATCGCTATCCGCCCGCCGACCGTCCCGGCCGGGACCGCCCGCCTGCGCCTGGCCTTCACCGCCGGCCATCCCGACGCCGAGGTCGACCGCCTGGCCGCCGCCGTGCGCGTCCTGCTGGGAGCCTGATCGTGCGCGGCCTCTCCATCGCCGGAGCCCACACCGATGTGGGCAAGACCTATGTGGCTTGCGCCCTGATCCGCGCCGCCGTGGCCCGGGGTAGGCGCGTGGGGGTTCTGAAGCCGGTGGTCAGCGGCTTCGACCCCGAGGACTGGGCCGACAGCGATCCGGGCTGCCTGCTGCGGGCCTTGGGCCTGGCGCCAAACGAGGCCCTGTTGGACGCCGTATCGCCCCTGCGCTTCCGCGCCCCACTGTCACCGCCCATGGCCGCCCGCGCTGAGGGGCGGTCCCTGGCCTATGCGCAGGTGCTGGACGCCTGTCGCCCGTTCCTGGCCGACACCCAGGCCGACCTGAAGATCGTCGAGGGCGCTGGCGGGATCATGTCGCCCATCGCCGAGGATGGGCTCTGCGCCCACCTGCACGCCGACGTCGGGCTGCCGGCGGTGCTGGTTGGCGGCTCATATCTCGGCGCGATCAGCCACACCCTGACCGCCCTCGCCGCCCTCCAGGGTTTCGGCATCCCCATCCACGCGGTGGTGATCAGCCAAAGCGCCGATCCCGACGCGCCGGACTTCGACCAGACCGTCGAGGCGGTCGGCCGGTTCGCTCACATGCCCGTGGTCGCCGCGCGCCGCGGCGACGAGCGCTGGGCCCGCGACCTGCTTTAGACCCCGCCGGCGGGGGTCATCCGCACTTGCGCTCTTCTTTGTATTCGCCGCTGCTGGTGCGCTCGCGCTTGATCTCGCAGCGACCGTCCTTGATTTCTTCCTTCCAGCTCCCGTCGGACTTGCGCTCGAATTTCGAGACCCCGTCGCGGTGCTTGATCTCTTCCTTGTATTCGCCGGGCTTTCGCTCGCGCTTTACCTCGCTGCGCCCGTCCTTGTACTCATAGACCCACTCGCCATGGGACTTGCGGTCGAATTTCTCCACGGGCTGGGCGTGGGCGGCGGCGGCCGCTAGCGAAACGGCGAGGCCGACGGCGACAATCAGGCGTCTCATGGGGCGACTCCGGTTGCGTTCGCCCGGAGGATCGCGCGACCAGCCTGAACCTGTCCTGAACCGGGCTGCGCTCTAGCCCTCGGCGTTGCGCAGTCGTTGGGCCAAGCCCAGCACCGCCATGCCCATCACGGTCGACAGCAGCGATCCGGCCACCACCCCGATCCGCACGTCGGTCTGGGCGGCCATGTCGCCGGGGTCGAAGGCCAGGCCGCCGATGAACAGGCTCATCGTGAACCCCACCCCGCACAGCAGCGAGACCCCGTAGAGCTCCAGCCACTTCGTCCCGGTGGGCCGCCGGGCGATCTTCAGGCCGATGGCCAGGGCGCCCACTCCGAACACCCCGATCTGCTTGCCGACGAAGAGGCCGAGCGCGATGCCCAGCGGGACGGGCCCCAGCAGGGCGCTGGGCGACAGGCCGCTGAACGAGAACCCGGCCGCGGTGAAGGCGAACAACGGCAGGATCAGGAAGGCGACATAGGGGTGAATGCTCTCCATGAAGTGCTCCAGCATCCCGGGCTCGCCCGGCCGCCGCGGGTCGATCGGCACGGTGAAGGCCCCGGCCACCGCAGCGAGCGAAGTGTTGACGCCCGACTTCAGGGTGAAGGCCCACAGAAGGATCAGGCCCGCCGCGTAGAAGAGGCGCGGCGCCCTGTCCCATCGCGACATGGCCGCCAGCACCACGAGCGCGCTCAGGGCTCCAGCGACCATCCGAAGGTCAAGGTCGTGGGTGAACAGCACGCCGATCAGCGATACGGCGATCAGATCGTCGACAATCGCCAAGGTGAGCAAGAAGACGCGAAGCGACGGGGGCAGCTTGGGTGCGGCGACCGCCAGGGCCGCCAGGGCGAAGGCGATATCCGTCGCGACGGGGGTCGGCCAGCCCGCAGGGGCGCCATCAGAGCCCGCGTTCAGCGCGAGATAGACAAGCGCCGGCGCCGCGACGCCGCCGATCGCGGCCATGACCGGCAGGGCCAGCCGCCTGGGATTGGAGAGTTCTCCGCGCAGGATCTCGTTCTTGATCTCCAGTCCGACGACGAAGAAGAAGATCGCCATCAAGCCGTTCTTGATCCACCCATAGGTGGGCATGGTCTCGGCGAATGCGCCGAACTGGACGGTGATCTTGTGATCGATCAGCGCGAAGTAGTGTTCTGAAAGCGGACTGTTGGCCAAGACCAGCGCGCTCGCCGCCGCCGCCACCAGCAGCAGGCCAGAACCTGTTTCGGTCTTGAGGAATTCGAGCGTGGATCGGGTGGACATGGCCCCTGCCTAACACAGGCGCCTAGGGGCGAAACCCGATTTCGGTTCCGCTTGGGATCGCGGGCGATATCAGCCAGAAGAGGCGTCTGGCTCGCGACGCCGCCTCACACGCTTCGGAGTGACCATGCCCGTTTCCCCGGCCTACCGCCCCGAGCCCCATCTGCAGGACCTGGGCCGCGACTTCGCCGACCCGGTGGCGGCGGCGGACTTTCCCATGGCCCTGCTGCGGTTCCGCAACAACCGGGCGGCGGCCACTATCGGCCTGGATACCCTGACCGACGACGAGTGGATCGCCCATTTCGGACGTTTCCAGCCCTTGCCGGGTAACCTCGAGACCCCGCTGGCGATGCGCTATCACGGCCACCAGTTCAGGGTTTACAACCCCGACCTCGGGGACGGTCGCGGCTTCTCGTTCGCCCAGATGCGCGAGGTGGGGACGGGCCGCCTGCTGGAGCTGGGGACCAAGGGCTCCGGCCAGACCCCCTGGTCGCGGCAGGGCGACGGGCGCCTGACCCTGAAGGGCGGAGTCCGCGAGGTGCTGGCCACCGCCATGTTGGAGGCCCTGGGCGTCCCGACCTCGAAGTCCTTCTCGCTGATCGAGACCGGCGAGCCGCTGGCGCGCGGCGACGAGCCCAGCCCGACCCGCTCCTCGGTCCTGGTGCGGCTGTCGCATAGCCATGTCCGTTTCGGCAGCTTCCAGCGCCACGCCTTCCACCAGAAGCCCGAGCGCATCAGCGCCCTCGTCGACCATGTGATCGCGCTCTACTATTCGGAACTGGGGAACGCCCCGGACCACGCCTCGGCCCTGCTAGGCGCGGTGGTCGGCCGCGCGGCGGCCCTGACCGCCAGCTGGATGGCGGCGGGCTTCGTTCACGGGGTGCTGAACACCGACAATATGAACATCACCGGGGAGAGCTTCGACTACGGGCCCTACCGGTTCCTGCCGAAGAACGATCCGAATTTCACCGCCGCCTATTTCGATTCCGCCGGGCTCTACGCCTTCGGCCGCCAGCCGGAGGCGGTGTTCTGGAACCTGCAGCAGTTGGCCGGTTGCCTGTCGCTGGTGAGCGCCCAGGAGCTCCTGGTCGAGGCGCTGAACGGGTTTGGCCCCGCCTATCGCGCCGCCCTGGCCCAGGCGATGCTGGCGCGGCTAGCGCTCAAGAGCCGCTCGCCGGACGACGACGTGGCCTTGGTGAATTCCGCCTTCCGCGCCATCTCGGTAGGGGGCGAGCGCCTGCGCTGGGAACCGTTCTTCTTCGACTGGTTCGGCGGCGGTGAGGCCCGGGCCTTGGCGGGCCTGCGGGGCGACATCTATGTCGGGGAGGGCTTCACGGATTTCCGCGATCTGCTGAAGGCCTACGAGCCGGATTGGCCCGAGCGGCTGGACGCGGCCTATTTCGCCAGGCCTGAGCCGGAAGAGCTGCTCTATGACGAGATCGAGGCGATCTGGGCGGCCATCGACGAGCGCGACGACTGGGCCCCTTTCCAGGCCAAGCTGGCTGCTATCGAGGCCGCGCGCCAGGCCTATGCCCTGGGAACCTGAGGCTCAGTCCCAGGTTGGTCGGTGACCACAGGAGGAGACCCGCCATGCCCCGCGGCGACAAGAGCGCATACACCGACAAGCAGGAACGCAAGGCCGACCACATCGCCGAAGGCTACGAGGCCAGGGGCGTCTCGGAGAAGGAAGCCGAGCGCCGGGCCTGGGCCACGGTCAACAAGGACGACGGCGGCGGCAAGAATCCCGGCGGCTCCGGGCGCGGCAAGAAGACCGGCCATCCGGCGGCGCATACGGGCGGCGAGAAGGGCGGCAAGGCCTCGGCCAGCCGCTCGGCCGCCGAACGCTCAGCCTCGGCGAAGAAGGCCGCGGCGACCCGCAAGCGCAACGCCGAGCACCACGCGTCGCACTAGACCGCCGCCCTCGGCCGCGAGGCCATCTGGGCCAGGACCACGCCGGCCAGGGCGACGCCGGCGCCGAGCGCCTGGACCGTCCCAAGGGCCTCGGCGAACAGCATCCAGCCGAGGATGGCGGCCACCACGGGCTGGACCAGCACCACCACCGAGGCGGTGGCGGCCGGCAGGCGTCCCAGGGCCCAGGCGATGGAGCCCTGGCCGGCCACGTGCATGAGGCCCAGGCCCAGACAGGCGGCCCAGCCCCCGGCGCTCCTCGGCAGCAGGTCCTCGCCCAGCAGGACGGCGGCCAGCAGCAGCAGCGGCGCGCTGGCCATTCCCGACCAGAACATGATCCGCGTGGCCCCCACCGTGCGGCGCGCGGTGCTGACCGCCAGGAAATAGAGGGCGTACCAGACCGCGGTCAGCAGGGAGAAGGCGTCGCCGAGCGGCGGGTTGCTGCCCGGCGCGTGAGCGCCGCGGCCCGCCGCCATCAGCCAGGCGCCGCCGACCGCCAGGGCCACCGCCGCGACGAACAGGTTCCTGGGGCGCTGCTTGAACACCAGCCAGGCCACCGCGGTCACCACCACGGGCGTGAGGTTGGTGAGGACCGTGGCGTTGGCCACCGATGTGAAGGCGATCCCGTAGTGCCAGAAGCTGAGGTCCAGCGCGAAGGCCGCCCCGGCCAGTAGGGCCAGGCGCGGCGCGGCGCCGACCCCGCCATCGGTCTTCTGGGCCATCATGGCGAGCAAAGGCAGGGCGAGGATCACGCGCCAGAAGCCCACCGCCGCGGGCCCGGCGTCGGCCAGCCGCACCAGGATCGGTGCGAGGCCGATCACCGCGGCGCCGAACACCAGCACGGCCAGGGCCTTCAGATGTCCCCGGTCGGACGTCGCGGCGGCCTCAGTCAAAACCCAGCTCCCGTCGCAACGCCTGGGGCGTCATGCCGCCGGCCCGCAGCTCCGCCAGGGCCTGCGCCCGGTCGCGCTTGGCATAGCGCTTGCCGTCCGCGCCCAGCAGCAGGCGATGATGCCGATAGACCGGGGCGGGCAGGTCCAGCAAGGCCTGCAGCCGCCGCTGTACGTGGGTCGCCTGGTAGAGGTCGCAACCCCGGATCACGTGGCTGATCCCCTGCAGGGCGTCGTCGACCACCACGGCCAGGTGATAGGCAACGCCCACATCCTTGCGCGCCAGGACCACGTCGCCGCCCAGGGCCGGATCGACGGGGATGATCCCATGCTCGCCTTGCGGGCCCTCGCCCTCCTCCACGAAGCAAATATCCCCGCCCAGGGCCTGTTCGGCGGCGTCGAGCGACAGCCGCCAGGCGAAGCCCTCCCCGGCCGCCAGGCGCGAGGCCTCTTCGCCTGGGGGCAGGGGCGCGCCACGCCAGGTCTCCATCGCCCCATGCGGCGCGCGGGCGATATCCTCGGCGATCTCCTTGCGAGTGCGGAAACAGCGATAGGTCAGGCCGCGTGCGGTCAGGCGCTCCAGGGCGGCCTGATAGTCCGCCAGATGCTCGGACTGGCGACGGACGGGCCTTTCCCAGTCGAGGCCCAGCCAGGCGAGGTCCTCATGGATCGCGGCCTCGAACTCCGGTCGGCAGCGGGTGGCGTCGATGTCTTCAATGCGCAGGATGAAGCGACCGTCCGCCCGGCGCGCCGCCGCATGGGCGCTCAGCGCAGAAAAGGCGTGGCCGCGATGCAGCAGGCCGGTGGGGGAGGGGGCGAAGCGGGTGATGAACACCCGTGAGACTTAGCGGGGTCGGGCGGCGGCGAAAATGCCCAGGTGCTGGAAGGTGGCGCGGATGAAGGCCTCTTCCCCGCCCAGGGCGACCTTCAGATGATCGAACATCTTGAAGCTGATCATCTCGGCCATGCCGTGGGCGGCGCACCAGGCGGCGTTGGTGGCCAATTCCAGGTCGATCTCGTTGTTCACGTCGGCGCCGGCCTCGATGAAGGTGTCTCGCACCTGACAGTAGGCGCTGTCGTCTTGCATGTGGGCGTGGTCGGGGAGCGCTTCCTTGTCGCGGGAGGAATCGTACATCACGCGGTAGAGCGCTGGGTTGGCCTGGGCGAAACGGACATAGGACACGCCCAGGCCGGTGAGCTTGTCCTGGATGGTGGTCGCCTCCGCCTTGGCCTTGGCCATCTGGGCGTTCAGCATGTCCCAGCCTTCGTGGGCCACGGCGTCCAGCAGTTCGCCCTTGTCCTTGAAGTGGTGATAGGGCGCGGCGGGACTGACCCCGGCCTCCCGGGCGACCGCGCGGAGCGACAGCGCCGTGGGCCCTTCGGACTCCAGCAGGCGACGGGCCGCGTCGATCAGCGCGCGGCGCAGATCGCCGTGGTGATAGGGGCGGTTTTCGGCGGCAGCAGTTTCTCTCATCGCGGGCACTCTAAATCTGAATCTGGACGGCGTAAAGATCATCTTGACGCCGTTCAGATCGCTGCTATCTTAGCATTGTTCAAATAAGAAACGCCCCCGCTCCCCCGGGGTTCAAACTGAAAGGTGTGTGTCATGTCTCTCGCTGGTCTTACCCATTTCGAACGGTTCTTCGACCGGATCGCCCCCGCGTTCCTCCTGGTTCTCGGCCTGGGTGTCGCCGCCGCCACCGCGGCCCTCGGCGCCTAAGCTCCAAACCCAACCCCGCGACGGGAAGGGGGCCTCCGGGCCCCCTTTTCATTTGTCCCAGCCTGCCTATCTCGGCCTATACGTTTTCTAATAGCTTACGTTGTAAAATGTATCTGTACATTGTTCAGATGCGGGGTATCTTAGCGTTGTCCAGATGGACGGGGAGCCGGCGCCGCCGGGGCCCAAACCCAAAAAGGAATGAAACCATGTCTGCTCTTTCGAACATCGGCCGCCTTTTCGACGCCACCGTCGCCGTCGCCTTCGTTCTCATCAGCCTGAGCCTTGCCGGCGCCACCGCGGCCGTCGGCGTCTAGTGTCCCGCGATCCCGCCCCGTCCACGGTCTGATCCTCCCGAACCGTGAGACGGGGTGATGCGCTCCAGGTCATGGAGCTGTCTTGAAAACTGCCTTATAGTTCGTTGGTCATGAGAATCGCCGTCCGGAGATTCGAGGACGACCAGATCGCGAAAGGGGGCCTGTCTTCAGTCTCTACGCGTACGCCATAGGCGCGGGTCCGCGCCGACGGAGGTCCAGCCATGCAGGTGCTTAGCCACCCGCCGTCCGGCTGGCCCTGTCTCGTGCTGAACGCCGACTTCCGGCCCCTCAGCTACTATCCGCTGTCCCTCTGGCCCTGGCAGGAGGTGATCAAGGCGGTGTTCCTCGACCGGGTCGACGTGGTCTCGACCTACGACCACGAGGTCCATTCCCCGTCCTTCGCCATGCGCCTGCCCAGCGTCGTCTCGCTGAAGCACTATGTGCCGCAGGACCGGCCTCCGGCCTTCACCCGCTTCAACCTGTTCCTGCGCGACGCTTTCACCTGCCAGTACTGCCGGGTGGGCGAGGACCTGACCTTCGACCATGTGGTGCCGCGCTCGCGCGGCGGGCGGACGACCTGGGAGAACATCGTCACCGCCTGCGCCCGCTGCAACCTGCACAAGGGCGGGCGCACGCCGCACGAAGCCCACATGCATCCTTTCCACAAACCCCGGCGGCCCACCGCCCACGAACTGCAGGACCGTGGCCGTAAGTTCCCGCCGCACCATCTGCACCAGAGCTGGCTCGACTATCTCTACTGGGACATCGAGCTCGAGGCCTAGGCAGGCGCCAGAACCAGCCACGCCGCCCCGGCCAGGACCTGTGCCGCCAGAATGACGAGCAGGATCGCCCCGAACGGTTGCTTGCGGGTCTTATGGCGGAAGGCCTGCTGGGCGGCGACGGCGCCGAGGCTTCCGCCGATGGCGGCCAGCATCAGCAGAATGCGTTCGGGGATGCGCCGTTCGCCGCGCTCGGCGCGCGCCTTGTCCCAGCCCATGGCCGCGAAGGCCGCGAGGTTGACCGCGGCGAGGTAGAGCAGGATCAACGCGGCTCGCGCCACATGGCCCACATGATCGGCGAGTCCGGCCGGGGCTGGATCTCCCGGGTCACCTCGAAGCCGTGGCGGCGGTACAGCGGCACATTGGCGGGGCTGGAGCTCTCCAGATAGGCCGGCAGACCCAACGCGTCGACGCGCTCCAGGCCGGCGGCGATCAGGCGGCTTCCGACGCCAAGGCCCTGGGCTTCGGGCCGAACGCCCACGAACCACAGATAGACGTGCGGCCGCTCCATGGGATGGTGCTTGTCCATGGCCGCGCGCATGGCCGACATCCGCGACAGCCGCGAGAACCCGGTGGCGGCGAGGACCGTCGGCATGACCCGCAGCTCCTCAAGCAGCGACGAGGGGCCCAGGCTTTCCGATGGCAGCCAGATCGAGGCCGCCCCGCCGCTGGCCGGCTGCAGCACCTCGCCGTCGGCGAGCGCCATGCCGACCAGCCGCTTGAACAGCCGCAGGCGCGCGGCGTCGCGCTTTGCGTCGTCGCGCATGAACCAGTCGAACATCGGGTCGGTGGCGAAGGCCGCGGAGAGGTCCTCCGCCACGCCCTGGAGATCGGCGGCCCTCGCCCGGACCGGCGTCTCCGAGCCGCGGCGCAGGGCGATGATCTCGGCCTCGGTCATAGCTTCTCGCTGATCTTGATAGCTGCCCGGCAGCCGGCGCGGATCACCGCCGACAGTACGGCGTAGCCTGGCGCCTCCTTAGCGCCCTCCGCCAGGGCCTGGTCGCGATGGGCCAGCTCCTCGTCGCGGAACTTGGAAAGCTCGGCGGCCAGCTCCGGCTCGCGGCGCTCCAGCTCGGCGATCTGGCCGGCATAGTGCTCCTCGATCACGGTCTCCACGGCCTCGGTGCAGGCGTGGGCGGCCTTGTCGCCCAGCAGCGCCGTGCCGGCGCCCAGCGCGAAGCCCGCCACCCGCCAGAGCGGCGTCATGACCGTGGGCCGCACGCCGCGCTCGGTCAGCAGCTTGTCGAACCGCGCCAGGTGGACGGCCTCGTGGCCCTCCATCTCCTCCAGCTGGCCGGCGATCCGCTCGTGGCCTGTCGCCTGGGAGAGCACCGCGCGCTGGCCGCGATAGATATGCACCGCCCCCAGCTCGCCGGCATGATCGACCCGCAGGATTTCGGCCAGCCGGGAGCTCATGGCGCCGGCGCCAGGGCGCGGCGGGATCGGCTTGGCGTTCATCGCCGGGCCCGTTCGTGGCGAACGGCCAGCAGGCTGAAGATGGTCAGCTTCAGCGAGACCAGGGCGTTCCATCCGGCCATGGACAGGCCGAGGAACACCCAAGCCGCCTCGTCGCAGGCCGGCGGCTTGAGCTTGGCGCCGTTCAGCAGGGCGGCCATGTCGCCGGCGCTGACCGAGGCGCCGGTGCTGGCGCAGGCGGTCGGGCCCGGCCAGAACTTCCACTCCGCCCCGGCGTGATAGACCGCCAGCCCCACGCTGGCGGCGAAGATCAGGGCCAGCAGGGCGTCGAAAACGACTTTGAAGCGCGCGCCATTCGCCGTCCGGACCACCAGCATGCCCGCCAGCGCCACGGCCGCGGCGACCCAATAGACCTCGCGGGCGCGCAGGCAGAGGGTGCAGGGGGCGAGGCCGCCGAAGGTCTCGAAGGCGTGGGCGATGGCCAGCATCAACAGCGACGAGACGAACGCCGTCAGGCGCCAGCGCTCGAGGAAGGGGGTTATGAGACCGCTCATCGCCGCCGATATGATCCTAAAACGCCGCCGGGCTCTAGAGGAGCTTGAGCGCGATGAAGCCGCCCACCAGCACGACCAGGCCGAGCACGGTGTAGAGGGTCAGGCGCTTCTCCACCTCCTCGCGCACCGCGGGTCCGAAATACTTGATCAGGGTGGCGGCCAGGAAGAACCGCGCGCCCCGGGTCACGACGGAGGCCCAGACGAAGGTGAAGAACGAGAATTCGGCCAGGCCGGCGGAGATCGTCACCAGCTTATAGGGGATCGGGGTCAGGCCCTTGATGAGGATCACCCACAGGCCCCACTCCGCGAACCAGGCCTCGAAGGCCGCCTGTCCGCCGGCATTGCCGGTGACCATCAGCAGCCACTCGCCGACCGGACCCAGGAAATGGCCGATCGTGTAGCCCAGCATGCCGCCCAGCACCGAGGCCACGGTGCAGATCGTGGCGTAGACATAGGCGCGATCGGGCCTGGCCAGCACCATGGGCGCCAGCATCACGTCGGGCGGGATGGGGAAGAACGAGCTCTCGGCGAACGAAACGGCCGCCAGGCTGGCCGGGGCGTGGCGCGAGGCGGCCAGGCCCATGACCCAGTCGTAGGTTTTGCGAAGCATGTCGATCCGAAGGGGCGTTCAAACGTTTGCTACCAGTCGAGGAGGGGCTTGTCTCCCACCTCGGCTTCAGGCACTTAGTTTCATCTGATACTATATCTCGGGAGAGCCGCCGCCATGACGACCCAAGTGAAGTCCGAGACCGCAAAGTCCGGCGACCTGTTCGAGAACCCGCTCGGCACCGACGGCTTCGAGTTCGTGGAGTTCACCTCCCCCGAGCCCGAACGGCTGAAGGGCCTGTTCGAGATGATGGGCTTCACGGCAGTGTCGAAGCACCGCTCGAAGAACGTGCTGCGCTTCCGCCAGGGCGACATCAACTTCATCCTCAACATGGAGCCGGCTGGCCAGGCCGCGGCCTTCCGCGCGGTCCACGGCCCCTCGGCTAACGCCATGGCCTTCCGCGTCAAGGACGCCGCCAAGGCGCTGAAGCTCGCCGTCGAGCGCGGCGCCAAGGCGGTGCAAGGCCCGGTCGGCCCCATGGAGCTGAATATCCCGGCCATTGAGGGGATCGGCGGCTCGAACCTCTATCTGGTCGACCGCTACGGGGCCCAGGAGATCTACGACGTCGACTTCCTGCCCATCGAGGGCGCGACGGAGCAGATGGCGAAGAACAGCGTCGGCCTGACCTATCTCGACCACCTGACCCACAACGTAGTGCGCGGCGGCATGGCCAAGTGGGCGGAGTTCTACGAGCGGATCTTCAATTTCCGCGAGATCCGCTATTTCGACATCGAGGGTTCGCAGACCGGCCTGTTCTCCAAGGCCATGACCAGCCCCTGCGGCAAGATCCGCATCCCGCTGAACGAGAGCCAGGACGACCACTCGCAGATCGAGGAGTTCCTCAAGGACTACGGCGGCGAAGGCATCCAGCACGTGGCGCTCGGGACGGACGACATCTTCGAGACCGTCGAGACCATGCGAGACCGGGGCGTGAAGTTCCAGGACACCATCGACACCTATTTCGACGGCATCGACGCCCGGGTTCCGGGCCACGGCGAGAACGTCAACCGCCTGCGGGCCGACAAGATCCTGCTGGACGGCGCCCCCACCGAGGGCCAGGGCATCCTGCTGCAGATCTTCACCGAGAACATGATCGGCCCGATCTTCTTCGAGGTGATCCAGCGCAAGGGCAACGAGGGCTTCGGCGAGGGCAACTTCAAGGCCCTGTTCGAGTCCATCGAGCTGGACCAGATCCGTCGTGGGGTCCTGCCCGCCAAGGAGGGCTGAGGCTTGTCGACGTCGCACTGGGCCATCGCCGTCCACGGCGGCGCGGGGACGATCGAGCGCCGGCATCTGAGGCCTGAGCAGGAGGCCGCCTATCGCGCCGCCCTTGGGCGGGTCGCCGAGGCCGGTGGCGTGGTCCTGCGGGCCGGCGGCTCGGCGCTCGACGCCATCGAGGCGGCCATCCACCTGCTGGAGGACGACCCGCTGTTCAACGCAGGGCGCGGCGCGGTGTTCACCGCCCGCGGGGCCAACGAGCTGGACGCCTCGATCATGGACGGCGCGACCTTGGCGGCCGGGGCGGTGGCAGGTGTCACCCGCACGCGCCATCCGATCTCGCTGGCCCGCGCGGTCATGGAACGGTCCTCCCACGTCCTGCTGGTCGGGGCCGGGGCCGACGCCTTCTCCAAGGCCAATGGCGTGGAGCAGGCCGATCCCTCCTACTTCTTCACCGAGCGCCGCTGGCGCAGCCTCGAGAACTTCGCCAAGGCCCACGACCTGCCGGTCCCGCCCCGGCCGGCCGGCGATCACAGGCCCGATCCGGTCCATGCCTTGGCCCACGACGAGGGCAAGTACGGCACGGTGGGTGTGGTCGCCCTCGACATCTCGGGCAATGTGGCGGCGGGGACCTCGACTGGCGGCACCACCGGCAAGCAGTGGGGCCGGGTGGGCGACTCGCCGGTGATCGGGGCAGGGACCTATGCGTCGAACGCCGCCTGCGCGGTGTCGGCCACCGGGACCGGCGAGTATTTCATTCGCCTGGGCGTCGCCCACGAGATCGCCGCCCTGGTCGAGCACAAGGGCCTCAGCCTCCAGGCCGCGGCCGACATCGTGATCCAGGACAAGCTCACGGCGCTGGGCGGCGACGGGGGGATCATCGCCGTGGCGCCTGACGGCCAGGTCGCCTGGAGCTACAACACCTCGGGCATGTACCGCGCGAGCCTGGCCGCAAACCGGCCGCTCGTGGTGGGCATCTACAAGGACGAACCCTGAAATGGCCCGCAACTGGATCCCGGTCCGCGCCGCCCAAGGCGCCCATTCGCGCCAGGCCCACGCCGACATGCCCGCCGGCACCTATGAGCGGGAGATCTCCAAGGAGGGGTTCTTCGGCCCGGCCGCCTTCATCCATCACCCGCGCCCACCCACCGGCTGGAGCAATTTCGAGGGCCCGCTGCGGCCCCGCGCCTTCGACCTGGCCCGGCTGAACGAGGCCCAGGGTTCGCCCTGGAACGCCCCGGTGATCCTGAAGAACGCCGCCACCGAGATGCGTTTCTGGAAGCTGGCCGAGGCCATGCCGGGCTTGGCCCGCAACGCCGACGGCGACCAGCTGCTGTTCGTCCACCAGGGGCAGGGCGACCTTTTCTGCGACTACGGCCACATCGCCTATGAGGCCGGGGACTATCTCTACCTCCCGCGCGGCACCATGTGGCGGCTGGCGCCTGCCGAGCCGACCGCGGTCTTGATGATCCAGGCGACCAACAGCCACTTCACCTTGCCCGACAAGGGCTTGCTGGGTGGCCATGCCCTGTTCGATCCGGCCATGCTGGACACGCCGGAGCTCAACGAAGCCTTCAAGGCCCACCAGGCCCAGGACGGCAAGACCACGGTGGCGGTGAAGAAGCGCGGCGAGGTCTCCACCGTGACCTATCCATACAATCCGCTGGACGCGGTGGGCTGGCACGGGGAGCTGGCGCCGGTGCGGCTGAACGTGCGCCACATCCGGCCGGTGGTGAGCCACCGCTACCACCTGCCGCCCAGCGTCCACACCACCTTCGTGTCCGACCGGTTCGTGGTCTGCACCTTCGCGCCCAGGCCCTTCGAGACCGATCCGGGCGCGCTGAAGGTGCCGTTCTTCCACAACAACGACGACTTCGACGAGGTGCTGTTCTACCACGCCGGCGACTTCTTCAGCCGCGACCACATCGAGGCCGGGATGATGACCTTCCATCCCTCCGGCTTCACCCATGGGCCGCACCCCAAGGCCCTGAAGAACATGCTGAGCCAGCCCAAGGCCGCCACCGACGAATACGCCGTAATGATCGACACCCGCGATCCCCTGGACGTGGGCGAGGCGGCCTCTACGGTGGAGAACCCGGACTACGTCAATAGCTGGCGGACGCCGGCTTGAAGGCAAGCTAGCCGATGGCGCAAGCCGATCTCGAGTCCGATCTCACTGAAGCCGCGCAGGAGGAGCTGGAACGCGCCTGCTCGCTTCCGCGCCGTGACATGGCCGCCTGCACCCCCTGGGGCGACACCTATGAGGGTTACACCCCGGCCGGCCGCGACGTCTGTTTCGAGCGCAATTACCTGTGGGTCGACGAGGCGGGCGGCGACATCTGCGTCGAGGTCGTGGTCTATTTGCCCCAGGCCTACGAACAAGGCGTGCGCCTGACACGCACCGTCCGCCGGGAGGAAAACTAGTATGAAGCTCGCTTCACTCAAGTGGGGTCGTGACGGCCGCCTTATTGTCGTCTCCAACGATCTCGCCTGGTGTGTCGAGGCGACCAATGTCGCGCCGACCCTGCAGGCCGCCCTCGACGACTGGGAGCGCTGCGAACCCCTGCTGCGCGGCCTGGCCGAGGGGCTGGAGACCGGCTCGATCCCGCGGGTCCGCTTCCACGAGAAGGACGCCGAGAGCCCCCTGCCGCGCGCCTACCAGTGGGCCGATGGCTCAGCCTATGTGAACCACGTGGCCCTTGTGCGGAAGGCCCGCTCGGCCGACATGCCCGACAGTTTCTGGACCGATCCGCTGATGTACCAGGGCGGCTCCGACGGCTTCCTGGCCCCGCGCGACCCGATCCCGCTGGCCGACGAGGCCTGGGGCTGCGACCTGGAGGGCGAGGTGGCGGTGATCACCGGCGACGTGCCGATGGGCGCCAGCAGGGAGGAGGCCTTGGCCACCGTGCGGCTGGTCCTGCTGGTCAACGATGTCAGCCTGCGCAACCTGATCCCCGGCGAACTGTCCAAGAACTTCGGCTTCTTCCAGTCCAAGCCGGCCTCCGCCTTCTCGCCGGTGGCGGTGACGCCCGACGCCCTGGGCGAGAGCTGGAAGGACGGCAAGCTGCACGGGGCGCTCGAGGTCGAGCTGAACGGCAAGCCCCTGGGCGAGGCGGACGCCGGGGTCGATATGACCTTCGACTTCGGAACCCTGATCGCCCACGCCGCTAAGACCCGGGCCCTCTCGGCCGGGACCATTGTGGGTTCCGGTACGGTGTCGAATCGCGGTCCCGACGGCGGTCCAGGAAAACCGGTCGCCGAAGGTGGTGTCGGCTATTCCTGCCTCGCAGAGTTGCGAACCGTCGAGACCCTTGCCCACGGCGCGCCCAAGACGCCGTTCCTCAAGCCTGGCGACCGGGTGCGGATTGAGATGCGCGACGCTCGCCGTCACACCATCTTCGGCGCCATCGAGCAGGAGGTCCAAGGGTCATGAGCGTGCAGCGCCAGCTTTCCGATCCGCCCGCGGGCGAGTTGAAGCTGGACGCCTATCTGCCCTATCGCCTGTCGGTCGCCTCCAACGCCGTCAGCCAGCTGATCGCGCGCGCCTACGAGGATCGCTTCGGCCTCAACATCCCGCAATGGCGGCTGATCTGCGTCCTGGCCGAGGATGGCGGCCTGACCCAGGGCGCCATCGTCGCGCGCACCGGCATGGACAAGGTGACGGTCAGCCGCGCCGCCCAGGGCCTCAGCAACCGGCGGCTGATCGCCCGCAGCGACCACCACGCCGACGGCCGCTCCCACGTCCTGGCCCTGACCGTCCAGGGTGCGCAGCTGCATGCGGAGGTCGCCCCCCTGGCCCTGGCTTATGAGGCGGCGCTGATCTCGGGCCTGTCGCCGGACGAGGTGGCGCTGTTGAAGCGCTTGTTGGGGCGCCTGCAGGGCGCGGCCGATGCGTTGTCGGGTGGCAAGGCGTAGCGTCAGTCCTCCGCCAGAAAGGCGCCGACTGCGTCGAAGAGGACCTGACGGTTTGTTTCAAGATGCATGCGGTGCGCGCCGCGAGGCAGTTTGGCGACCCGGACGCCCCCTGCGGCATTGGCCAGGGCCTCCTTCAACCAGCCCGCGTCGGCGTCGCGCGTGATAGGGTCCCACTCGCCGTAGACGACAAGGGTCGAAGCTCGGATCTTGCCCGGGTCGTACGGGAATCGGCCGGACCAGACCTCCCCCAAATCCACCTGAGGTCCTGTTGGCACGAGCACGGCCGGCGGATTGCGCGTGCCGCTGGCGGCGTCGCTGGCGAGATATGCCTCGGCCCAGGGGACGAACAGGTCCCGGTCGATGGGCGACGGCTCGCCCGCGGGCACGCCCGACTGAAAGCTCGTCCATTGATCCTCAGCGCTCACCAGGGACGCGCCCGTGGCTGGCGCGGCGGCGGGCGGCGTGGCCTCGCGTAGGGCGGGCGGACCGAAGAGAACTAGGCGCTCGATCCACTCGGGGTATTGGGCGGCGAACGCACCGGCCGGCAAGGTTCCCCAAGAATGGGCGAGCACCGAGACCCGATCCTTCTTCGAGACTGCGCGGATGTGGTGCGTGACGCGGGAGATCTGGTCGACGGCCTCCGCCATGCGACCCACGGGAGCGGTCCCGGTCATGGCCGCAGGGCGGTCCGAGTCGCCGTAGCCGGCGAAATCGAAGGCCCACACGTCGAAGCCGCGGGCGCGTAGGTCGTCCATCCAGGAACGACCCGCCAGCCGGTAGCCAATCGATAGCGCCTGGGGAAAGGTCGCGCCGTGCACAAAGAGCACGCTAGGCCCGGGTCCGGGTTCGTGACTGATTGCAAGGGTGGGCTCGCCGACCGCGCCCGGCAGTCGGATCGTTTCCGCTGCAGTCGCAGGGACCCCCAGCGCGCCGAGGATCGCGGCGCACGCAACTATAGTCTTCGTCATCGAGCTACTCCTGGCTGGGATCGCCAGGATCGACCGTTTGCCGCTGAGGGTGCTTCGATCTCGGTCGAAGTATCGCGAATTCTTAGTGCGCCGTCTCCGGGAGCTTGACGCTCCAGCGGTGCGAGCCCTCGCCGAACTTCAGATAGAAGCCATGGGCGGCGCGGCGGACTTCATCGCGCACGGTTTCCTCGAAGGAGAGGATGACGGCGGCCTCGAAATCCTGGGGGATGTTCTTGACGTCCAGACCCGTCTCGCGCGCCACATTGGCGATCACGTCACGGCGGTGGGCTTCGCCGCCGAACAGCAGCAGGGTCTCTCGAATACGCTCGACCAGATGGTCGCTCGCCGGCTTCGCGGCGGGCTTGGCCGCCGCTCTGCGGCGTTTTTGGGTGGTTACTTGCATCCTGTCGCTCCCCGATCAGGAAACGCTATGGCGGTTAGTTTTAGCGATCCCTTAAAGCGCGCAATTAATTTCCCCTAAAAGTTGTTTATGGTGAAGCTTCATCCCCCGCCCAGGGCGACCGCCGTGCGGTAGACGATGAAGGCCGCCAGATAGGCCAGGGCGGTCATGTAGACGAACATGATGATCGGCCAGCGCCAGCTGTTGGTCTCGCGCTTCACCACGCCCAGGGTCGCGGCGCACTGCGGCGCGAAGATGTACCAGGCGAGGAACGACAGGCCCGTGGCCACCGACCAGTGGCCCTTGAGCGTCGAGGCCAGGGTCCCGGTGTTGTTCTCCGCGTCGCCCACCGCATAGACGGTGCCGAGCGCGGCGACGGCCACCTCGCGGGCGGCCATGCCGGGCACGAGCGCGATCGACATCTGCCAATTGAAGCCGATGGGGGCCAGCAGGGGCTGGATGGCGTGGCCGATCATGCCGGCGAAGCTGTAGTCGATGGCCGGCCCCGGGGCGCCCGCCGGGGCGTAGGGGAAGGTCGAGAGCACCCAGATGAGGATCATCAACGGCAGGATGATGCGGCCCGCCCGCTCGATGAAGATCTGGGCGCGGAGGAACAGGTTGCGCGCCACGTTGGCCGGGTCGGGCAGCTTGTAGGTGGGCAGCTCCATCAGGAACGGCTCTACCGCCCCGCGCCAGAACAGCCGCCGGGTCACGAAGGAGACGGCGAGCGCGCTGAGGATGCCCGCGGCGTAAAGGCCGAACATCACCAGGCCCTGCAGGCTCATGAAGCCCCACACCTGGGTGTTGGGGATGAAGGCCGCGATGATCAGGGTGTAGACCGGGATCCGCGCCGAGCAGGTCATCAGCGGGGCCACCAGTATGGTGGTCAGCCGGTCGTGCTTGGAATCGATCACCCGCGTCGACATGATCCCGGGGATGGCGCAGGCGAAGGAGGAGAGCAGGGGGATGAATGCACGCCCGTGCAGCCCGGCCCCACCCATGATCCGGTCCATCAGGAAGGCCGCCCGGGCCATGTAACCGAAGTCCTCCAGCAGGAGGATGAACAGGAACAGGATGAGGATCTGCGGCAGGAAGACCAGCACGCTGCCGACTCCCGCTATGACCCCGTCGGCGATCAGGCTGCGGGCCAGGTCGTTGGTGACGAACTGGCCCACCAGGCCGCCCAGCCAGCCAAAGGCGGCCTCGATGCCGTCCATGGCCGGAGTGGCCCAGGTGAACACCGCCTGGAACATCAGGAACAGCAGGGAAAACAGGATCGCCAGGCCCAAGACCGGGTGCAGCAGCACCGCGTCCACGCGGCCGGTCCAGGTGTCGGGGTGCTCGGGCGGACGGACATAGGTGCGCACGATCCGCTGGGCCTCGGCATGGGCGCGGCGGATCTCGGCGGCGTCGGGTTCGCGCCAGGTGTTCTGGCCGGGCAGGGCCCCGCTGGCGGCCAGCGCATCGACCTGGGCGACCAGATCCTCGATGCCGCGCTTGCGGGTGGCCACAGTGGTGACGATGGGGGCGCCGATCTCGCGCGACAGGCCCTCCAGGTCGATCCGCAGGCCCTGGCGCTGGGCGATGTCATACATGTTGAGCGCCAGCACCATCGGCCGGCCGACGGCCTTCAGCTCCAGGGCCAGGCGCAGCACCAGGCGCAGGTTGGTGGCGTCGGCCACGCAGACCACCACGTCGGGCGGGACCTCGCCCTCCAGCCGGCCCAGGACCGCGTCGCGGGTGACCACCTCGTCGGGGCTGCGGGCGCGTAGGGAATAGGTGCCGGGCAGGTCCAGGATGTGGAGGCTGCGGCCGGCGGGCGTGGTGACCACGCCTTCCTTCCGCTCCACGGTGACCCCGGCGTAGTTGGCGACCTTCTGGCGCGCGCCGGTGAGCGCGTTGAACAGCGCCGTCTTGCCGGAATTGGGATTGCCGACCAGGGCGACCCTGGCGGACGCGAGCGCGGCGGCCTGGCTCATTGCCGCGGCGTGTCGAGCAGGATGAACACGTCCTCGGCGTCGCGGCGACGCAGGGCCACGCGGGTGTCGTCCACCCGCACGGCGATGGGATCGTGGCGGATGGCGCCCTCGTGCAGCACCTCGATGCGGGCGCCCTCCACGAAG
Organism: Phenylobacterium sp.; assembly: GCF_030697925.1. Taxonomy (GTDB): domain Bacteria; phylum Pseudomonadota; class Alphaproteobacteria; order Caulobacterales; family Caulobacteraceae; genus Phenylobacterium. The sequence continues at coordinate 52,030 of NZ_JAUYOJ010000036.1, read as the reverse complement.
CCGAACTCCAGCAGGCGGCGCTGCAGCTCGTGAACGTCCACCCCGTGGGCCAACGGCGCGCTCTCGGCGCGGACATCGACGATGACCCCGCTCGCCCCGACCTGGGCCGAACTCAGGCGCACGACCAGGCCCTCGGCGGGAACCGCGTCCAGATCGTGTTGCACCGATAGATCGTTCATCGCGAGGTCCTTACGCGCCTCAATTGCGAACGATTATCATTCACGACGCACGCCGTCGAGCCTCCACGGTAGAAGAGGCTTGCGGCCTATGGTCCAGGTTCGGGAGGTCAGCTCGACTGGGTGTTGTCCGGCAGGCCCAGGATGCGCTTGGAGATGATGTTGTTCTGGATCTCGAACGAGCCGCCATAGATCGACATGGCCTTGCCGCCCAGCCAGCCGCGCACGGTCTCGATCTCGTCCTGGCTGAAGGCCTCGCCCTCCCAGCCCAGGCCCTGATGGCCGAAGATCTCCAGGCTGAGCTCGGCCCGGGTCTGGGCGACATTGGTGGCGGAGTTCTTCAGGATCGAGGCCGTGGTGTTGGCGCCCGAGGCCCCTTTCGACTCGGCGACGATGCGGGCCAGGGTCAGGCCGTGCACCTTGGCGTCCATTAGGTGCTGGGTCAGCCGGGTGCGCAGGTCGCTGTCGGCCAGCCGGCCCTGTTCATCGACCCCGACATAGCGCTTGGCGATGTCCTGCAAGGGGATCACCCGCCCGCCGCCGGAGGCGCCGGTCTGGCTGGCGCGCTCGTGCTGCAGCAGCCGCTTGCCGACGGTCCAGCCGTGGTTCAGCTCGCCCAGCAGGCCGTCCTTCTCCGCCCGGGCCTCGGTGAAGAAGGTTTCGCAGAACGGCGAAGCCCCGGCGATCAGGGCGATCGGGCGCGGGTCGATGGCCGGCTGATGCATGTCGATCAGCATGAAGCTGATGCCGTCATGCTTCTTGGCCGCGAAGTCGGTGCGCACCAGGGCCCCGCACCAGTCGGAGTACTGGGCCCCGGACGTCCACGTCTTTTGGCCAGTGATCACATAGTGGTCGCCGGCGTCCTCGCACCGCATCTGCAGGGAGGCGAGGTCCGAGCCAGCGTTGGGTTCCGAATAGCCGACACACCAGTGCACCTCGCCGCGGACGATGGGCGGGATGTGCTGGGCCTTCTGGGCCTCGGTGCCGTAGTCCAGGATGGTCGGGCCGATCATGGTCACGCCCATGCCGAACATCAGCGGGTTGAAGGCGCCGAGCTTGGCCATCTCCTGGGCCAGCACCTTGGCCTCCTGGGGCGAGAGCCCGCCGCCGCCGTACTGGGCCGGCCAGGTGGGCGTGCCCCAGCCCTTGGCCCCGACGGCCTTGCGCCAGGCCGCGAGGTCGGGATTGGGCGTCGAGATCTCGGCCGAGGCCAGGGCGCCCTTGCCTGCGAGGGCGGGTGGGAAATTGGCTTCCAGCCAAGCTCGGGCCTCGGCGCGGAAGGCCTCAAGGTTCGGCTCGCCTCCGAAATCCGCCATGTCGGTCCCCTTGATCGTGCGGCAGCCAGGTCGGCTGCGTTCGCGGTCCACCCTAGCGCTCGGGGCGGCGGCCACAAGGTTCACGCCAGGGCAGGGTCGCCTTGGCCGCTGCTGATGGTGCGGGCGGTCGGGCTCGAACCGACACTCCTTTCGGAACCGGATTTTGAGTCCGGCGCGTCTACAGTAACTTATTGATATAATTGATGTTTTTATTGTTGAATGCCAGGGTGTGTAAGAAAGTGTGTAACTTTCGCGTCCGCACAGGGGCCGGCGCAGGCGGTGCCTGGCCCCGGCACCGCATCTCCGATCACGTTGATCCCGTAGCGCCCTGGGCTGCACATTCAGCTGATGGCAGATCGGCGTGCCGGTTGGATGGATCGGCGGCGGAATGGATGTCACTTCGTTCACAGGCTTGGCCTTTCGAACGACGCAGATAGTCCGCAGTCTCCGGCGCCGGGGGCCCTAGCCGTTGATGACGAAGTTGGTGCCGGTCGACTGCAGTTCGTGCGGGTCGACGCCGGTCAGGCGGATCGAGTTGCCGGTGTCGAACTGGATCAGGGTGTCGGCGCCGAGGTCGATGATCGTGAGCTTCACACCCGCCTTGGCGTAGGCGGAATAGTCGATCGATTCACGCGCGCCGCTCACGCCGAAGTCGGTAATGACGTCATTGCCGCTGCCGCGGCCGAAGATGAACCGGTCCGCGCCGTCCCCGCCCGTGAGGACGTCGTTCCCGGTTTCGCCAAGCAGGACGTCAGCCCCGGCGCCGCCGTCGATCGTGTCGGCGCCTGCGCCGCCGGACAGTCGGTTCGTGCCGACGTTTCCGGTGATCTCGTTGTTCAGCGCGTTGCCGACCACGCCGGCCCCGCCCTTGTTGATCAGGATCGCGTTCTCGACATTGGCGCTCATCGTGATGCCGTACATCGATTTCACGGTGTCGATCCCGGCGCCGGCGGCTTCCACCACGCTCGCGTTCGCGTTGACGACGTAGGTATCGTTACCCGCGCCACCTTCCAGCAGGTCAGTGCCGCCCCGGCTCTCGAGCGTGTCGTCGCCCGCGCCGCCGACCAGGTGGTTGCTGCCGTCATTGCCGGTGATGTAATTATTCAGCTCATTGCCGACGCCGTTGATATTGCCGGTTCCAGTCAGAGTCAGGTCTTCGACATTGGCCCCTAGGGTGAAGGATACAGAAGACTTGACCAGGTCCTGGCCAGCGCCGCTGAGCTCGGTGATGACGGTGGTCGCCTTGCCGACCACATAGACGTCGTCGCCGGCGCCGCCGGCCATGGTGGTCGAGCCGTCGGCGTCTGTCAGGGTGTCGGCGCCGGGGCTGCCGGACTTGTATCCAATTGTCGGGGTCGTCGGGGGGGGCGTGGTCGTAGCGGTGTCTTCCGAAGGAGCCGAGACGCTGGTGTCATAGAGTTCGGCCGCAATGCTGCTGGGATGGTTGTCCATCCAGAGATTGAGGATGGCCATCCCGCCGTCGGTGGGAACGGCGATGCGGATGTTGCCGGTGTCGGTGGTCATCTGGACGATGTCCACGCGGATATAGTCGGTGGCCTGGTTATTGGTCAGGGTGACGTCGACGGTGTCCTTCAGCGCGATGCGGGCCTTCATGTCCGCGAAGCCAGCGACGATGTTGTTGCTGATGGTCAGCCCGTCGGCGCCGTTGACCGAGATGCCGTTCCACATCGAGCCGACGATGACGTTCCCCGTGATCGTCACGTTGTGGTAGGGCAACCTGCCGCCGCTCTCATCCTTCAGGAAGATGCCCTGCATCGGGCCGCCGTCGCCGCGGTCGATGACATTGTTGGCGATCACGATGTCATGCGCCGACGTCGTGGTGTTGCTGGTCCAGAACTGGATGGCGTCGGGGTGATTGCCGTCCTCACGATAGAAGTCCGTGAAGTGGTTGTTGCTGATCGTCACGAACGACGAACCGCCACCGCGCACGCCGTCGATCTGGATGTCGTGGAACTTGTTGCCCGAGATGGTGATGTGTTCGCTGTCGAGGTGGGAGAGCCCATTGGAGAGCTGCTGGAACTCCGAGTTGGTGACGCTCACACTGGAACTGCCGCGGATCTGCATGGCCGAGCTGTCGTTGGTCGGGTCGCCGTCGAGGGTCCCGTGGACGTTCAGCTTGTCGAACTGGATATCGCTGCTGTTGAGCACCTTGAAGCCGTTGGAGATCGCCGGATCGACCACGAACTCAAGGTTGCTGAAGTTCAGGCCGCTGCTGTCGCGCACGGTCAGGTCGGTGAAGGTCGCCTGACGGTTTGGATCGGCCGAGGTGATCGTCACGTCACCGGCGATCTTCAGATAGCTCAGCGTCACGTTCGAATAGGTGCCTGGCGTGAGAAAAATCGTGTCCCCGGACTGCGCGACCTTCAGGGCCTGTATCAGTTGGGTCGTCGTAGACGCCGTGATCGTGGACATTTGATCTCCCCCCGGTCTCGTAGTTCTGAGGAGGGCAATCCGTCAGAAATACTCGACGATCAGCTAGGTGAGATAAGTATGTACCCGCGTTTACGGTGTCCTTAAGCAGATTGGTTAACTTGTATTCATCTAGTTGTCGATTGTTGTTGGCCAATATTTAGATTCGACACTTGGGTGACGCCTTCCGCTCATCCGCTGCGTTCTCCGCCCGTCGGCGTGGTCAATAGACGGACATGCTCGACTCCGTGCTGGATGGGGCGAGAGTCGCTGGTCGAGTTCATGGTCACCCGACCTTCCATCTCCGACACGAACTCGTTCCTGCAGACCTTCGGACCCCGCAGCAAATGGCGCTGGTCGTCGGTAAGTTCTGCGCCTTGGAAGCCGCGGTCACGGCCACCGACCTCTCGGAGACGTTCGGCCGGGGCGGCGATGCGCTTTGCACGGCGGCCTTGCTCGCCGTGGTCAAATGCGAGCCGCCGAAGGGTCGTCTGCCGCGCTAGAGGCGCACGGTTCTCGCTCAGTGGGCGGCGGCGCCCGACGGCATGTGGTTCTTGTCGTGCTTGCCCAGACGGTCGACCAGGGTTTGACCGGTTTGGTTCATGCCGATCACCTCCACCTCCGCGCCCTGACGGCGATAGCGGAATACGACCTTGTCCACGGCGGCGACCCCGGTGAGATCCCAGAGGTGGGCGCCGGTCATATCGATCTCAACCCGGCGCGGATGGCCGTGATGCTCGAAGCTGGCGGCGAAGAGGTCGGCGGAGGCGAAGAACAACTGGCCGGTCACCCTGTAGCGGAGCAGGCCATCCTCCGGAGTTTCGATCTCCGTCACCGCCATGGTCTTGCCGACCTTGCGCATGAAGAAGACCGCCGAGAGGATCACGCCGAGCACCACGCCTTTCGACAGGTCATGCGTGGCGACCACGGTGGCTGTCGTGGCCAGCATGACGATAGACGACTGAAATGGGGTCGAGCGCAGGCGCAGCATCGAGCCCCAGTCAAAGGCGCCGACCGAGACCATGATCATGACGGCCACCAGGGCGGCCATCGGGATTCGCGCCACCCAGTCCTGCAGCACCAGGATCAGGAACAGGAGAAACAGCCCAGCCCAGAGCGTCGAGAGCCGGCCGCGCGCCAGAGGACACGTTGATGATCGACTGGCCGATCATGGCGCAGCCCGCCATGCCGCCGAAGAGGCCAGAGGCGATGTTGGCGACACCCTGGCCGCGGGTCTCGCGATCCTTGTCGGATGGCGTGTCGGTGATGTCGTCCAGCAGGTTGGCGGTCAGCAGGCTCTCCAAGAGACCGACGAACGCCAGCGTCGCCGTGATCGGCGCGATGATGGCCAGGGTTTCCCAGGTGAGGGGAACCATCGGGAGGTGGAACATCGGCAGGCTCGAGGGCATCTGTCCCATGTCGCCGACGTTGCGGACATCGAGTCCGGCGCGTCTACCATAAGTAGTTGATTATATTCATGTTTTTTCTGCTAGTTCATCAAGTGTGTAAGAAAGTGTGTAAGTTTGCAAGGCTCTGAAAGCCAAGTCCGACGCGTTTCGTCGCGCGCGACGAAAAGCCGGCGAATCGCTGCGCAATTCCGCATGGAACCGCGCATGGGTCATTTGCGGACTTTCCCAGTCATTTCGCGCTGAGCTCTCGCCCTGGCACTGCTCGGCGCCTCAGTCGCGCCACCCCCAAGGCTCTTTCGGAAACCACCGAAGTTGTCGGAGCCTTGTAGATCACCCCGGGAAGCATGAGCCAACGATGTGAGGGCGACCTCGGGTCCACAGCTCGTGCAGGTCGCCAGATCGGCGCGACCCGGTAGCGGGGTCGCCCGTCTTGTGTCAGGTTGAAGGGACTAAAAGCGGACTTGGCCGCGTCTATTCCACATGAGCGACAAGTGTGGCCCAAGTCCGATCATCCACCTGACCGCCTTCCGGTCCGTCCGCCGAGACCGCGTGGAGGTCGCTGGCGATCTCGCTCACCCGGCCTGCATCCCTCACGACGTAGACGACCCGCGTCGCCAAGCTGGCGGCCGCGACCGCGCCAAGTCCGAACCGACTATGGCTTCGGACCCGGCCTCAAGGTTGGGGTCTCGCTGGGATGAGCTGGAGCCTCTGGATCACGACGTGCTCGACCAAGCGCTTCGGCAGGGGTGGTTGACCGTCGACCGGCGCCTCGCAAGCCTGCCCGAGCGGCGTCGCGCAACGCGCCTCGACACGCTTTGCGACAGGGGGCTCCTATGGCGCGTTCTTGAAGCGCGGCCCGAGGCGAGTGGTCGGGCGATCTTTGCGATCACCGAATGGGGACAGATCGTCTGGAAACAGCAACGGGTGCGCGCCGATCGCGAGGCGCTTCGCAGGTGGGCCTGATCCGATCCCGGTCAGGGCTGTCGCCCTTCGGCGCGGCCGATCTCAGGCGGAGATGGAATCTGTGACCGTGCTTGCGCTTCCCCGGCGAGCCTTGCGGAACAGCAGCTTGTCGATCCGCCGGTCATCCATGTCGATCACCTCGACGCTGAAGCCGGCGATCTGGAAGACCTCCCCCTCCGTCGGCAGGCGGCCGACCTCGTGGAGGACCAGGCCTGCGGCGGTGTGATACTGGCCCGTCTCTCCGAAATCGGCGTGGAGAGCGCGGGCCAGTTCGTCGACATCGGCCCGGCCGTCGACGAGGAACGAACCGTCTTCCCGCCGCAGGATCGCGCTCGGGCTGTCGGTGTCGTGGGCTTCGTCGAAATCGCCGGCGATCATCTCCAGCAGATCGGTGGCGGTGACCACACCCTCCAAGGCCCCGAACTCGTCGACGACCAGCGCCATGTGCAGCGGGGTCTGTTTCAAGAGGCCAAAGGCCTTCAGGACTGAGGTCGTCTCTGAGATATAGAGCGGCGTCACCATGAGCTCGGTCACCGAAAGCTCGCTCCCGTCCAGCAGGGCGTCGAGCAGGTCCTTCTTGTGGACCACGCCGACGGGTTCATCGACGTCGGCGCCCTGGGCCACGACGATGCGCGAATAGGGGCAGGCCCGCACATCGGCCTTCTGCTGGGCCAGGGGATCGGACAGCGAAATCCAGTGCACGTCGCGCCGCGGCGTCATGGCCACCCGGACCTGACGGTCGCCGAGCCGCATGACCTCGCTGATCATCGCCTGCTCCTCCGGCTCGATGAGCCCTGCGTTCGCGCCCTCGGCGAGCACGGTCTCCACTTCCTCGTGGGTGATCTCCTCGCCCTTCTGGTCGCGCACGCCGAGCAGGCGAAGCACGCCCACCGTCGAAACGGTCAGCAGGGTGACAAAGGGGCCGAGCGCCCTGGCCAGCAGCGACAGCGGCCGGGAGACGGCCGCGGCGATGGTTTCCGGATAGGCCATGGCGAAGCGTTTGGGCACCAGCTCGCCGACGATGAGGGAGAGGTAGGTGAGGACGACGACGACGACGCCTGTGGCGATTGGCTCGGAATAGGCGGCCACCGCCGGCACGCCTTCCAGGATCAGGTCGAGTTCGCCCGCTATGGTCGCCTGGCCAAAGGCGCCCGACAGGATGCCGATCAAGGTGATCCCTACCTGCACGGCGGCGAGGAAGCGTGTCGGGTTCTCCGAGAGCTTGAGCGCGGCCTTGGCGCCCTTGTCCCCGCGATCGGCGCGACTCTGCAGCTTGGCGCGCCGGGAGGACACCACGGCCAGTTCGGACATGGCGAAGAGACCGTTGAGCACCAGCAGGAGGAGCACGACGGCCGAGGCGAGGAGGATCATCTGACCTTAGGAATCCAAGCGGGGCTCTCCCGGAGCCGCGGGCGGCAGCTTAGGGGGAACGCCGGGCGCGCGCGATTGCCAACTCGACCAGGTTCGGGCGAACGAGGCCGAAAGCTCAACTTGGGTGTCCGACGCCGTGGCCCCGTCAGCCGACATTGTTCACGACGATGATGATCGCCAGGCCGGCGGCCGCGGCGCCGAGGCCCAGCCCTCGGCTGTTGAACGGCGTGCCCGCCATGGGCTTGATCGCATTGGCGAGGCCCAGGATCGCGAGGCCAAAACCCAGATTGGAGAGAAGTTGCACCGGCTCGACCTCAGGCCTCTTCGGCCACGGCCGCCTTGGGCACGATGGTCGCCAGGTTGGCCTGGCGAACCTCGGCCGCCGCGTCGTCATAGAAGAAGGGCAGGAAGGCATACCTGCGGCCCGATGTGACTGGGGTCGCCTCATGCAGCAGCGAGCAGGAGAAGATCACCGCGCCGCCGGTCGGCGGCCGATAGGTCCGGGTCCCGAACTCGGGGAACCGCAGATCGCCGCCTTCGAAGTCTTCGGCGTTGAGATTGATGGAACAGGCGAACTGGCGATGCGCCGTGCCGGTGGTCGTGTTGTCGCGGTGCGGCCGGAAATAGCCGCCCTCCTTGGCGTCATAGGCGGCCACGATGTAGCGCTCCATGCGCGTCACCTTGAACTGGAACGCCTTCTCGATCTCCGGAAGGAGCCGGGCATGGAGCCGCTGCCGAAGCGCGGCCTTCAGGGCCTCGTCGGTGATGTCGGCGTCGCGCCGTTTCTTGAAGTCGCTCAGCACGCCCACGGTCTTGCCGCCGACCTGCTGCATCACCCCCGAGGGCGAGCCGCCATCGGCCTCGTAGATCTCGATCAGCTGGCGACAGATCGCGGGCTCCAGGATGCGGGGCACGATCAGCACGGGCGCATGGATTGGCGTCCCGGCATGGTCGTCGGGTCGTGGCAGCAGGCCGATCCTCTGGAACGCGCCGTCGAGCTGCGACAGCGGACCGGTCGACCAGACGCGCAGGGACGGATCGATGATCAGCCAGCCGCCTGGGCTCTCGCCGTCCTCGTCCGCCGCGCCATAGAGCCGGCCGAGCGCGCCGTCCTCATCGAGGAACCAGCGCAGCGCGATCTCTTCGGGCTGACGCGCATGCAAGGCCGCGGTGCGCACCACGCTGAAGGCCATCACCTGATCGATGCCGAACCGGCCCCGGTTCTCGCGGATCGTCTCGCAAATGGCGGCCGCCGCGGCCTCGTCCTGGGGCAGGAAGGTCAGCAGCAGGAAGCGACCGCCAAGGCTGCTGAAGGCGAACTGGGGATTGCTGTGGGTCGGGGCGGCGAACCAAGGCGCCGGGCGGCCCGGCTGGACAAAGGGCATCTATCGTGTCTCGCGGTCAATCAGGAGTGGTCGCTGGCGCTTGTCGTGCTCGCCGCGAGCCGCCGCGCGACCTTGGCGACCTTCGCCTGCCCCGCCGACGCCATGAGCGCGTAGGCCATGTCGCCGTGACGCCAATAGGCCACCACCCCCTCGTCCCGCCGGATGGTGGTCGGCGAGATCTGCGAGGAGTCCCGAGTGCGAACGGCGAATAGCGATACACGCCCGAGCTCGCGGCTCTGGAACGCCATGCCGACGCTGGGGCCTTCGTCGGAGGGAAACACCTGCACGTCGGTCACGCGCCAGTCGGACGGCAGGATGGGCAGGACAATCCGGGTCGCCGCCGAAATCTCCGCCCGATCGAGGCGCACGACTTCCGGCTGGGAATCCATCCGCGCCCGCAGCAGCGCAGTCCTACGCGACATGACCGCTTCGTCCACGAAATCGGGGATCATCGGGCTGGCCGAGGCAAGTTGCCCGACCGCCCAGCCCCCGAGAAAGACCACCGCAAGCGAGGCCGCCACCCCCGCCCTGCGGAACTTCCGGCCCCGGCTCAGCCCAACGGCCAGCGCGTCGACACGCTGGAGGACGCGAGGGCTCGCAGGCGAAAGTGGCGCATCCAGAAGGGCCCGCAGAGCACGGGCGCTCGCCATGTCCGCCATGACATGGGCGGCGGCCTCCGGATGCGCCGCAAGGTGTTCTTCGACCGCACCACAGCGGTCGACGCCCAACCGGCCGTCGACATAGGCTTGCAGGTCGAGATCGGTGATCGGATCGTTAGTCATCGTCAGTTCCTCCGACGATACGAAGCTTCCTGCGGGGCGTTTCCGAGGACGCCGCCTCGCCCCGCAGATCGGCCGGACGCAGGGCGGAACGCGCCCTGGCCAGTCGTGACATGACGGTTCCGAGCGGCAGGTTCAGCACCTGCGCCACGTCCTGGTAGGAAAGGCCCTCGCCGACGACGAGGTGGAGCACCGCGCGCTGTTCCGCCGGCAGGTCGACGAAGGCGGCCTGCACGCGGGCCACCTCGGCGGCGTGCTCCTGCGCAGGCTCGACGCGATCGGCGCCGGGTCGCCAGGCCTTTTCGATCCTGGCCGCCTCGGCGCGCTCGCGCCGCAGGTTGCTCACGAAGGTGTTGTGCAGGATCGACAACAACCAGCGCCCAAGATCGCCGTCGGCGCGGAAGGTGTGCCGCTTGTCGTAGGCGCGCACCAGGGCGTCATGGACGAGATCGTCGGCCTCCTGCCCCCCTAGCGTCAGCGTTCTCGCATAGCTCCGCAGCGCATCCAGATGATCGAGGATCGGCGGTGGATCGAGCGGCCCCATAGTCACATATACGCCGCAGCTTCGAACTTTAGTCCCACGACCCGCGCGAAGGGTTCGAACCCACGACATCCCGCTAGGCAGCCGACGTTCAAGCCTCAGGCCCTAAGCCAAGGCTTCGCTTGTCTGCCGAGAGCCATCAACCGCCGATCCGAACCTCGCAGGCGACCGACCGCTTGAGGCGGATCGCCCGCTTCGCGCACGCGTCGATCACGTCGGCATTCCGCAACATCAGATCCTCGCCGAGGCGGAGGCGTTGCCAGGTTTCATCTTCTGCCCCTCGCATCAACCGCGCCCCTGCCGCCCACCGATCCTGACCGAGCGCAGCTGCGGCCATCCGCTCTGGAACCTGCCAAGCGGCCGGAAGCGCCCGTGAAATTGGCCCGGACAAGCCCAGCCAAGCGATGAGGGCGCAGGCGCCTCCCGCCAGCGCGGCATAGGCCAGCCAACGCCGTTGAGCGTCGCGCGTCCGGATCAGGCCGGCCGATTTGGTGAGCACGCCGGTCGCCTGGGACAAACCGCTGACCGCCTGGGCCAGTTCACGATGGACCTCAGATCGCGCGTCCGACGCGTGCTTCCGAAGCTGCGTGGCGACGATCTCCGGCGTGAGGGATAGCGCCGGGCTCAGCGAGATCTGATCAAGATGCTCGCCGACCTGCGAGACTGCCTTGTTGAGCTTCGCCAAGGTCGGCGCGTAGTCGGCCGGCGCCTCCGGCTGTTGGGCTGAGAGCCCTTCGATAGCCCGCCGCAGGAGCGTCACCTCCGAGCGCAGGTGATCGAAGGCCGCCGTGGCCGGGTCGTCGCTCATCGCTCCCATCCCCGATCGAGGCCGCGCGCCCGGGTGGGCGGCGGACGCTCTTGGCCGAGGGAGAGCTCGCGCTCGGGCCCCTGACGAAGCCCGGCCTTCCCCTCGCCTCCCAGGCTCAGCCGATCCTGCTCCGCGCCTCGCAGGAGCGCCCGCGCGTCGCCGCGCCGCGCCTGATCGGCGAGGTGAGGCTCAGCGCGGAGACGGCGTTCCATGGCCTCGGACAGCCCAGGACGCACCGCGTCGAGCGCCCGCGCGGCCCGCTCAAGCGCCTGCGTCTGGTGTTCAAGCACAGGCAGTCCTAGGTCCGACATCCGATCAGCGTCGGCCCAGGCCCGGCCATAGGCCTGGGCGGCCGCGCTCAGGTTCACGCCGGGCTCCGAGAGCGGCATGCGATCGCTTGGCCGGAAGCCCGTGAACATGCCTGGCCGATCCGCGGCAGGCGCATGCGGGTCCACCCCTATCCCGCGGCGACCGGAGAACTGCGTCGCGTAGTCCAGCGTGGTGTCCTTCACCCGCTCGCGGCCCAAGTTCTGGATGAGCCGCCGATCGGTCGGAAAGCTCTCGCGGTCGTAGTGCAGCACCGCGTCCTGGCGATGGCGCGACATCGCCACATAGGTCGCGTGCCGATCCATGTGCGCACTTGCCAGCACGTGGGTCCTGTTGACGGTGACGCCCTGGGACTTGTGGATCGTCGTGGCGTAGCCGTGGTCGAGATCGGCATAGGTCTTCAGGTCGACGTCCACCCGCCGTCCGTCGTCCAGCCGCACGCTCATCGCACCAGGCCGAAGTCCTGACACCTCGCCGAGGCTGCCGTTCTTCACCCCGAGCGAGCGCTCGTTGCGTAGGAACATCACCCGGTCGCCGGCGGCGAAGGCGCGTTCGCCCCGCGCCGCCGCGACGGTCTGCTCAGGCCCAAGCGCGCCGGCCTCGCGCATCCGCGCCCGCGCCAGGCCGTTCAGCGCCGCCACGTCGTCGCGGGTGTAGGCGAGCATCACCTGCGAGGTCGCCGGCGCCTCGCGACGCACCGCGTCCCAGCCGGCCACCACGGCCTGTCGGGCGTCGTCCGGTGTGGCGTGATCGCGGACCAGGCCCGCGACCTTGTACGCCCCGAGCGCCTCGGCGGTGCGCTCGGTCGCCAGATGCCGCGTGGCGTCGCGCTGCCAGCCGACCTGCTGGCGGCGGATGTCGGTGAGTTCCGCCGCCCCATGCCGCTCGGCCAGCGCCCGGAACGCCGCCCCGGCTTCGATGGCCTGCAGTTGCTCGGCGTCGCCCACCAGCACCACCTTGGCGCCGGCGGCCTCAGCCTTACCAAGGATGCGCTCCATCTGCCGCGACCCGACCAGGCCCGCCTCGTCGATCACCAGCACGTCGCGCGATCCCAGCCGGTCGCGACCCCGCGCCCAGGCGTGCTCCCAGCTCGCCAATGTGCGCGAGGCGATTGCCGATCCGCCCTCGAGGTTCTCGGCCGCCATGCCCGAAAGCGCCGCCCCGCGGACCTGGTAGCCCTGGGCTTCCCAGGCGTCCTTGGCGACGCCCAGCATGGCGCTCTTGCCGGTCCCGGCATAGCCGATGACGATGGAGAGATCGCGGGGCCCGGTCACATGGCCGAAGGCGTCGCGCTGCTGCTCCGAGAGGTCGAGGCCGCGCGCCTGGGCCGAGCAATCCGCGCGCGTCTGCGCAAGCTCCGAGACGCCATGTCCGCGACGTTCCGCGAGCGCCTGTGCCGAGCTCTCCAGGCGTTGTTCGACGCCGAGCATCTCGCGGCTGGTGAACCGCTCGTGGCCCTTGCCGTCGCGCCCCAGCCGAACGATCTCGGCCGACCCGCGCAAGGGTTTGAGCACGGTGCTAAGTAAGGCGGCCGCACATGCCGAGGCGAAGGCCTTCGATCCGGCGGCCCTGCTGCAGGCGAGGCTCTATCCAGACATGTTCCCCCTCGTCAGGCAGGTGCAGATCTGCACCGACTTCGCCAAGGGGGCGATCGCGCGGCTGGCCGGCGAGGAGCCGCCGGCGTGGGCGGACGACGAAGTCAGCTTCAGCGACCTGATCACCCGGGTGGAGAAGACAGCGGCCTATGTGGGGACCTTTGGCGCCGACCGGATCGATGGCTCCGAGGCGCGCGAAATCACCCTGGTTCGGCGCGGCCAGACCAGCGTGGTGATGGGCCAGTCCTATCTGCTCGATCAGGCGATGCCGAACTTCTATTTCCACCTGACGACCGCCTACGCGATCCTGCGGCGCAACGGGGTCGAGGTCGGCAAGAAGGACTATCTCGGAACGTCGTAGACTGCTGGCGGAAGGACATCCACAAGGTCAAAGCAGTGGGGCGCTACGCGATGGTCTGCGGAGACTTAGGCTTCCCAGTCTAGGCGCTCGGCGTCCTCGTCGTGGCGCTGGGCGTCCCAGTCATAGCGATCAGCGAGGCCGCCAAGCGCCTTTGCAGTGTGCGGATGCTCAAAGCCGATCACCTTGGCCCAAGCTCGATACTGGGCGGCAAGCTGACGTTCCTGCTCACCGCCGTCCCGCGGCATGCGGCTAGTGACGCCTCGCCGGTTGCTCTTGCCGACCTGAAAACCATCGAGCATCGGCTTGCTGTGAAAGAGATCGAGCACCTCGCGCACCGGCTCGGCCGGCCAGGCGCCATCCACGCCGATCGGCGAAGCTGACAGCATCTCGCCAATTTTGCTGTCAGCGATATCCTCACGGCCGGCCGCCTTAGCCAGCAAACGTGCATCCTTGACCCAGGCTTCAAGCACGCCGCCGTCTATCGTGCCGTCCTCCCGCGTTCCCGGCAGGCGGTTCCAGAGCGACAGCAGGCGATAGGCCTGGCTGGCGACGGCTCGGGCCTGTTCGGGATCGGCGGGCTCAGGCTCGACGACGCCGCTCTCCTCACGCGGCCGGAAAACGGCGCTGAGCATTTGGATGAATAGCGGTGGCTCTTCGGACAGGGCGCGGAGCAGCACCTTCGCCGGGCGACGAGAATGCTCCAGGAGCCGCAGGTAATTCCATTCCAGCGTTACCAGCGCGTTGCGATCAACGTCGTCACGCTCGTCGAGCACGCCGAGCGTCTCGGCGACATAGTGCTGGAACATGGTGGCTTCGTTGCCGTCGCCCTCGCTCTCGAAGGGCTGGCGAGCGGCCTCCGTTAGCACTTCGACCAGCAGTTCGGTGGGCAGGCGAACCTTCGCGTCACGACCGGCCAGAGGCAGAGCATGTCGCGCGCGCCCAACGTCGATCAGATGGCGGATCGCGTAGCCGACATCCTCGCTGTCTTCGCTCATCCAGAACACCGGCGCGCGGCGCCAATAGGTGGTTTCGATCTCGCCGCCGATCGCCGCGACCTGGTCCCAGGTCCAACGCGCGGTCGGCAGGGCTCGCAGGATGGAGATCAGGGCGGTGTCGCCCCAAGCCAGAGTCCTGGCCTTGGCGATCAGCTCAGCGCCCCAGGCTTCCTTGCGATCACGGAACATCGAGATGATCAGGCCATGGGCGACGTCGCGCTCTTGCGGTTCATCACTGCGAACCGCGGCCTCGATCAGGGCGTCGATATCCGACGCCGGGAAGCCGGCGTCGTAGATGGCTCTGCCGATATAACCGGCCGTCTCGGTCATTCGGGCGAGCGCCAGAACACCGGCTATGCCACGCTCGGTGAAGAGCGCCCTGGCCGCCTCGACCTGAGCAGCCGCGACGTCTCGCTCATTGGCCCGCCACCCCTCGGCGGACGGACGCGGCAGCGCCACACCGTTCTGAAACAGCCAGGCGATCCGTTCCAGCGGGTCCGCAGGTTCGAACCGATCATACAGGGCGTCGAGCCTGTCCAGTATAGGGTCCGGCAGCCGCCACTCGGCGTCGGGGGACTGACGGTTGTGGTTCAGGGCGCGCCGCAGTTTGTCCCACATCACATTCCGGTCCGCCTTGCCGGTCATGCGCGGCTCCGCCGCTTCCAGCGCATCCAGCACCACGTCAGGTCCGGGGGCGACATCGGAAGTCCGGTCAATGAGCTCGACCCAGCGGTGGGGGTCGAGACCAACATCCTCCAGCAGGCGTTGGCTGAGCGCCACGGCCCCGCGGCCGATGAGCGGCCAAGTCACCGTCTCAACCTTATCAACCGAGAAATCCCGCCACCGTGGCGTTGGTGAGGGCGACGAGCTGTCATGGCCGCTGGGCAGAACGCCGAGCATCAGTTTCCACGCGGTCCCCGGCTCCCGCTTGCGGATGAGATCAATGGCGCGAAGCCGCTCGTCGAGGCTGGCGAACGTCTGCGGCATCCACAGCAGGTGCATCTCGCGCAGGCTGTTCAGTGGTCCGTTGACGTAGCGTCGCGGCTTGACGTCGATCGCGTCGAGCCGGGCGAGATCGAGCGTCACGCGCGGCAGCCAGTCCGGCGACCAAGCCAGGGCTTCCAGCGCCCACATCAGATCCGACAGGTGCTCAGCGCCGAAGATGCCGCCGTCGTCATGTCCGAACAGGGCGGAGATCGGCGGATCGTTTTGGTCGAGGCTATTTTCGACCGCCGACAGGAAAGCGTCGGGCGACGCCTCGGCCAGCAGACGGAAGTCCCTGGACAGAGACCACCACCGACGTTGATCGGCCTTCTCCAGCAGCTTGCCGACGATGGCGTCGGCGCGTCGGCCGGCGTCCGGCACGGTGCGCACCCGATCGCCCCACAGCGCCAGAAGGATCAGCACCTGGCCGATCCCGTGGCGGAACATGCCCGAATAGTCGCGGTTGACGCCCTTCATGGCCGCCATCCAGCGCTCGTCGGGGTCCATGTCGAAGCGGGGATCTGCCGAGCCGAGAACGGCATGGGCGGCCGCCTCGAACCGCTTGATGTCGACAGCCGTCAGATGGTGGGCGAGCAGGAACCAGGCGTCGGACGGCGACGCCACGCGCCAGGTCGAGCCGATCTTCTGCAGCGGGCTGTCGAATTGACCGACATAGGGGGTCAGGGCGGCGATCACCTGATCGTAGGGGGCGTCGGCCAGCTCCGACAGGCGGGCTTGGTCGGCTTCGGCATTGTCATCCCAACCGCCGGCGAGTAGCGCCGCCAGCAGCGCGCGCGGCGGCGGCTCCTCCGCCCATTTCGGCAGGCGTCCCGGCGCGCCCGGGATCAGACGGCGTAGGACGGCGAGGTTGCGGGCGCTGTCGCGGGCGAGCGCCTTGGCGCGCGGCTCGGCGATGCCAGCAGCTTGCAGGGCGCTGGCGATACCTTCGCGCGACGGGCGTTCAAGGGTTCGCACCTCACCCCGCGATGTGAGGCCGTCGTCATAGGCCTGCAGTACGAAGTGGCCCCGATCGGCGAGGGTGCCGGCGAGACCCGGGTCCGGCTCGGTCAGGACCAGGATCAAGGGCGCCGGGGCGTTGGCCAGGGCCCGCGCCGCCGCAGCCGAGGTCGCAACGAGGCAGCGTGCGCGGTAGGCGTTGGCGAGGTCGTCGGGTAGCTCGCTCAGCGTCGCGTGGAAGAAGGCCACGACCTCTTCGGCCGTGGTGGATTGCAGGGACAGGACCGAGGGCTCGCCGCGGAGCCAACGCAGTACCTCAGCGGCATCCTGGTCGCGGTCGCTGAGCACCAGGTCCTCAGTGAGCGGCCATTGGGTGGCGAGCGACCACTCCTCCCAGACCTCGTCCAGCTCCCGCGTCCCTGGGGGGCGCTTGCCCAGGCGGGTGGCGAGCCACAGGCCGACGGCCGGAGTCTGCTCGATCCAATGGACGAGATCGTCGGCGTCGTAGACTCGTACTTCACGCCACGGCCCTGCGGCCGTCTGCGCCTGAGCCCATTCGTCCTTCTGCGGCCAATGGTGCAGGGTGACGTAAATGCAGGCCGACGAAGCGGGATCAAGCGGCGCGGGCTCATCCGTCCGCTTGCGGTAGTCGTTGGCGATCTTCTGGGCGACGCCCTTTCGCTGGGCGCTTAGCTCCCAGCCCGCCTGGCCCTGCGGGACATAGTCGCTGCCGCCGTCCGCAGTGGTCAGTCCATCCCAACCGGAATGACGTACGCCGCCGTCCGAAGGGAAGTGCAGGTGTACGGCGGCGCCATGCGTAGCCCGGATCAGGAAAGCGAGCAGGGTCGGCAGGCTTACCGGACCGTCCGTTCGGCCGGCCCAGGTGGCGAGATCGTCGGCGTCGACCCAGCGGACGGGCGTCCCTGGACGACTGGTTTGGGTGATCATCGGCACGGCCGGGCCTATCACGGCCCCAGTCGGCAGGAAGCGAACGCCGGCCGCCTCCAGGGCTCCGCGGATGGCCTGGGCGTTGTTTGCCACCGGGGTGCGCGAACCGCGCTCGAAGTCGGCTACAGTCGAGGTCGCGACCTTTGCGGCCTTGGCCAGGTCCTGTTGCGACCACGCCAGCAGGGCGCGCGCCGCGCGTATATGCTTCGGGGTCAGTTCAGCAGGTGCGCTTGCGTTACTCATGTCATAGGAAATATATGACATCAGTTGAGATTTCCCAACCCGTACCTTTCGTCGACAAATTAGGATTTTTGCCGACAATAGATAACATCATGGCCGAACGTCATATGACTCATCGCGAACGCGCCCTCAGCCTGACCCGGGCTCGCGGAATTGCGCGCGCGCGAGACTTCAAGGCCGCCGGTATCCCCCTCGTCTATCTGAAGCGCCTGACCGAGACCGGCCAGCTGGTCCGCCTCAGCCGGGGCCTCTACCAGGAACCTGAACACGTGGGCGAGCACACCGCCCACGACCTGGCGGAGGCAGCCCGGCTCGTTCCCGGCGGCGTCGTCAGCCTGATCAGCGCCCTGCATCATCACGAGCTAACCACCCAACTGCCGCACGCCGTCTGGATGACCATCCCGCACAAGGCCCGGACGCCGAAAGTGCAAGGCCTCAAACTCGAGATCGTCCGCGCCACCGGCGAGGTCATGACGGCCGGCATCGAACATGTCGAAGTAGAGGGCGTCCTGGTCCCCATCTATGGTGCAGCCAAAACCGTGGCCGACTGCTTCAAACACCGCCGGCATGTCGGCGAGGACGTCGCCGTCGAGGCCCTACGCGACGCCCTACGCCAGCGGAAGACTACCCCCAGCGAACTGATGATCTATGCGGCCATCGACCGTGTCTCCGACCGGATGGAACCTTACATCAAGGCCATGCAGTCATGACCAAGGTCGTCACCGATCCCGCCGCGTCGATCAGGGCGCGACTCCTGAACCACGCTAGGCAGCATGGCGATGACTACAACCGCATCCTGACGCGCTATGCGATCGAGCGGCTGCTCTATCGCCTGAGCCTGACCGACGCGACCGAGCGCTACGTGCTCAAGGGCGCCATGCTGTTCGTGACCTGGCCCGAGCACGTCTTCCGGCCGACCGGCGACCTTGACCTGCTCGGCGAAGGCAATCCGGATTCCGCCGCCCTGACCGAACTCTTCACGCGCATCATGCAGGTCGAGGTCAAGGACGACGGCATCGTCTTCGACCCCGCATCGCTCAAGGTCGAACCGGTGCGGGAGGCCGACAAGTACCAAGGCGCCCGTCTGGCGATGAACGCCACCCTGGCCGGCGCGAAGATCCGCGTCCTAGTCGACATCGGCTTCGGCGACCACGTCTACCCGGCGCCCAAGCGCCAGAGCTTCCCCGGCCTCCTGCCGGATATGCCGGCCGCCAACATCCTGATGTATCCCCCGGAAACCGTAGTGGCGGAGAAGTTCCAGGCGATGGTCGCCCTCGGCGAGGCCAACACTCGAATCAAGGACTTCCACGATATCTGGGTCACCACCCGCACCTTCCGATTCGACCTGGCGAGCGTGGTCGAGGCGGTCGGTGGAACCCTTCGCCGCCGCGAGACTGCTATTCCGACACAGATGCCACTGGGCTTGACGGACGCTTTCGCCGCCATCGCCGAGCGTGACCTTTGGTCAGGTTTCCTGCGCCGAACCCCGCCGGCTCTGGAGCCGCCGCCCTTTCCACAGTTGCAGGCCGAGCTGCGCAATTTCTTCGGCCCGATCATCGCCGGCTTGGGCGTGCCGGAAGGCGCCCGGGGGACCTGGGACCCAGATGGCGGCACCTGGCGTGACCCTAGTCGCCCGCCTAAGCCGCGCGTCTTGCGATCAAATCGTCAAGCGCTCATAGGGAAGGGTGTCGCGTGAGGCGACTAATCGGATGAGCCTGAACGTAGCGTTCGGCTGGTGCGGGCGGTCGGGCTCGAACCGACACTCCTCTCGGAACTGGATTTTGAATCCAGCGCGTCTACCAATTCCACCACGCCCGCGCGCCTCTGGAGACCGGCGTCGTCTAGCAGGCGCGAAGGCGGAATTCCAGACCATGAAGCGGTCTCGTTCTCGTCGAGGCTAGGAGGAAGAGCAGGGCGCTTTCCCCGTCCATTTTACGGTCGCCATCGGATCAGCGCGCCGTGGCGAAGGCCTTGTGATCCAGGTCCATGGGGGCGTTCGCCCCGGAGGACCCCTTGGCGTTCGCCGGGGTCCTTTTCGCGGAAGGTCCCTTCCGCGGAATAGCCGCTTTGCGCACGTTGATGGCGCCGGCGTCCAGGGTGTTCTTGATGTGGGCCGCGTAGAATTTCTCGATCATCTCGACGCTGGTGCGGCAGTTCTTGGCGATCTGGTAGATGTCGGCGCCTTCCATCAACCGCATGCAGATGTAGGTGTGGCGCAGGCTGTAGGCGGTCCGCAGATTCCCATCCCGGTCCCGTTTCAGCCCGGCCTCTTCCAGAACCGAGTTGAGAAGCTCGCGCTGCACCTTGCCGAACACCAGGTCGGTCGGCCGCGGGTCGTTGCGCTTGCGCATGCGCTGGATCGGCAGCACCGCGCCCGGCCTGCTCTTGCAGTAGCCGACGCCACGCTTGCCGCGGACCTCGATCTCGAGGATCCGCTCGCCGGTCGCCTCGTCCACGACCGTGTCGATGTCTCGGTACTGGAGCTGCGAGGCCTCGTCGGGTCGAAGCCCGGTGTTTACCATGAAGAGCACGTAGTCATGGAGCTGCTCGCACTCGCCGCGCCAGCGCTCGCGCTTGGGCGCCTTGGCCCGGTCCCGGGTGGCTTCGTAGAGGCGCTTATATTCGTCGGGCGAGAGCCAGGCGCGGTGCGAGATCTTCCCGGAGCCCTTGTAGGGCGCCGACATGTCGGGGAGGGCGTCGATCCATCCCTGCCGGTTGGCGGTCTTCAGGACCTGGCGAAGGGTCACGATCTCCTTGTTCAGCGTGCTGCGCGCCGGCCGCTTGGCGCCGGGTTCACCCGACGGGCTGGCGCGGTGAACCCGATAGGCCTGGATCTGTCCGGCGCTGACCTTGGCGACTGGCAGCTCGCCGAAGAATGGAAGGAGATGCGTCTTCAGGTGCCGAGCCTTGGAGGCGACGTGTTCCAGGTTCCGCTCGCCCAGCGTGATGACATGATACTCGGCCAGGAAGTGCTCCGCCGCCTCGCGAAAGGTTGGTCCCTTGGGCCGCCTCGGAGGCGCCGGATTGGCGTCAGGCAGGCCTGGTGAGACGCTCTCATCAGTCGTGCCACGCTGGCGCAGCCGGCGCTCGGCATGACGATCCAGGTACCACTCGCGGGCGAAGGCTTGGGCGACGGCGAGATTGTCTGAGCGGGTGGAGGTCCGATAATTGCGCCCGTCGATGAAGACGGCGCACTGCCAGAAGCGACTGTTGGCGCGCCGATAGACGTGCAGTCGACCATCCATCAAGGTGAGTTTCTGATCAGGCATGCTCGCGACCCAAGCGCTTAAGCCAATCCAACATCCCCTATAGGTTGCAGCCTAGCCGATCGGATTCCGCGGCTCAAGGGTCCAGATCAGGCGATCACGGCCGCCACGGATCGCACACCAATGACGCTCGGCCTACTAGCCGCATTTTCGTTTATGTGGAAGAAGGTGTGTAAGAGCTAAGAAATTGAAAACATGATGTATTGTTGCGACATGATTCTAGTTTTCCGGACTTTTTCCGGAATTTCGGACAAAGAACGCGGCTAGACCTTGGAATCGACGACGCGTGGATCGCCAATTCGACCAACTGTGCAACAGCTGTGCAAGCGCTGCATTTGCGCTAAGTATTTGATTTTATTGCGGAAAATCTGGACGTTTTGGCTTTTGAGTCCGGCGCGTCTACCAGTTCCACCACGCCCGCGCGTCGTTTCGGCGACGAGGGTCCGTCTAGCAGGCGATGGCGCGGAGTTCCAGACCGCGCCGGCCGCCTCCGGGGCCAGTTGACGCCGGGCTCAGGTTTCGGCCAGCGCCATTCCGGGAATGTAGAGCGAGATGGGCCGGATCTCGTAGGCCCCGCCGGGGTTGGCGACGGCCAGCTGGCGCGCGGCGTCCAGCGCCTCGTCCTTGTCGGCCACATCGAGGATGTAGAAGCCCAGCAGGGCTTCCTTGGTCTCGGCATAGGGGCCGTCGATCACGTAGTGCGGCTCCTCGTTCTTCATCAGGGTGGTGGCGGCCTTGGTGGGGTTCAGCCGGATGGCGGGGCCGAGCTTGCCATCGAGGGCGTCATGGACCACTCGCAGGCGCGCCATGACGGCGTCGTCCTGTTCCTGGGTCCAGGAGCCGACCATCTGTTCGGAGTTGTAGCAAAGGATGGCGTAGAGCATCGGGGGAGCGCTCCTGTCTGGGGTTGCGCTAACGAAACCGGCCTTGCGCCGGGATGCAACCCCAAGCGTGACAGCCGAGGCCGCCGTCCGGCGCAGTTCGGGCGGCTGGGACCGACGGAGGGACGACATGGACATGCAGGCGATCACCTACGAGTTCGGCGGCAAGAGCTTCACCGGCTACCTGGCGGACGGTTCGCGCGGCAAGCCGACGGCCGGGGTGCTGGTGGCCCACGAGGGCGGTGGCATGACCGGCCATCCCAAGCAGCGCGCCGAGATGCTGGCCGAGCTGGGCTATGTGGCCTTCGCCATGGACACCTTCGGCTATCCCATCGAGAGCCGGGAGCAGGCCATGGCCACCATCACCGGCCTGATGGGCGACCTGCCGACCCTGCAGGGCCGGGCGCGCGCGGCGCTTGAGGTGCTGCGGGCCCAGCCGAACGTTGACCCGGTGCGGACGGCGGCTATCGGTTTCTGCTTCGGGGGCACCACGGTGCTGGAGCTGGCGCGCAGCGGCGCCGACGTGCCCTGCGTCATCGGTTTCCACTCCGGGCTCGGCACCTCGGCCCCGGCGGCCAAGGGGGCGATCAAGGGCAAGGTCATGGTCTGCCTGGGCGCCGACGACCCGATCATCAGCGCCGCCGACCGCGAGACCTTCGTGGGCGAAATGAGCGCCGCGGGCGCCGACTGGCAAATGATGCTGCTGGGCGGGGTGGGGCATAGCTTCACGAACCGCGAGGTGGACGCCATGGGCCTGCCGGGTTTCCGCTACGACGAGGCCGCCGATCATCGGACCTGGCGCGCCATGCGGGGCCTGTTCGACGAGACTCTGGGTCCGGTCGGCTGATCAATCCTTGAAGCGGGTGAGGACCGCGTCGCGGCCCGCCTTGGCCTCGTGGCAGCCGTGGCAGCCCGGGGCCTTGTCCTGGGCGAAGGCGCGCTCGGTGCGGCTCTCGCCCAGGAACTCGGTGTAGCCCCAGCCGCCGGTGGCGGCGTAGCGCTTGCTGTCCTTGACCATGACGTCGATGAACTTGCGCCTGGTGGCGACGGTCGCGCCGCCCTTGTCCACGACCTCGAAGAGATCGAAGACGATGACAGACCCGTCCGGAAAGGCGCCCGAGGACTTGTAGCCCTCGACGGCTTTCGAGTTGGCGTAGATGTTGTGCAGGCCTTCATAGCGGTTGAAGTTGGCGTTCGAGACGCCGCTCAGCACGTGGGTCCAGCGGCGGTAGCCCTCGGGATAGGCCGGTTCCTCGACGGCGCTGGAGGCGGCTTGGCCAAGGTAGGTCATGACGGTGAGCGCGGCGAGGCCTGCGAGCAGATTGGGCTTCACGAAGACTCCGCGCGAAGGTGGTCGACAATCGCCTTTCGACCGGCGGCGGCGGCGGATCAAGCCTTGGCCGCAAATGTTCCTCCGGGATTACGCGGCGAGCCGGCCGCCGGACAGCCGCGAGGGTTCCATGCCGAACATCTCGCGAAAGGCCGCGCTGAAATGGGCCGAGCTTGAGAAGCCCGCATCGAGGGCCGCGACGGTCAGGCTCTCGCCGGCGACGATGGCCCGCATGGCCGCGCCCATGGCGATCCACAGCTTGTAGCGGCGTAGCGGCACGCCGGTGGTCGCCTTGAACAGATGGATGAACCGCGAGGTCGACAGGCCCGTCTCACGGGCCAGGGCTTCCAGCGACAGCCGGGCGGAGGGATCGGCGTGCAGCAGGTCCAGCGCCTGGCGCACACGGGGGTCTCTCGGCCGGGCGCCGGGACCCGACAGCAGGGCGTCCAGGCCGGGGCGGGCGGCGGCCCAGTCCGCCTCGCCCCGCGCCAGCCTGGCCAGGCTCTCGATCAGCTCGGCCTCACCGTCCAGGTCGAACCCGACCCTGGCTCCGGGATCGCGGACCAGCCCCTGGAGCCGCGCCAGATCGGGACTGCGGGCGTCCACATAGAGGAAGGCCATCGTCCCGGTGGTTGCCGACAGGTGATGCAAAGTGCCGGGTGGGATGAGCGCGGCGCGGCAGCGCCGGCGGCCGGCGGCCGGATCGGCGGGATCGACCGCCACGTCGAAGGGCGCTTCCAGGCCGAGCGCCAGCACGGCCACGGCGTTGCGGTGCGGCGTCAGACCGAGCGCCTGGCCGAGGAAGAGCGCGCGGGCGCCCCAGGAATAGAGTCGCGCGCTCGGCGCCATAGCCACTTCTCGAAAGCCGAAGCCGGGAAAGACGCGGCAAGCTTGGCCCATGACGCCGCATCCGGCCAGCCCCGCCTCGGAGACCCCATGCTCAAGATCCTGCTGATCGCGCCCTGCGCGGGCTTCTTCGCCTGGCTGGGGGTCATGGCCCTGCGCTTTCCCGGCGGCCTGCTGGGCGGCTACGGGATCAAGGTGTCGACGCCCGACGGGTTCAACGAGATCCGCGCCGTCTATGGCGGACTGCCGCTGGTCTGGTCGGGCCTGCTGTTCCTCAGCCTGCTACGGCCCGAGCTGCGCAATCCGGTTGCTCTGGTGGTCGGGGCCGGCTGCCTCGGCATGGTGGCGGGCCGCTTGGTCTCGGCCGGAATCGACCAGGGCCTGGGCCGATTGCCCGGGATCTTCCTGCTGATCGAGCTGGCGGTGGCCGCGGCCCTGATCGGCTCGGCCTATCTGAAGTCGGCGTGACGCCGCTCGCCCGCCGCGGCCTTCTGGCCGTCGCCCTTGCCGCCGTGGCCATACCGTCCGTCGCCGGAGACCGCCCCATGGACGCCCGCGAGACCGAGATCCGCACCACCGTCGAGCGCTATGCCCAGGCCTGGCGCGCCGGCGACCTGGCCGCCATCGCCGGCCTCTATCACGAGAGTTTCACCCTGCACTACGGCGGGACCCACGCCCTGTCCGGCGACCACGTGGGCAAGGCCGCCTCCCTGGCCACCTTGGCCGAGTTCTCGCGACGGACGGGCCGAAAGCTCAGCGGTATCGTCGCGGTGCTGTCGGGCCCCGAGCGCGGGGCGATCGTGGCGCGCGAGACCTTCCGCAAGGGCGAGGCCGTGGCGGAGCTGGAACGCGTGCTGGTCTACGCCGTGCGCGACGGCCAGTTCAGCGAATGCTGGGTCTATGACGCCGACCCGGCGCTCGTGGCGAAGTTCGTCGGGGACTGAGCTCTTAGTTTCGATGAAACAGGCAGCCTTTTTTCCTCTCACATCGCGAAGCGAATGGGGGAGGGGGACCGCGCCGCAGGCGTGGTGGAGGGGGCGGGACCGGGCTCTGAGCTTGAGGCCGCCCCCTCCACCGCTTCGCGGTCCCCCTCCCCCGTAAGCGTGGGCGGAAAAGGAGGGCTACGGCAGCAGGATCTGCGAGGCGACCATGATCAGGCCGGCCGTGCTGACCAGCCAGACCAGCGAGCGGACCTGCGGCACCCCGAAGGCGTAGAGTGGCACATAGACCACCCGGCCCCAGAAATAGACCTGCGCGCCCAGGGCGGTGATCGCATTGGCGCGGTCCGCCACGTGGGCGATCAACACCGCGCCCAGGAACAGCGGCAGGGTCTCGTAGAGGTTGTCCTGCGCCCGCCGCAGGCGCTCGGCGCGGGTGCTCAGCGGCGGCATCTCGCCGTCGCGGGGGCTGGTGTTCCACTTCAGGCCGTACTGGCTGGTCCTGGCGATATCGAAAAGCAGGACTTGCACAAAGGCCAGGACCAGGGTCCAGGCCGCCATCATCAGGTCGATCGTCATGTCGCACCGCCTCCCGTTCGGTTGTACCGGCGGGAAGGTGAACAGGGTTACGCGGCGTCAGGCGAGAGTCATGGTCCAGCTTGGGCGTGGTCGCGCGAGCCAGGCTTCGACATGCGCGGGAATCGGCGGAGCCTTGACGCCGAAGGAGCGCCCATGGTCACGACCGCCAACCACACCAGCGTCGAAAAACTGAACGACGCCAATGTCGGCAAGCTGCCCGGCCATCTGGGGCTGGAGATCACCGAGGTGGCGGAGGGCAAGGTCGTGGGGCGGCTGGCGGTGCGTGAGGACCTGGTGGCCCACACCGGCTACCTGCTGGCGGGCGCCGTGCTGTCGGTGGCTGACATCCTCTGCGCCTACGGGGTCTCGACCGCTTGGCCCGAGGGCGCGAACGGCTTCACGACCGCCGAGGTCAAGGCCAACTTCATGGGCACCCTCCGCGAGGGCGAGGCGGTCTGCACCGCCACCTTGCTCCATGGCGGGCGCACAACCCAGGTCTGGGACGCCAGGGTCGAGGACGCGGCCACCGGCAAGCTGATGGCCGCCTTCCGCTGCACGCAGATCATCCTCTATCCGCGCCGATCCTAGGCGGGGGCCGACGGGAGGGATGGCGCGACCGGGCCACGCGGACTAAGCCCCCCTGGCCGAAGGAGACCGCCTTGCCCGCCGAAGTCCCCGTCCATGCCGTTCTGCAGCGAAACGGCCTGGGCATCCTCCTGCGGGTGATCGCCATGGTCTGCATGGCGGGCCTGGCCGCCCTGGTGAAGGCCTGCGCCGAGCGTGGCGCGCCGGTGCTGGAGATCATCTTCTTCCGCAACGCCTTCGCCTTCGTTCCGGTGCTGCTCTACGTCTGGAAGACCAGCGGCTTCTCGGTGCTGAAGACCACGCGCCCGCTCGGCCACGCCGCCCGCTCGAGCGTCGGCCTGATCGGCATGGTCTGCGGCTTCACGGCGCTTTCCATGCTGCCGCTGACGGAGGCGACGGCGCTGTCGTTCGCCGCGCCCCTGTTCATGACCGCCCTGTCGGTCCCGATCCTCAAGGAGCGGGTGGGCGCGCATCGCTGGGGCGCGGTGATGGTCGGCTTCGTCGGCGTGCTGATCATGATCCGGCCCGATCCGACCCATATGGCGACCCTGGGCACGGTGTTCGGCCTGGCTGGGGCGCTGGGCGCGGCCGGGGCCATGATCGCGGTGCGCGAGATCGGCCGCACCGAGCCCGGCCCGACCATCGTCTTCTACTTCACCCTGGCCGGCATGCTGCTGGGCTTGGCGAGCCTGCCGTTCGGCGGCTGGGTGATCCCCGACACGACGACCCTGCTCATGCTGGTCTGCACCGGTCTGCTGGGCGGGACGGGACAGCTCTTCCTCACCGAGGCCCTGCGCCGCGCCCCGGTCGCGGTGGTGGCGCCCTTCGACTACACCCAGCTGGTCTGGGCCGGCGTCATCGGATTCCTGGTGTGGAACGAGCTGCCCCGCCCGGCCACCCTGGCCGGCGCCTGCGTGGTGGCGGCCAGCGGCGTCTACATCCTGTTTCGCGAGACGCGCCGGTTCCGGGTCGGCTGAGACGACGATGGTCACGCGAGAATTTCGCCTGAAAACAATACCTTGAACCCACTGGCCTAGAGAAAAGCTCGCGTTGACAGACCCCTGTTACGGGAAGACTCTGGTGTCATACAGCTGGGCCGCGCGCCCTCGGGGCAGGCCTGGCCTCACGGAGACAGCGCCATGTTCAAGGCAGTTGCGGTCGCGGGTTTGGCGGCCATAGGCTTCGCCGCGGCGGGCTCGGCCCAGGCCGCGGTGACGGTGATCGGCGGCGGCCTCGCCGAGGCCTGCTCCCAGGCGGCGATCGGCGGCGAGAAGGAAGTGAAGTTCCAGGACCTCTGCACCCTGGCCCTCGAGACGGAGTTCCTGAACGCCCGCGACCGGGCCGGCACCTATGTGAACCGCGGGGTCCTGAAGTTGCGCCGGGCGGCCTATCCCGACGCGCGCAAGGACTTCGACAAGGCGGTCAAGATCAAGCCGGACTTGGGCGAGGCCTATGTGAACCGCGGCGCGACCTATATCGGCCAGCGCGACTACGCCGCCAGCCTGCCCGACATCAACCGCGGGCTGGAGCTCGGCGTCGATGAACCCGCCAAGGCCTACTACAACCGCGCCCTGGCCTATGAGGGCCTGGAGGACGCCAAGTCGGCCTATTACGACTACCAGAAGGCCGTCGAGATCAATCCGGAGTGGGCCGCCCCCCGCGAACAGCTCACCCGCTTCAGCGTCTCCCGGCGCTAGGGAGCCCAACGGGAACGCGCGCGTTTGAAACCCATGCGCCCGCTCCTCATCGCCCTCGCGATCAGCATGGCCTCGACCTCGCCGGTCCTGGCCCAGGCCGATCCTGCCCAGGTCGCACGCGAGAACGACCTTTGGGCCCAACAGCAGCTGCTGAACCAGCGCGCCGTGGCGCTGGAGAACCAGATGAACGCCCTGGACGCCCGGCTTGGCACGGAGGTGCGGTTGCGCGAACTGCGCGACCAGGCGCGGCGGCCGGCCATCTCGGCGCCCTATGTCCCGAAGTCCGGCGCGGCCCTGGACCTGGGGCCGTTCCCCTCCATCCCGGATGAGGCCTTGGCGGCGTCCAACAAGCGCGTGCGCGAGGCCAGCCAAAACAAGCGCTGACAGGAAAGCTGACAGGCCGCATCCTCCCGGCAGGCTCACGCGTTGAGCCATCCGCAGTTCAGGAGTTTCGCGCATGCGCTGGCAGGGCGGTCGCCGCGGCGGCAATGTCGAGGATCGTCGCGGCATGGGCCCGGTGGGGGTCGGCGGCATCGGCGTCGGCGGGGTGATCCTGGCCGCCATCGGCTATTTCGTGTTCGGCATCGACCCCTCGACCACCATGGCGGTCGTCGAAGGCGTAGGCGGCCAGGCCCAGCAGGAGCAGGCGGGCGTCCGCGGCGCGCCCACCGACGAGGCCGGACAGTTCGTCGACGTGATCGAGGGCTCGACCACCGACGTCTGGACCCCGATCTTCGCCCAGAACCGCCAGAGCTACCAGCCGCCCGCAGCGATCGTGATCTACAGCCAGGCCACCGGCACCGGTTGCGGAACCGGCCAGGCGGCCATGGGGCCATTCTATTGCCCGGCCGACCGGAAGGTCTATCTGGACCTGAGCTTCTGGCAGGAGCTGGAGACCAGGTTCGGCGCGAAGGGCGAGGCGGCGCGCGCCTATGTCCTGGCCCACGAGATCGGCCATCACGTCCAGCACCTCACCGGCCAGACCGACCGCGTCGAGCGCGGCTCGCGCGGCGAGGACAGTTCGGCGGTCCGGCTGGAGTTGCAGGCCGACTGCTATGCGGGGGTCTGGGTCGCCCACGCCGCCGAGGCCTCCGGCGGCCAGGTGGCGCTGGATCCCAAGGACATCGAGGACGGGATCCGCGCGGCCTCGGCGGTGGGCGACGACACCCTGCAGCGGCAGACCCAGGGCCGGGTCATGCCCGACGCCTTCACCCACGGCACGAGCGAGCAGCGCATGCGCTGGTTCCGGACGGGCGTGCAGACCGGCGATCCGGGCGCCTGCGACACCTTCAAGGCGGCGCGGCTCTAGGTCAGCTCCGGCACGGGCTCCAGGCCGAGGCACACGGCGACGCAGCGCCTAGCCAACTCGTCGGCCGCGTCGATCAGCGGCGCGCGGACGGCGGCGGGACCTAGCACCAGCGGAACCTCGGTGCAGCCGGCGATCACCGCCTCTGCGCCGTCGGCCATCAGCTCCGCGGCCAGGAGCGCCATTTCGGCGCCGACTTGCGCCGACCGGTCGCCTGACTTGATCTGGTAGAGCAGGGCCATGAAGGCTTCCTGCCGTTCGGGCGGCAGGGTGACCAGGCCCATCCCCTGGGCGGCCAGGTACTCGCGATAGAGCTTGATGGCTGGACGCGTCCCCAGCACCCCGGCCCGATGGGCGCCGGTGTCGCGCGCCGCCGCCGCCGCCGTGCCGATCATGTCGATCAACGGCAGGCCCGAGGAACGCGAGATCAGATCCGCATGGGCGTGGGCGGTGTTGCAGGCGATGGCCAGGACGTCGGCCCCGGCCCCGTGCAGGGCGCCGGCCATCTCGGCCAGGACCGGGCCGGGTTTGGCGAAGGGGTCGTTGCGGTCGGGCACCTGGGGATTGATATCGACGATGGTGCGGATGTGGTCCTGGTCCCGCTCGGCCGGGGTCAGGGCCTGCAGCTTGGCCAGGAAATCGAGGGTGGCGGCCGGGCCCATGCCGCCGAGCACGCCCAGGACCAAGCTCATGCCAGCGCTCCCTGCATCTCGCCCTGATAGCCGAACCCGCCCTGGGCGCCGCCCGAACGGGTCAGGGCCCCCAACGGCGTCGGGAGGTGGGCGAAACGGGCGCAGGGCAGGCGGGCGAGATGCATGGGGAACTCCTCGGCCGCGTCACTAGCATGCGGCCAAGGCGCGTTGCGACTCCGCCGGGGCTAGGCTAGGGCCTGTGTTTCGGAGGCAGGGCCGCGACTTCGGCCGGGGTCAGCTTGGTGAAGCTCTTGATGATGCAGGGGCTGAGGATCGGGCCGTGCTTCACCTTCAGGTCCAGGTCGATGGGTCGGCAGATCAGGTCCGACCCGCTGCTGGGGCTCATCACCAGCGGGTCGCTGGACGACGACCCGGACAGGCAAGACCCGCTCATTTCCCAGCGATAGATCGAGCCGTCGCCGGCCTCGATGTTCAGGGTCTTGGCGTCGACCCGCTTGTGACCCCGAAGCTGGCTCATCCGGAAGCAGTCGCGCGAGGCGCCGGGCGCCGAGGGGGCCGCGGGCTGGGCGGGGGCGGAGGTGGCGACCAGGGCGGTCGCGGCGAAGACGATGAGGACGGCTTTCATGGCGGGTCTCCTGATCGCGAAGCTTGACCCCGTTTTAGGGCGAGATCGCGGCCTTTTCGAACGGCTCGATCGCGCCTATGGTCGCCTCGTCCTCGGGGGGCCGCGCATGGGCGGCTGAGAGGCGGGCGAGCCCGCGACCCGTAGAACCTGATCCGGGTCATGCCGGCGAAGGGAACGGACCTATCGTCCGGATTCCGTCGTCGCTGGCCCCCGCCAAGGGAGTTCCGCGCGTGAACATTCAGACGCCCATCAAAGACGCCATCCCCACGGGGGAACGCCCCGGCTCGCGCAAGGTCTACCAGGCGGGCGTGCTCTGGCCCGACATTCGCGTGCCGTTCCGCGAGGTGGCCGTGCACCCTTCGGCCAACGAGCCGGCCCTGACCCTCTACGACCCGTCGGGCCCCTATACCGACCCAACCGCAAAGATCGACATCGACAAGGGCCTGGACCGCACCCGCGAGCCCTGGGTGGTCTCACGCGGCGACATCGAGATCGTCGAGAACCCCCGCGAGGTGAAGCCCGAGGACAACGGCTTCGCCAAGGGCGAGCACCTGGCGCCGCAGTTCACCGCCCCGCGCCGGGTCTATCGCGCCAAGGGCGGCGCGGCGGTCACCCAGCTGGAATACGCCCGGCGCGGCATCATCACGCCGGAGATGGAATACGTCGCCATCCGCGAGAACCTGCGCCGCAAGGAGAGCGATCCCTTCATTCGCGACGGCGAGGACTTCGGCGCCTCGATCCCCGACTTCGTGACCCCGGAATTCGTCCGCGACGAGGTCGCCCGCGGTAGGGCGATCATCCCGGCCAATATCAACCACACCGAGCTTGAGCCGATGGCCATCGGCCGCAACTTCCTGGTCAAGATCAACGCCAATATCGGCAACTCCGCGGTGCTCTCCACCGTGGCCGACGAGGTGGACAAGATGGTCTGGGCCATCCGCTGGGGCGGCGACACGGTCATGGACCTGTCGACCGGCCGCAACATCCACAACATCCGCGACTGGATCATCCGCAACTCGCCCGTGCCGATCGGCACGGTGCCGATCTACCAGGCGCTGGAGAAGGTCAACGGCGTCGCCGAGGACCTGAATTGGGAGGTGTTCCGCGACACCCTGATCGAGCAGGCCGAGCAGGGGGTGGACTATTTCACCATCCACGCCGGGGTGCGGCTGGCCTATGTGCCGCTGACCGCCAAGCGGGTGACCGGCATCGTCTCCCGCGGCGGCTCGATCATGGCCAAGTGGTGCCTGTCGCACCACAGGGAGAACTTCCTCTACGAGCACTTCGAGGACATCTGCGAGATCATGCGGGCCTACGACGTGTCGTTCAGCCTGGGCGACGGCCTGCGGCCGGGCTGCATCGCCGACGCCAATGACGCGGCCCAGTTCGCCGAGCTGGAGACCCTGGGCGAGCTGACGCCCATCGCCTGGAAGCATGGCGTTCAGGTGATGATCGAGGGGCCCGGCCACGTGCCAATGCACAAGATCAAGGCCAATATGGACAAGCAGTTGGCCGTCTGCGGCGAGGCGCCGTTCTACACGCTCGGCCCACTAACCACCGACGTCGCGCCGGGCTACGATCACATCACCAGCGCCATCGGCGCGGCGATGATCGGTTGGTACGGCACCGCCATGCTCTGCTACGTGACGCCGAAGGAGCACCTGGGCCTGCCCGACCGCGAAGACGTCAAGCAAGGGGTGATCGCCTACAAGATCGCCGCCCACGCCGCCGACCTGGCCAAGGGCCATCCCACCGCCCGGGCCTGGGACGACGCACTTTCCCGCGCGCGGTTCGAGTTCCGCTGGGAGGACCAGTTCAATCTGGGCCTCGATCCGGAGACGGCGCGCGAATACCACGACGAGAGCCTGCCGAAGGAGGCCTTCAAGACCGCCCACTTCTGCTCGATGTGCGGCCCGAAGTTCTGCTCCATGAAGATCAGCCAGGAGATCCGTGACTCGGCGGCCAGGCAGAACGACGTGGCGGAAGCGGGCATGGCGGAGATGAGCGCCAAGTTCCGCGAGGCCGGCGGCGAGATCCAGGTTCCGGTGGCGCCGGCGGAGTAGGCGTCGCCTACGACCGCTTGCGACGCAGGCGTCGCCGACAGTCGATCCCCGGCGGGTGAGCGGAGGGCGGAACATGGCGCAGATCGAGGCCGGGGCGCGGCTGGTGGGGCTGGACCTCTCCGGCCACGACTTCACCGACGCCGATCTCACCGATGCGGTGTTCGAGGACTGCGCCTTCGCCGACGTCCAGTTCCAGGGGGTCTGCCTGCAAGGCGTCCGCTTCAAGGCCTGCCGTCTGATCCGCTGCCGCTTCGCCCATGCCGACCTGCGCGAGGCGGTGTTCGAGGACTGCGTCTGCGCCGATGACCAGGGCCATGTTGGCCCGCAGTTCGCCTTCTCGCGGCTGGAGGAGGCGCGGTTCGCGCGCTGCGACCTTTCCTTCGCCAAGATCGAGCGTTCGGCGCTCTACGGGATCGAGATGGAGGCCTGCAACCTGCGCGGCGCAGTGTTCCTCAAGGCGGACTTCGGCCGGGCCTTCGGGCGCAGTGTCGTCCGGTGGTCGGCGGCCCTGAAGGGCTGCAACCTGGAACTGGCCGACCTCACCGAGGTGCGGCTGCCCGACTGCGATCTCAACCGCTCAAGCTTTCGCGAGGCCCTGCTGATCGACGCCGACCTGGAGGGAGCGGACCTGCGCGAGTGCGACCTGTTCCAGGCGCTCACCGCCGGCGCCAAGCTCGCTCGCGCCGATCTGCGCGGCGCGGAGGTCAGCGGCCTTAACCTGCTGGAGCTCGCCAGCCGGGATGGCCTGAAGGTGACGGTGGACCAGCAGTACCGGCTGCTGAACGCCATGGGCGTGGACGTCCACGCGGAATAATCAGTCCTCGACGCGGACCTTGGCGGCTTCCGGCTTCCAGACGCGAACGGCGACGGCGGCGGTGATCGAGGCCAGGACAGCGGTGATCGCGCCGCACCACTGAAGCGTGTTCATACCCTCGGCGGCGAACCGCCCCACGGCGGCGCTGACGGCGAACACCAGGGCCGCGGTGCCCCACTCGGCGCCCCAACTCGAAAACAGCAGCTTCAACATGTCTTCCCTCGGCATTGGCAGATGCGCCGGGGACCTAGCCGGGGAACCGGCCCCCTGGGAATGTGGCATGGGGTCGCCGTGCCGATTGACGGTTTGTTAAGCCGCGGCCCGGCTGACGGCCTGGCTCTCGGCCACGTGCTGCAGGACGGCAAACAGCTTGGCCGCCTCGATGGGCTTGGGCATGTGCAGGTCGGCGCCGGCGGCCAGGCTGGCGGCCTGGTGCTCGGGCAGGGCGTTGGCGGTCAGCATGACGATGGGGGTGGCGATCCAGTTGCGGGCCCGCTCCCGCGCCCGGATCTCGCGCACGGCGGTCAGGCCGTCCATCACCGGCATCTGCATGTCCATCAGCACCAGGTCGAAGCGCTGGGCGGCGAAGGCCTCGCAAGCTTCCTGGCCGTTCTCGGCGCAGACCAGGTCGACGTCGAATTGGGAGAATAGCACCTGCACCACCTTGCGGTTGGTCGGGTGGTCATCGGCCAGCAGGATGCGCAGCGGCCGATCGGGATCGGCGTCGCCGGCGGACTGCAGGGCCGGAGCGGCCGCCGGGCCGGCGGCGTCGGCCAGCGGCAGTTCCAGCCGCACGGTGAAGGTGGCGCCTTCGCCGAGGTTGCTGATCGCGTCCAGCTCCCCGCCCATCAGCCCGACCAGCTGCTTGGAGATGGCCAGGCCAAGGCCCGAGCCGCCGAACTTGCGGGTCACCGAGCCGTCGGCCTGCTGGAAACGGTTGAACAGCCGCGCCTTGTCGGCGGGGTCGAAGCCGACGCCGGTGTCTTGCACCTCGATGCGCCAGCGGCCCGGACCCTCGGCCCGGACAGCCACGGCCACATAGCCGTCGGAGGTGAACTTCACGGCGTTGGAGACCAGGTTGGTCAGCACCTGCTTGACCCGCAACACGTCGCCGGCGACGGCGGTCTCGGCGGCCGGGTCGATGTCGATGATCAGATCGATGGCCTTGTCCCTGGCCCGGGCGCCGGCCAGGGCGGCGGCCTCGCGGATGGCGTCGGCCAGATGGAAGGGCGCGTTCTCCATGCTGACCGCGCCGGTCTCGATGCGCGACAGGTCCAGCACGTCCGACAGCAGGCGCTCCAAGGTCGCGCCCGAACCGCGGATGATGCCGACCATCTCGGCCTGGGCCGGGTTGAGCGGCGTGCGCTCCAAGGCCTCGGCGATGGCCGAAACCCCGTTGAGCGGGGTGCGGATCTCATGGCTCATATTGGCCAGGAACTCGCTCTGGGAGCGGTGGCTGGCCAGCAGATGGGCGGCGGCGCGGCGGGCGCGGACCACCATGACGGCGCCCATGGCCGCGAAGGCCAGGATCACCAGGGTCACGGGCAGGATGGCGCGGCGCAGCAGGTCGGCTCCGGGACGTTGCGGCGCCCAGTTGACGACGATCGGCGGGCCGCCAAGCGTCTCGACCACCAGCTTGGCGCGTCCGCGCTCCACGCCCTGGTCGCCGACGCCGGCTCGCAGGTCGGCGAGTTGGAAACGCTCCTTAAGGCGGGTCAGGCCGCCTCGGTCCATGGCCAGGGCCATGACCACGACGGGTGCGCGGGGACCCTTGGGCGTGGCCGTGGCGAAGTCGGGCTGCACCAGGGTGGCGGTGACCAGATAGATCCGGCCGTCGTGGAACACATAGTCGCTCGACTGGATGGCGCGGGACATCAGCCTCATGGGCGCGCCGGGCCGGTGGGGTGCGATCGGCCCGCGCCGGGCCTCTGCGCGGCGGACATTGGCGACTAGGCTGGCGGCGCCTTCGAAATGTCCGAAGGTGGCGAGCGACGCCGTCTGCCGATGATGGCGCGCGTAGATCGGCCGATCGGCGGCGTCGAGGACGAAGAGCCGCTCGAAGTCCAGGTTTTGGGCGTAGTGGTCGTTGAGGTTCTCGGCGGCCCAGGCCGGGTCGAACCGATTGTCGAGCTTGAGGATGGCCTCATCCCAGTTGGTCTCAGGAATGATCGAGCGTTCGATCTCGGCGACGTCGCCGCTGATCCCCCGCCGGACCAGGTCCTCTTCGTGGGCGCGGACCCCGCGATCGATCTCGGCGGCCCAGATCATCAGGCTGGCGACGAACACCACCATGGCGGTCACGGCCAGCGCCACCATGGGCGCCAACATGCCTAACTCGGACTCGCGCCGCATTTG
Source organism: Phenylobacterium sp. (assembly GCF_030697925.1). GTDB lineage: Bacteria > Pseudomonadota > Alphaproteobacteria > Caulobacterales > Caulobacteraceae > Phenylobacterium. The sequence goes on along the minus strand of NZ_JAUYOJ010000036.1, from coordinate 16,507 downwards.
GGCCCCTACCCCAGATCTCGTTGCGACCAGGATGTCGCAGGGGAGTTAAGGGAGCGTTCCGCCGCCGCACCTAGAAGGCGACCCCGGGCACGGGACAAGACGACGGCGGCCCCCGTCGCCGGGGGCCGCCGCGCTCTTGCTAACCCGTCCCTAGAGGGTCGGCGGAATGGTCGGGTCCGGGACCAGCGGCGTCGGGGTCTCGCTCGGGGCTGGGGCCACCGGTTCGGCCGCGATGGGCGGCAGGATGATCGGGGCGGGCGAGGCGCTGGGCGTCTGGGTGGTGGCCGAATAGGGGACCGGCGCGGTCGGCAGGGTGGCGCTGGCGTCGCGCGACCAGGCGCTCACGTCTTCCGCGCCAGGGGCGGCGGCGGGAGCCGGCCGAGCCCTGGCGACCCGGGTGGGCGCGGCGGCGCGGGCGGTCACGCGGGGCGTGGCGGCCTTGGCGATGGGGGCGGCCGGCGTGGGCGTGGCCTCGACCGGGGCGGGCGTCGGCGTCACCGCGGCCAGTTCAGTCGGCTCCGGAAGCGGGGCCGGCGGGGTCGGGGCGACGGCGACGGTGGCCGGTTGTTCGGCGATCAGGCCGTCCCGCGGCTGCATGGTGAAGTAGGCGACGCCGGCTAGCAGGGCGACGGCGGGAATGGCGATCATGGCGATGGGCGCCATCGCGCGGCCCGATGACTTTGCGGTCGACTTGGCGCTCTGCGCATAGCGCGGCGCGGCGGCGAACGCCGAGGTGTCGTCCATCACCTGGTCCTCGCGGACGAGGTCGGGATCGACGAAGGCGGCGCGCGGCGCATCATCCGACGCGAAGGTGCGCTCTTCCGGCGCCACACGGGGCGCGGTGTCGAAGGTCGTGGACGAATCTTCGCGGGCGAAGTCCTCGGCGGTGAACTTGGGGCGGGCAAACGGGCTATATTCGGTCGACATATCAGACCTCCCAGGTCGTTGGTCGGAGATGAGAACGAGCTGGGCGTTCACATGTTCCGTGATTTCCAACGTCACGCTTGATCCGAACCGTGTCTTAAGGGCCGCAGTTCCTGAAATTATACTGTTTTTTGACCGAGAAGTTTTTTCCAACAGTGAAGTTTCATTTTCGACGATCGTACAAAGACTTCCAATTTTGCGCCATAGTCTGGCGATTGTCGCCGCCTCCGCGCCACAATTGACGGCCGAGCTTGCCGACGCGTGAGGGTATCCTTGACCAGTGAGGTCCTGGGCGCTTCTCGCCAATCGGCCTGGGCGCGGTTTTCTTAACCAAGCACTGAGTCCTTTCCGCCACGGTCGGGTTCGCCTGAGACGGGTGCGACGCTTCGCATCCATGGCTCAGCTTGACCCGCGCTCACGGCCCCCGCCAAGGTGAGCGCGCGTCGGAGGGAATGCATGCGACTGAAGGCCCGGCTCGAACGTGACTGGCGCTTCATGCGCGGGCTCAAACGTACCTTGAAGCGCGTGAAGACCATCGCGCCGTCCTCGCCCAACCTCATCTGCGACGATCTGCAGGTTGCGGTGGAGACCTGGCGCGACAACCCCGCCCTGACCTTCGAGGGCAAGACCCTCACCTATGGCGAGATGGACGCCGTCGCCAACCGCTTCGCCCACTGGGCCAAGGGGATGAACATCCGGCGCGGCCAGGTGGTGGCGCTGTTCCTGCCCAATCGGCTGGAATATTTCCCGATCTGGTATGGGCTGTCGAAGATCGGGGTGGTCACCGCCCTGATCAACAACCAGCTCGCGGGCCTGCCCCTGGCCCACTGCCTGAGTATCTCGGGCGCGGCCCATGTGATCGTCGACGGCGAGACCTCGCCGGTGTTCGAGCAGGCCAAGACCCTGCTGGACCGACCCATGCAGCAATGGGTCCTGGGTCAGGCGCATGGCGACCAGCGCGACCTCGTCCAGGCGTTGAAGAGCTGCAGCCAGCTCCCGCCGGATCGCTCGGTGCGCGACGGCATGACCGCCAAGGACACCGCGCTCTATATCTACACCAGCGGCACCACCGGCCTGCCGAAGGCCGCGCGGATCACCCACGTCCGCGCCCAGCTCTATATGCGCGCCTTCGCCGGCGCCACGGGGGCCACGGCCAAGGACCGGATCTACGTGGCCCTGCCGCTCTACCACGCCACCGGCGGTCTCTGCGGCCTGGGCGCGGCCCTGCTGAACGGCGGCTCGGCGGTGTTGAAGAGGAAATTCTCCGCCAGTCACTTCTGGTCCGACGTGGTCGCCGAGCGCTGCACGATGTTCGTCTATATCGGCGAGCTGTGCCGCTACCTGGTCAACCATCCCGAGGTCGAGGACGAGCACGGCCACAAGATCCGCCTGGCCTTCGGCAACGGCCTGCGCGGCGACGTCTGGGCCGAGATGAGGACGCGGTTCAGGATCCCGGAGATCCTGGAGTTCTACGGCTCTACCGAGGGCAATGTCTCGCTGTTCAATTTCGACGGCAAGGTGGGCGCGATCGGCCGGGCGCCCAAGTGGCTGCGCAACAAGTTCAGCGTGCGGCTGGTCCAGTTCGACGTGGAGACCGAGGAGCCGGTGCGCGGCTTGAACGGCCTGTGCATCGAGTGCGGGCCGGGCCAGGTCGGCGAGTGCATCGGCGCGATCGGCGGCGACGCGCGAACCGCCTATACCGGCTATGTCGACAAGGTCGCCTCCGAGAAGAAGATCCTGCGCGACGTCTTCGAACGCGGCGACGCCTGGTTCCGCACCGGCGACCTGATGCGCATGGACGCCGACGGCTACTTCTATTTCGTCGACCGGATCGGCGACACCTTCCGCTGGAAGGGCGAGAACGTCTCCACCAACGAGGTGGCCGAACGGTTGGCCGCCGTGCCCGGCGTGGCCGAGGCCAATGTCTATGGCGTGACGGTCGAGGGCGCCGACGGCCGCGCCGGCATGGCGGGCCTGGTGGTGGAGTCGGGCTTCGACATCAAGCAGTTCGGGGAACAGGTGGCCCGCGACCTGCCGCCCTACGCCCAGCCGGTCTTCGTCCGCATCCTTCCGGCAATCGAGACCACCGGCACGTTCAAGCACCGCAAGATGGACCTGGTGGCCGACGGCTTCGATCCAGGCAAGATCAAGGGCGCGATCTTCTGGCGCGACCCGGTGAAGGGCTACATCAAACTGACCAAGCCGGGCTTCGAGAAACTCTCCGCCGGCGGGGTGAAGCTCTAGATCGCGTCCTGCGCGCGACGCCGGACTCGCCTATATCTGCGCCATGACCATCGACGTCACCACCCCGGCGCCCCTGCAGGGCGCGGCCCTGATCAAGGACGAGGTCCGGCGTCTGCCTGATGCTCCGGGCGTCTACCGGATGATCGGCGAGGATGGCGAGGTCCTCTATGTTGGCAAGGCCCGCTCGCTGAAGAAGCGTGTGCTGCAGTACGCCCAGGGCCGCTTCCACACTCAGCGCATCGCCCTGATGGTCGACCTGACCCGGTCGATGGAGTTCGTCACGGTCCGCACCGAGACCGACGCCCTGCTGCTCGAGATCAACCTGATCAAGCAGATGAAGCCGCGCTTCAACGTCCTGCTGCGCGACGACAAGAGCTTCCCCGAGATCGTCATCCGGCGGGAACATCCCGCCGCCCAGTTGCGCAAGCATCGCGGCGCCCACACCATCAAGGGTGACTATTTCGGCCCCTTCGCCTCGGCCCACTCGGTCACCAAGACCCTGAACACCCTGCAGAAGGCCTTCCTGCTGCGATCCTGCTCGGACAGCGTCTATGAGAGCCGCACCCGGCCGTGCATGCTGCATCAGATCAAGCGCTGCGCCGCGCCCTGCACGGGCCTGGTCAGCCTGGAGGACTATGGCGGCCTGGTCGACCAGGCCGAGGCCTTCCTGCGCGGCAAGAGCCGGGCGGTGATGAAGACCCTGTCGGACCAGATGCAGGCGGCTTCGGACGACATGGAGTTCGAGCGCGCCGCGCGCCTGCGCGACCGGATCCGGGCCCTGGCCTCCGTCGCCCAGGAGACCCAGGTCAATCCCGAGACCATCGAGGAGGCCGACGTCTTCGCCCTGCACGCCGAGGGCGGCCAGGCCTGCGTCCAGGTGTTCTTCTTCCGGGCCGGCCAGAACTGGGGCAACCGCGCCTATTTCCCCCGGGTCGACAAGTCGGACGAGGACCCGGACGTGATGAGCGCCTTCCTGGGCCAATTCTACGACGACAAGCCGATCCCGCGGCTGATCCTGACCAGCATCGAACCCGCCGAGCGCGACCTGCTGTGCGAGGCCTTCGGCCTGAAGGCCGGCCGCAAGGTGACCATCGATCGGCCGCAGCGGGGCGAGAAGCGCCAGCTGGTCGACCACGCGCTCACCAACGCCCGCGAGGCCCTGGGCCGCAAGATGGCCGAGAGCTCAGCCCAGTCGAAGCTGCTGGCCGGGGTGTGCGAAGCCTTCGGCCTGGACGGCAATCCCGAGCGCATCGAGGTCTATGACAACGCCCACATCATGGGGACCAACGCGGTCGGCGGCATGATCGTCGCGGGCCCCGACGGCTTCCAGAAGAGCCAGTACCGCAAGTTCAACATCAAGGGGACCGAGCTCACCCCCGGCGACGACTACGGCATGATGAAGGAGGTGATGCGTCGCCGCTTCGCCCGCCTGGTCAAGGAAGAGGAGGCCGGGGAGGGCGCGATCCGCCCCGACCTGGTGTTGGTGGACGGCGGCGCGGGCCAGCTCGCCGCGGTGACCGAGGTCATGGCCGATCTGGGCGTCGACGACATCGCCGTGGTGGGGGTCGCCAAGGGCCCCGACCGCGATGCGGGGCTGGAGCGGTTCTTCATCGAGGGCAAGCCGCCCTTCATGTTGGAGCCCAAGTCGCCGGTCCTCTACTATCTGCAGCGGTTGCGCGACGAGGCCCACCGGTTCGCCAATGGCAGCCACCGCACCCGCCGGTCCATGGACATCAAGAAGAACCCGCTCGATGAGATCGAGGGGGTCGGTCCCGGCCGCAAGCGCGCCCTGCTGCATGCCTTCGGCTCCGCGCGCGGCGTGTCGCGGGCCTCGGTGGACGACCTGGCCAAGGTCGAGGGGGTCAGCGAACCCCTGGCCCAACGGATTTTCGATTACTTCCGCAAGGGTTGAGCGGGAACGTTTGGCGCGCCCGGACGCTGCGGTAAGCTGAAGCTCAATTCCGCCGGAGACCGCCCATGTCCGCTCGCGCCATCCTCGCCATCGCGGCCCTGGCCAGTCTGGCGCCCGCCATCGGCCAGGCCAGTTCCCCTGATGCCTGGATCGCCTTCCGCGCCGACGTCGCCGCCAGGTGTCTGGCCGCGGCCCAGGCGACCGGCATGAAGACGCCCGAGGTCATCGTCCACCCGCTGGGCACGGAGACCTATGGCGTGGCCGTGCTTCGAGAGGGCGCGGACAAGCGAATCTGCATCTATGGAAAACAGTCTAAGAAGGTCGAGCTGACGCTGGCCACCTGAGTCATGCGCGCGCTAGGACCGACATGAAAGCCCTTCCCAACCTCCTGACCTCGCTACGGCTGGTCCTGACCCTGTTCGTCTTCCTGGCCCTGGCCGCGGCGGCGGGCGCGGTGCCCTATGTCAGCGAGCGGCTGACGCCCGAGATGCAGTTCGGCCTGCAGCGTTGGGCCTTCTGGTCGTTCGTGATCGCGGCGGTCACCGACTTCTTCGACGGCTGGCTGGCGCGCAAGCTGGACGCCGTCAGCGTCTGGGGCGCGATCCTCGACCCCATCGGCGACAAGGTGCTGGTGTGTGGGGCGATCCTGGGCCTGCTGGCCCTGGGCGGCCAGCCGATGGTGGTGCTGCCGGCGGGCCTGATGCTGTTCCGCGAGTTCACGGTCAGCGCCCTGCGCGAGGTCGGCGCCGGCAAGGGCGTGAAGCTGCCGGTCACACTGCTGGCAAAGTGGAAAACCACGCTGCAGCTCACCGCGCTCGCCGCCGAGATGCTGTCGTCGTCCTGGGCGGCGTTCGACCTGCCCGCCGATCCGGCCATCCAGAGCCCGGTGACGCTGCTTGCCCACACCCTGATGTGGGTGGCCACGATCGTCACCCTCATCACCGGCGCTCAGTACTGGGAACAGACGCGCAAGGCGTTGAGCGCGCAGGGCTGACCTTTTCCTCCCACGTGACCAACGGGAACGGGGGAGGAAAGCAGCTTTAGGCCGGCGCCTTGGCCGGCGTCCGCGCCTTCACCCGTTCCATCCAGGCGACGATGTTCTTGTTGTCGGGGTTCAGCGGCTGGCCCACCGTTCCGCCGAACTGCACGAAGCAGAACAGCAGGATGTCGGCCAGGGTGAAGCGCTCGCCCGCCACCCAGGTCTTGCCGGTCATCAGCCCGTCCAACCAGCCGAGCTTTTCCCGGGTCAGGGCCTTCAGGTCGTCGGCGGCGTGGGGGATGGTCCGCATGCGGCTCTGGAACAGGGGAAGGCCCTCGGCGTAGCGGAAGCCGTTGACGAGCGGTTCGCAGATATTGAGGTCGATGCGACGCAGCCACATGCGGGTCTCCGCGCGCTCTTCCGGCGTCGTGCCGATCAGCGGCGGGCTGGGGAACTTTTCCTCCAGGTATTCGCAGATCGGGATGATCTCGGACAGATGTCCGCCGCCGTCCATCTCCAGGCAGGGTGATTGGCCCGCCGGGTTTTTTTCCATGTAGGGGGCCTGGCGGTTCTCGCCGGCCATGATGTCGACCTTGACCGTGTCGAGGGTGACGCCCTTTTCGGCCAGGAACATGTTCACGACCGCCGGATTGGGGCCAATGGAAGAGTAGAGTTTCATGCCGTCCTCCCAGGATCTGGTTGGTGGCATTCAAAGCAAGCTTCCCCCAGGGCGTTCAAGCCCTTTCGGCCGCCTCACGACATCGGGTTCGCCTGGGCCGGCGGCGGTTCGTTGGGCAGGGGAATGAACTCGTCGTGGTCGGCGTCGGGCAACTTCATGCGCCCGGCCCGCCAGTCGGCCTTGGCCTGCTCGATGCGGTCCTTGGACGATGAGACGAAGTTCCAGTCGATGAACCGGCCCCCAATCGGCTCGCCGCCCAGCAGCATGACGATGGCGTCGTTCACGGCGGTGAACAGCACCGGCTGGCCGGGCTCGAACACCAGCATCTGGCCCTCATGGAACTGGCGTCCGTCCACCTCGACCATGCCCAGGGCCACATAGGCCGCGCGCTCGGGATACTCCGCCGGCAGCTGCGCCTGGGCGCCGGGCTTCAGCGCCCAATGGACGTAGAACATCGGCGAGTGGGTCTTGACCGGCGAGCTCGCGCCAAAGGCCTGGCCGGCGATCAGCCGCGCCCACATGCCGTTCGCCTCATGAGTCGGCAGGACCTCGGGGGCGTAGTGGTCGAAGCTGGGGGCGGTCTCTTCGTCCTCGACCGGCAGGGCGATCCAGGCCTGGATGCCGTTCATCGAGCCGCCCTGGGCGCGCAGGGTCTCGAAGCGCTCGGAGTGGGTGATGCCCGAGCCGGCGGTCATCCAGTTCACCTCACCCGGCCGGATCGGCTGGGTGACGCCCACCGAGTCGCGATGGGTCATCTCGCCTTCGAACAGGTAGGAGAGGGTCGACAGCCCGATATGCGGATGCGGTCGCACGTCCACATTGGCCGGGAAGCCTGCCTCGAACCGGGCTGGGCCCATGTGGTCGAAGAAGATGAAGGGCCCGACCATCCGCCGTCTGGGATAGGGCAGGACCCGGCCGACCTCGAACCCGCCCAGGTCCTTGCGCCGCTGGTCGATGACGAGGTCGATCATGGTCGGGGCTCCGGGTTCTGTCCGGCCGCCATACTGCCCTTTCTCGCCATGACCGAGAAGGCGGGCTTGCGCGCACGCGGCCGAGGGCGGTCAGAACGACCGCCGCTCGGTCAGCCGTGGCTGCTGACGTAGGGGCTGATCAGTCCGAGCGGCGCGGCGGTGGTGTGCTTGACTGAGCGGATGACGATCCGGCTCTCGATATTGGAGACCAGGCCCAGCGACAGGATCTTCTCGCGCAGGAAGTCGTCGAAGGCGTGCATGTCGCGGGTGACGATGCGCAGCTCGTAGTCGGCGGCGCCGGTGACGGTGGCGCACTGCACCACTTCCGGCAGCTTGCCGATGGCGGTCTCGAAGGCGTCCAGGTTGTCCTTGGTCGGCAGCGACAGCTTGACGGTGCAATAGACCTCGAAGCCCAAGCCCAGCAGTTCGCGGTCCAGGATGGTCACGCGACGCTGGATGACGCCTGAATCTTCCAGGCGTTTGATGCGCCGCCAGCACGGGCTGGAGGACAATCCGACCCGTTCTGCGATCTCGGCGACCGAAAGGCCGGCGTCATGCTGGATCAGGTCCAAAATCTTGGCATCGACGGCGTCGAGGGCCTCGGACAAGTTTTCCTCCTTCATACGGCGCATATGAGCGTCATTCTTGCCCCGGAACCCATGGCGGGGGGCACGCCTTTAGCAAGCAATTGCATCGTACTTATATGATCTTCTATTGGCACTAGGGAGCCGAAAAGGAAAGATATTGCTATGCGCCACGCAGATGTGACGCTCGACGACAAATTCCTGCTCAAAGAAGGTCGCGTCTTCATCACCGGGGTCCAGGCGCTCCTGCGAGTGATGATGGACCAGCGGCGCCTGGATTTGGCCGCGGGCCTGAACACCGCCGGATTTGTCTCGGGATATCGTGGCTCCCCGCTTGGCGGCCTGGATCAACAGGCCGGCCGGGCGAAGAAATTCCTCGAAGAAGCCCAGGTGGTCTTCAAGGAAGGCCTCAACGAGGACCTGGCGGCCACCGCCGTCTGGGGCAGCCAGCAGGCCAACCTATTCCCCGGCGCCAAGTTCGATGGCGTCACCGGCATGTGGTACGGCAAGGCCCCCGGCGTCGACCGGACGGGCGACGCCTTCAAGCACGCCAACTTCGCCGGAACCTGGCCAAAGGGCGGCGTTCTGGCTGTGGCCGGCGACGACCACACCTGCAAGTCCTCCACCCTGCCGTCGCAGTCGGAATTCGCCTTCCAGGACTTCGAGATGCCGGTGCTGTCGCCGGCCGACGTGCAGGAGGTGCTGGACTACGGCCTGATGGGCATCGCCATGTCGCGCTTCTCCGGCCTGTGGGTGGGCCTGATCGCGCTGGCGGACACCATGGACTCGGGCGTCACCATCGATATCTCGCTGGACCGCCACAAGATCGTGGTCCCCACGAACTTCAAGTTCCCGGCCGGCGGGGTCGGCATTCGGCTGAAGGACCAGCCCCTGGACAAGGAGCGCCGCCTGCGGACGCTCAAGATCCCGGCGGCGCTCGCCTTCGCCCGCGCCAACCGCATCGACCGGGTCATGCTGGGCTCGAGCCGGCCACGGCTAGGCATCGTCTGCCAGGGCCAGGCCTATAAGGACGTGATCGAGGCCTTCGCGGCCATGGGCATCACCAGCCAGCAGGCCTCGGACCTGGGCGTCGCCATCTACAAGGTCGGCATGCCCTGGCCGCTGGAGCCGACCGGCCTGCGCGCTTTCGCCGCCGGCCTCGAGACCATGATGGTCATCGAGCACAAGCGCGCGCTGATCGAGACCCAGGCGCGCGCCGCCCTCTACGACCTGCCCGCCCACGCGCGGCCCAAGATCGTCGGCAAGACCGACGAGCAGGGCCACCCCTTGCTTTCGGAACTCGGCGCCCTCTCGGTGGCGGAGGTGGCCTTGGCCATCGCCGACCGACTGCCTCCCGGCCCGCACATGGAGCGGGTCCACGACTACCTCTCCCGCGTCTCGGCCGCCTCCATGGCCGCCGTGACCCTGGCGGCGGAACAGCAGCGCAAGCCGTTCTTCTGCTCGGGCTGCCCGCACAACTCCTCGACCCGCCTGCCGGAGGGCTCCCGCGCCCTGGCCGGGATCGGCTGCCACTATATGGCCAGCTTCTCAGACCCGTCGACCGACCTGAACAGCCATATGGGCGGCGAGGGCCTGACCTGGGTGGGGTCGGCCCCCTTCACCACCGAACCGCATGTGTTCGTGAACCTGGGCGACGGGACCTACAATCACTCCGGCTCCCTGGCGATCCGTGCGTCGATCGCCGCCAACAGCCATGTCACCTACAAGCTGTTGTTCAACGACGCTGTGGCCATGACCGGCGGCCAGGCGGCCGAGAGCGGTTTCACCCCGGCCCAGATCACCCGCCAGCTCGCCGCCGAGGGCATAGCCAAGACCGTGATCGTCGCCGACGATCCCCGCCGCTACGACGACGTGAAGGATCTCGCCCCCGGCGTGGACGTCCGCCCGCGGTCGGAACTGATCGAAGTCCAGAAGATGCTGCGCGACACGCCCGGCGCCACGGTCCTGCTCTATGACCAGGTCTGCGCCAACGAGAAGCGCCGGCGCCGCAAGCGCGGCAAGATGGAGACCGCGACGAAGCGCGTGTTCATCAATCCGCTGGTCTGCGAGGGCTGCGGCGACTGTTCCAAGACGTCCAACTGCGTCTCCGTCGAGCCGCTGAACACCGAGTTCGGCCGCAAGCGGAGGATCAACCAGTCGAGCTGCAACACCGACTATTCGTGCCTCGACGGCTTCTGCCCGTCCTTCGTCACGATCGAAGGCGGTGAGAACGCCCAGGCGAAGGCCATGCCGGCGCTAACCGCCGACTCCACACCGCTGCCGTCCTTCGAGCCGCTGGAGGGGGTGCGCAACATCGTCTTCACCGGCATTGGCGGCACCGGCGTGACGACCGTCGCCTCGATCCTGGCCATGGCCGCCCACGTGGACGGCCGCGCCTCGTCGGTGGTGGACATGACCGGCCTGGCCCAGAAGGGCGGGGCGGTGTTCTCCCACGTCCGGATCGGCGAGACCGAGGACAGCGTGGTCGGCGGGCGCGTCCCGGCGGCTTCGGCCCACGTGCTGATCGCCTGCGACATCCTCTCGGCGGCCGGCGCCGACGCGCTGGCCCTCTACGCCAAGGACCGCACCGTGGCCTGCGGTAACGAGGACTTCTCGCCCACCGCCGATTTCGTCACCGACCGCGACGTGCGCTTCGATTCCAAGAGCATGTCGGGCCGGATCAAGGCGGCGACCAAGTCCTATGACGAATGCCCGGCCCACCATCTGGCTGAGACCACCTTCGGCGACGCCATCTTTTCCAACATGATCATGGTGGGCTTCGCCTGGCAGAAGGGACTGGTCCCGTTGTCCTCGCGGGCCATCTACCGCGCGATCCGCCTGAACGGCGTCCAGGCTGAGGCCAATCTGCAAGCCTTCGAACTGGGCCGCCGGGTGGCGCACGATCCCGCGGCGCGGGGGCCGGCCGAGGCTGACGTCCCGACGCCTGAGACCATGCCGCTGGCCGAACTCATCGCCCATCGCGGTCGCGAGCTCACCGCCTACCAGAACGCCGCCTATGCCAAGCGTTACCTGGAACGGGTCGAGCAGGTTTCCAAGGCTGAAGCCATCTTCGGCTCCGAGGCCCTGACCCGCACCGTGGCGACCAACCTCTTCAAGCTGATGGCCTACAAGGACGAGTACGAGGTCGCGCGGCTCTATACCGACGGCCGGTTCGCCGCCGAGCGGAACGGGACCTTCAAGGGGGGTAAGACCACGATCTGGCTCTCTCCGCCGCTGCTCGCGCCCAAAGGCCCGGACGGCAAGCCGAGGAAGATCCAGTTCGGTGGCTGGATGCTGGATGCGGCCTTCCCCCTGATGGCCAGGATGAAGGGCTTGCGCGGTACGGCCCTCGACATCTTCGGCTACACCGAGGAACGGAAGATGGAACGGGGCCTGATCGTCGACTACCAGGCTGGCCTCGACAAGGTTCTGGCGGGCTTGACCGCCAAGACCCTGCCGACCGCGGTCCAGATCGCCGCCGTGCCGCAGGCGATCCGCGGCTATGGCCACATCAAGGACGCCTCGGTGAAGATCGCCAAGGCCGACGAGGCCAAGCTGTGGCGCGAGTGGGAGAAGGCGGCGGCCTAAACCGCCGCCCTCGTCCTCAGGCGGCGCGGCTGAGCAGCGCCTCGTCGCCGATCGACAGCGGCTTGGCGTTGGCGCGCTCGGCGAGCAGCGCCTTTTCCAGGCGCCCGTCGCCGCCCCGCCGCGCCGCGGCGATCAGCGTCAGGTCGATCAGGTCGCGCTGGGCATGGCTTCCGCCGAACCGGCCGGAGTGGTTGCGGATGCCGCGCAGCCGGTCGGCCGCCGCGGCGTAGGCGCCCGCGTCGAAGGCGGCGATGGCCTGGATCAGCGGCAGGCCGACATCGCGCACCATGACGGCGTTATCGCCCGGCGCCGCTAGGGCCTGGTCCTGCGCCGTGAGCACCGCCTTGACGCCGTCCGCGCGGCCGGCGCCGACGAAGGCCATCATGGCATGGGCGTCGGTGAAGGCCGACATGCCGAGGATGCCCTGCTCATAGACGTCGGCCAGCCGGCTCCAACGGTCGCCCACATCGACCCCCAGCAGCTTCAGCCGCCACAGCAGGGCCGCCGCGTCGAGCTTGTCGAAGTCCATGGTCGAGGCCTCACCGTAGATCGGACCGTCATAGAGCCGCAGCACTTCGTCGGTCTCGCCCAGGCCCAGATGGAAGAGCGCCAGGTGCCACCAGTTGTGGACCGCGAAATAGCTGTCCTGCTGCCAGCCGGTGCTCTCGCGCCGCATGAAGGCGATCCCATCGGCGCGACGGTCCTGCATTTCCAAAACGTGGGCGACGGCGTGCTGGGCCCAGGCGTCGAGGGGCTGCAACTCCAGGGCCCGACGGCCCGCGGCCTCGGCGCGGCTGTAGAAGCCGCTCTCCTCCAGACCGAAGGCCAGCATGGCCAGCACCGCGTGATAGTCGGGCATGGCGTCCGACCAGTGCGGCAGGACCCGGGCGATGCGGTCACGCAGCATGCGCGAGTCGCCCAGCAGGAAGTCCATCAGCTGGCCGGCCTGCAGGGCCTGCAGGTCGCGCGGATATTCGATGGACAGGTCCTCCAGGATGCGCCCGGCGTCGCGGATCTCGCCGGCGGCGATGCTGGCCAGGGCGGCCACGTGCCCGCGTTCGCGGTCGGTGCCGGTCAGGGTCTTGGCCGTCTCCAGGGCGGCGATCCCGCCCATCATGGTCTCGGGATTGGTCCCGACCAGCATGAGGTTGGCCTTGAGCACATGGGCCATGATGAAACCGGGGCTGTCGACTACAGCCTGCTCCAGCAGGGTGAAGGGATCGCCGCCCATGCGGTGATAGAGGCTGAGCGCCTCGCAATAGGCCTTGGCGGCCTTGGGACTGGCGCCGGTCAGGGCCAGTCCGGCCTGGTCTTTCTGTGACATCTGCTTCTCCTCGTCTCGGGGCGGGGAGAGGTATTTCGTTGCGCCCTCAGCCTCTAGCGAGCGCGCGGTCGGTTTTGGCTGACCGGGGATTTTCGTGTTATCCGAAAGACTTGGGTCAGCATCCCGTGGTGGGCTAAGCCGATGTCGAGCGAGCTACCCGAGAAAACCACACCGCCGGTGCAGTCGAAGGGCGCGCGCACGCGCGAACGCCTGCTCGACATCGCCTATGACGCGATCATCCGTAAGGGCTTCAGCGCCACCTCCATCGAGGAGCTGGTGGCCGAGGCCGGCATCACAAAGAGCGGCTTCTTCTACCATTTCCGCGACAAGAACGATCTCGCCCGCCAGATCCTGGAGCGCTACCACGCCGAGAACGACGTCTTCCAGCAGACCCTGATCGCCCGGGCGCGGGAGCTCTCGTCCGATCCGCTGCACGCCTATCTGATCTTCATCAAGCTCTATGCCGAGGCGATGTCGGACATGATTCAGAACCATCCCGGCTGCCTGGTGGCGACCATCACCTTCCAGGACCAGGCCTTCGACCGCGAGGTGACGCGAATGAACGCCGAGGGGGTGCTAGTGTGGCGCAAGACCTTCCTGACCTGGCTGGAGGAGATCGCGGAAGCCTATCCCCCGAAGATCCCGACGGACCTGATCGGCCTGGCGGACGGCGTCTTCGGCACCACGTCCCAGGCGCTCATCGTGTCCAAAACCTTGGGCGATCCCAGCCTGGTCTCCCGGGACCTGCTGCTCTATCGCGACCAGATCCGGCTGACCTTCGGCGGCTAGCGCGCCACCGCCGCGCGGATCGCCGCGGTCAGCCGGTCGCGCGCGGCGTTCAGCTCAGGCGTGTCGGCTGCGGGCCAGGCGGAATTGACCACGATGATCAGCTTGTCCTTCGGGAAGGTGGTGATCGACTGGCCGAAGATGCCCTGGGCCTCGTAGGCGCCGACGGCGGGATTGATCCACCAGAAATAGCCGTAGCCGCCATATTCCGGATGCGCCGGGCTGACCTGCACGTGCGCGCGGGTGGCGTCGGCGGTCCAGCCCTCGGGGACCACCTGTTTCCCGCCAGCCTTGCCGCCGCCCAGGATGAACATGCCGATCCGGCCGTAGTCGCGCAGGGTCATGGACATGCAGCAGCCGCCGCGTTCGTGGCCGGCCACGTCCTCGATCCAGATGGCGTCCTGCTCCATGCCGAACGGCGCCCAGATCTTCTCCGACAGATACTGCGCCAGCGGCTTGCCCACCGCCTTGGAGACCAAGATCCCCACCAGGTCGGTCTCACCGGTGGAATAGTGGAACTTCGAGCCCGGCGGTACATCGCGCGGCAGACGGCGCATGTAGCTGACCACCGGATTGACCCCCGGCTCGATCACCGAGAGCCCCACCTTGGCCACGTCGGACACGAGGCTTGTATAGTCCTCGTTCCACTTCACGCCGGAGGTCATGGTGATCAGCTGGCGCACGGTGACGCCCTCATAGCCGCCGCCCCTGAGTTCCGGGATGTAGGCGGTCACCGGATCGTCCAGGCTCTTGATGAAGCCGTCCTGGATCGCCGCCCCCACCAGGGTCGAGGTCACCGACTTGGCCACCGAGAACGAGGTCCAGCGGTCGGTGGGCTTGCGGTCCAGGCCGTAGCGCTCCAGCAGCACCTTGCCGTCCTTGATCACCAGCAGGCCCGAGACCCGGTAGGCCGCCATGAAGCCCTCGATGTCGTGGGGCGTCCCGGCGATCTTCAGTTTCGGATCGAGAGGTGTCCCGGCGGGCAGCGGGAAGACCTCGGCCCCGCGCTTGACCACCTGGTGGGCGGCGAGCGTCTCCATGGCCTTGTAGCCCGCCTGCTGCTGCTCGGGACTCCACATCAGGATCGAGGCGCCCGCCGGGGGCGGCGAAGCCTGGGCCAGCGCCGTCGCCGGAACCAAGGCCGCCGCCACGGCCGCCAGGGCCAACCTCATCCCACGCATCGTCCCGCTCCCGGCTTGCTTGTTGCGATCAGGCTAGAGAGGGCGGGGCGGTTTGCATACGGGCCAGGTTCGGCTACCCCAGACCCATGGCGGATTTCGATTTTGATGCGGTGGTGGTGGGCGCGGGCGCGGTGGGCCTGGCCTGCGGATATGCGCTCTCCAAGCGCGGCCTAGTCGTGGCGGTGCTGGAGGCCGGGCCGATCATCGGCGAGGGGGTCTCGGCGCGCAATTCCGAGGTGATCCATGGTGGGCTCTACTATCCGACCGGCTCGCTGAAGGCGCGGCTGTGCGTCCAGGGGCGTCGCGCGCTCTATGCTTTCCTGGACAGCCACAAGGTGCCCCACGACCGCTGCGGCAAGCTGGTGGTGGCGACGACCAGCGACGAGGTCGGGCGGCTGGATTCGATCCTGGAGCAGGCCCAGGCCAACGACGTCGAGGGCATGGCGCGGATGACCAAGGCCCAGGTCCTGGCCCTGGAGCCCGAGCTGGCCTGCGAGGGCGCGCTGATCTCGCCGCAGAGCGGTGTGTTCGACAGCCACGGCTACATGCTGGCCCTGCAGGGTGAGATCGAGGCGGCCGGCGGGGTGGTGGTGACCTCGACGCCGTTCGAGGGCGCCAGCCCGCTGGACGGCGGCGGGTTCTCGGTGAAGGCCGGCGGCGAGGAGCCGACCACGCTCACCTGCCGGCTGCTGGTCACCGCGCCGGGGCTCTCGGCCCAGGCGGTGGCGGCGACGATCCAGGGTTTCCCCAAGGCGACCATCCCGCCGCTGCACTACGGCAAGGGGGTCTACTTCCGGCTGACCGGCAAGGCGCCGTTTGCGCGGCTGATCTATCCGCCGCCGATCCACGGCGCGCTGGGCACCCACTATCGCCGCGACCTGGGCGGCCAGGCGGTCTTCGGACCGGACCTGCAGTTCGTCGACACGCTGGACTACAGCGTCGACCCCGAGCGGGCGACCGAATTCTACCGCTATATCCGCAAGTTCTGGCCGGGCCTGCCCGACGGGGCGCTGGCGCCCGACTATGCCGGCATACGGCCCAAGCTGCATGGCCCGGACGAACCGCAGCCGGACTTCCGCATCGATGGGCCGCAGGTCCACGGACTGGACGGCCTGGTCGCCCTGTTCGGCATCGAGAGCCCTGGCCTCACATCTTCCCTGGCGATCGGCGAAGAGGTCGCCGAGCGGCTGGGGATCTAGAGCGTGACCGCTCTTAGCTGAATCGGGATTCCGGATATCTGCGGATCATGATTCAAGGTCCAGGCTGGGCAGGAGGCCAGCTTGGATGGGTCGGCCGTATTCTCTGGATCTTCGGGATCGCGTGGCTCGGTTCGTG
>NZ_JAUYOJ010000034.1 GCF_030697925.1 Phenylobacterium sp. | reverse complement strand
CGAGCTGAAGATCATCGACGTGTTCATCTGCAAGCTGCGCAAGAAGCTGGCCGCGGCCGCCGACGGCAAGCACCACATCGAAACCGTCTGGGGCCGCGGCTACGTGCTGCGCGACCCGCAAGAGGGCCAGGTCGCGGCCTGAGCGACCCGCCCACCTCTCTAAAAAGACCCGAACGCCCGCCGCTCCTTCCGGCGGGCGTTTTCTTTTTGGCGCCCCCGTCAATCAGCACGACCACATTCGAACCTCCTCCTCTCCCCCCGCCTTCGGGGGGAGAGGAGGAAGCTGAACAGCATGGGGTCCCCATCGGCGTGTCGCTTCGCTTACCGGGAAGGACCGGCTAGGTTGCGGCCCACTGAGATCGCTGGGGAGGCGGGGCCGTGGGAAGACTGATCGCGCTGGCCGTCTGCCTGGCCATCGCCCTGGGCCTGGCCTGGCGCTCCGAGCAGACGCCGGCGCCCGCTCCGATCACCGCGCCCCAGGCCGATTTCTCCGCCGCCCGCGCCCTGCCCGACGTGGTCGCCATCGCCCGGACGCCGCACCCCATCGGCTCGGAAGCGAACGCGAGGGCGCGCGACTACCTGCTCCGCCGCATGAAAACGCTCGGCCTGGAGACCCAGGTCCAGGCCACTGACGCCGCGGCCCGCCACGAATTCGGCGATGAGGTCTATGTCATCGGCGGGCGGGTGGAGAACCTGATCGGCATCCTGCCCGGCGCCGACCGCACCGCCCCGGCCCTGGCGATCATGGCCCACTATGACAGCGTCCCGGGCTCCCCCGGCGCGGCCGACGACGCCGCCGGCGTGGCTGCCGCCCTGGAGATCGTGCGCGCCCTGAAGACCAGGGGCCGGCCCGCCCGCGACGTGATCCTGCTGATCACCGACGGCGAGGAGGCGGGCCTGCTGGGCGCCGAGGCCTTCTTCGCCGACCACCCGTTGGCCAGGCGCATCGGCTTCGTCATCAACATGGAGGCGCGTGGCGGCGGCGGCCGGGCGCAGATGTTCCAGACCGGCCCTCGGAATGGCGAGGTGATCGACCTCTTCCGCAGGACCGCAGTCTCGCCCGCCTCCTCGTCCTTGACGGTGTTCCTGTACGAACAGATGCCCAACGACACCGATTTCACGGTCTCGAAGAGGGCCGGCGCCCCGGGCCTGAACTACGCCTTCATCGGCCGCCAGTTCGACTACCACGCCCCGACCTCGACGCCGGCGAACCTCGACAAGGGATCCCTGCAGCACATGGGCGTGCAGACCCTCTCGGCGGCCCGCGAACTCGCCTTCGCCGAGACCCTGCCCGGCAAGGCTCCCGACCTGGTCTACGCCAACACCTTCGGCGACCACATCCTGGCCTATCCCCAGCCCGCTGGCTGGGCGGTCCTGGCCCTGGCCGTCATCCTGCTCGGCCTGGGCGTCTGGCAGGCTCGGCGCGTCGGCGCCCTGCCCTGGCTGGACGTGGCCAAGGGCCTTGGCGCGGCCCTCTACCTGATCGCGATCTCCGCGGCGCTGCTGCGCGTGGGACGCCGGGCGACCGGCGCCGATTTCGGCTTCATGGAGCAACGGGTGCTGCTGGCCCAGGTCAACCGCTGGGAGATCGCCGTCCTGATCCTGGGCGTCGGCGCCCTGGTCACCGCCGCGGCGGCGGCCGGACGCGGACGCATGCGGCTGGCCGCCGCGGTGCTGGCGCTGGCCGCGGGCCTCGCATGCTCGATCTTCGCCGGCTGGGACCCGATCGGCGCGGGCCTGGGCGCCGCCGGTGCGGTGCTGGCCCTGGCGAGCTTCGGCCGGCCGACCGGGGTGGCCGGCGCCTGGACCGGCCTGCTGATCAGCGGCCTGCTCGCCGCCGTCGGGCTGCAGGTCTTCGCCGCGCCCGCCGGCTTCTTGGTCGCCTGGCCCGTGACCATAGGCGCCGCGGCCGCCGCGCTGAGCGCGCTCGGCGCGCGGCGGTCGGGGGCGAGCCTGACGCTCATCACGGCGCTTGGGGCCTTCACCCTGAGCTGGCTGCTGGGCTTCGGCCACGGCATCTTCCAGGGCCTGGACCTGCCCGAGCTGCTGGCCCTGGTCGTCTGGCTGTCGGCCATGGTGATCTGGCCCCTGGTCCAGCCCCTGGAGAACGAGAAGAACGCCCGCACCCTGGGCCTGGCCATCCTGCTGCTGGGCTTCGTGGTCGTCGCCGTGGTGCGCCACGACCCGCCGTGGAGCGCGCGTCATCCGCGGGCGAGCCAGGTTCTCTACTATGTGGACCTCGACGCCAACCGGGCCCTGCGGGTCAGCCGTACGCCGGACATCACGCCCTGGGCCAGCCAGGTCCTGACCGCCGACGGCGGTGAAGTCAGCCGGGAGAAGCTGCCGCTCATCTATCGGCGCGAGCTGCGGGTCGCTCCGGCCAAGCCTGTCAATGTGGCTGGTCCCACGCTTGCCTTCACGGCGGGACCCGGCGGCGCCAAGACGCTCAGCCTCACCCTGCCGCCCGGCGCTCGGATCGCCGCCCTGGACCTGAAGCCCTCGACGGCGCTGACCGGCGTGAGCGTGAACGGCCGGCCAGTGAAGGCGTTGGAGACGGCCGGCCAGTGGACCCGGGTCCGGTGGCAGAACGCGCCGCAGGGCGTGACCGTCGCCTTCCGCGCCGGCGGCCCGGGCGGGATGGAGGTCCGCTACGCCACGATCATCGAGACCTGGCCGGCGGGCGCCAAGCCGCTGCCGCCCCGGCCCGCGGACGTGATGGCCTTCGACACGGACAGCGCCACGGTCGCGGCGGCCTCTCGGCGGTTCACCTGGTAGGCCGGGCGGGCTAGAAAGGCCGGATGAGCGACATCGTCATCTATCACAACCCCGACTGCGGGACCTCGCGCAACACCCTGGCCCTGCTGCGCGACAAGGGCTTGGAGCCCACCGTCGTCGAGTACCTCACCACTGGCTGGAGCCGCCAGCAGCTGGAGTCCCTGACCCTGAGGATGGGGGTCAGCGCCCGCGAGATCCTGCGCGAGCGCGGCACGCGGGCGGTGGAGATGGGTCTCACCGACCCCTCGACCTCGGACGAGGCGATCATCGCGGCGATGATCATGGACCCGATCCTGGTGAACCGCCCGATCGTCACCACCCCCAAGGGTGCGGCGCTGTGCCGTCCTGCCGAGCTGGTCTTGGGTCTGCTCTAAATGGGCCGTGCGAATCCGTCGCGCCGCGGTCTCGGAAAAGACTTACCCGGGATTAACCAAACCCGTTGACGATGTGGAGGCCCGGGACACGCTACCCTGCCGCCGGACACATCGTTTTCGACGCCCGTCTTGAAGGCTCGCGCTTCGGGCCTTGGGCGTCGTCAGTATTGTGGGGGCTTAGATTGCAAGAGTTCGATCCGCGACGTCCGACCTTCCGCGTCACGCCTCGACTGATGGTCGGCGTGGCCGGCCTGGCCGCCCTGGCCCTGGGCTGGCGCCTGACCGCCACGGAAAGCCTGGCCCCCGCCAAACCGCCACTCGACCCCGCCGCCATCGCGGCCCTGCAGCACGCCGCCTTCACCCAGGCCGAGGCCCAGCCGGGCTTCACCCGGCCCGAGAGCATTCCGGTCAAGATCCAGCGCGGCGAGACCTTCGAGGACGCCGTCCAGCGCGCCGGGGTCGCCCCGGATGAAGCCCGCCAGGCCGTCGAGGCGCTCGGCGAGGCCATGGACACTGTTCACATCAAGGCCGGCATGGCCTTCGACGCCGCCGTCGCCCACCCGCGCGGCCAGCGCGGCCCCGCCCGCCTGGTCGGCCTGTCGCTGCGCACCGGCCCCGCCAACTCCATCACCCTGTCGCGCACCTTCGACGGCGCCATGCGCCTGCGCGAGATGGAGGAGAAGATCCGCGAGGAGCAGACGGTGGCCCGCGGCGAGATCACCGGCTCGCTCTACGAGAGCGCCTCGCGCCTGGGCGCCAACCCCTCGATGGTCGGCAGCATGGTCAAGCTGTTCGCCCACAAGGTGGACTTCGACCGCGACCTGAAGCCCGGCGACGACTTCACCCTGGTCTTCGACCGCACGGTCACGGAGAGCGGTCGCACCATCGGCACCGGCGACCTGGAATACGCTTCGATCAAGGGCATCGAATTCTACCGCTTCAACCGGGCTGGCGGCGAGGTCCAGTACTTCGACGCGACGGGTAAGAACATCAAGGGCTTCCTGCTGCGCACGCCGGTCGACGGGGCGCGGATGACCAGCCGCTTCGGCATGCGCCGCCACCCGATCCTGGGCTTCAATCGCATGCACCAGGGCATCGACTTCGGGGCCGGCTCCGGCACCCCCATCGTCGCCTCGGGCGACGGCGTGGTGGTCGAGGCGCGCCGCTGGGGCGGCTACGGCAACTGGCTGCGCATCCGTCACTCGGGCGGCTGGGAGACCGGCTACGCCCACCTCTCGCGCTACGGCAAGGGCGTGCGGCCCGGCACGCGGGTTCGCCAGGGCCAGGTCGTGGCCTATGTCGGCTCCACAGGCGCCTCCACCGGCCCTCACCTGCACTATGAGATCTGGAAGGGCGGCAAGCGGGTGAACCCCGTCGGCGCCAAGGTGCCCCAGGGCACGGTCCTGGCCGGCTCCGAACTCGCCGCCTTCCGCGCCCAGAAGAACCGCATCGACCGCATGGTGCGCGGCGAGGACGCCGAGCAGGAAGCCGACGCCCAGAAGCTGGCCCTGGCCGAGACCGACCGCGTGGGCCTGCGCCGCTAGCGCTCGGCGGGCGCCCAGCGGCGCCTGGCCATCTCCAATAGGCGCCAGCGGCCACTGTGATACGCTCTGAAGTTGTCGAGCTTCACCTTCGCAGTGTCCACGTGTGCCGATCGCGCAATGTGGTCCCCAGCCACTGCGGGATCGACGCAGCGAAAGCCTTCGGGTGGCTTGGATTGGACAACATGACAGCAACCTCCGACGCCGTGGTCCTGCCTCGCGCCGCGGGCGTCGTGCTAGTCGCCTTTTTTCTCATTGGCTGGGCGTTGCTGGCAGTCGGCCGGGCGGATTACCCCGACCTCCACACGATCCTGGACACCGGCCTGGCGCTGCTGTCCGGCATCCTGGCGCTGCTGCTCTGGGACATGGGGGTCCACGCCGAGCGCCCATTCCCGAAGTGGCTGGCCGTCGCCTTCGCCGCGACGTTCGTGTTGAACCTGGTCCATGTCTTGGTGACGGTCGAGTGGTCCGGGCCGCTGGCGGCGATCGCGCAGGCGAAGGGCGTCCTACGAGCGGCGACCTGGCCGCCGTCCACGCACCTGTTGCCGCTTGCTATCGCCGCGGCGCTCTGGCTGCTCCGGCGCGGCGGCGGCGGCATCGTTGGATACACCGCGGTGATCGTCGCCCTGGCGGCGGCGCTGTCTGCCGTTTTTCAGCTTGGGCCGACCTATCTGCCACCGGGGCCGCTGGAGATCACCCGCCCGGCGCTGATCGCGGCGCCTTGGCTGTATGCGGTGGTTGCTGTGGCGGCGTGGCGGATGCGCGCCGGCGAGCCGTTGCTGAGGCCGATCGCCTGGATGGCCGCCACAGCCTTCGTCGCCAACATCGTCATGCTCTATTCCAGGGCGCCCGACGACGGGCCAGCGATGGTCGCCCACCTGGGACGGGTCACGGCCAACCTGATGCTGCTTCTTACCCTGATGCAGATGGCCTCGCGCGACATGCGCGACCGCATCCGCGCGGAGACCCGGCTCGCACGGCTGAACCAGGAACTTGACCAGCGGGTGCTCGAGCGGACAGCCGAACTCGAAGCGGAGATGAAGGCGCGCCGGCAAGGCCAGCAGCTGCTCGAAGCCGTTGTCGAGAACAGCCCGGCCGTCATCTACGTCAAGGACCTGGCGGGGCGGTACCTGATGGTCAACCGCCGCTACGCCGACATCTTCCACGTCGACCGCGACGCCATGATCGGCAGGACGGACCACGACATTTTCCCGAAAGAGATCGCCGAGACGTTCCGAGCGATGGATGCACGGGTCGCCGCGGCCGATCAGCCGCTCACGGAGGAGGAAGTCGCCCCCCAGGACGACGGGCCCCACGCCTACATCTCTGTGAAGGCTCCCCTCCGGGACGAGTCCGGCCAAACCTACGGCGTATTCGGCATCTCGACCGATGTCACCGAACAGAAGCGCGCCAGCGACGCCCTCGCGGCCAGCGAAGAGCGCACGCGCCTCATCGTCGAGACGGCGCTCGACGCGGTGGTCACGATGGACAGCGCGAGCGTGATCACCGGCTGGAACCCGCAGGCGGAGCAGGTCTTCGGCTGGACCCGTGATGAGGCCGTGGGCCGGACGGTCGAGGCGACCATCATGCCGGAGCGCTATCGCGAGGCCCACCGGCAGGGACTGGACCGCTACCTCGCCACCGGCGCGACATCCCTCCTCAACAAGCGCATCGAGATCGCCGCGCTGCATCGGGACGGTCACGAGTTCCCGGTTGAGTTCGCGATCACGGAGATCCGCTCGGGCGAGGCGGTCACCTTCGCCGGTTTCGTTCGCGACATCACCGAACGCAGGCAGGCCGACGCCAAGCTGCGAACCCAGCTCGAACGCTTGGCTCTGCTCGACGAAGTCACCCGCGCGATCGGCGAGCGCCAGGACGTCCAGAGCATCTTCCAGGTCGTGGTGCGCAGCATCGAAACCCAGCTGCCGGCCGATTTCGCCTGCCTGTGCCTCTATGACGGTCTGGACCGGGCATTGACCGTCGCGGCCGTCGGCGTGGGCAGCCAGCCGCTCGCCCTCGACCTCGCCATGCCCGAGCGGGCGCGCGTCGACATCGATGAGAACGGCTTGTCGCGCTGTGTGCAGGGCCAACTCGTCTATGAGCCGGACATCGCCGATCTGGATTTTCCGTTCCCCAAGCGGCTTGCCGGCGGCGGGCTCCGCTCGCTGGTGGCCGCGCCCCTGCAGATCGAGAGCAAGGTCTTTGGCGTCCTCGTGGTGGCGCGCTTCCA
Source organism: Phenylobacterium sp. (assembly GCF_030697925.1). Lineage (GTDB taxonomy): Bacteria > Pseudomonadota > Alphaproteobacteria > Caulobacterales > Caulobacteraceae > Phenylobacterium. The sequence goes on along the minus strand of NZ_JAUYOJ010000034.1, from coordinate 50,972 downwards.
GGCGCAGGGCTTCGCGAGCGGCGAGTGCGAGTTCCTGCGGCAACTGAGCGAGCACGCCGCGCTCGCCATACACCAGGCCCAGCTCTACGACGCCTTGCAGCACGCCTACGACGACCTGCGCCGGTCGCAGCAGGCGGTGATGCAGCAGGAGCGCCTGCGCGCGCTGGGCCAGATGGCCAGCGGCATCGCCCACGACATCAACAATGCGCTCTCGCCGGTCGCGCTCTACACCGACTCCATGCTGGAGACGGAAACCGGCCTCAGCCCCACCGCCCGCGGAAACCTGCAGGTCATCCAGCGCGCCGTGGAGGACGTAACCCAGACGATCGCCCGGATGCGGGAATTCTACCGGCCGCGCGAACCCCAGCTGGCCCTGACGACGGTGAAGCTCAACGACCTGATGCAACAGGTCATCGACCTCACCAAGGCGCGTTGGAGCGACATGGCTATACAGCGAGGGAAGGTCGTTGAGGTGCAAACCGAGCTCGCTCCCGACCTGCCCCTGGTCATGGGCGTGGAGAGCGAGATCCGTGAGGCGCTGATCAACCTCGTCCTCAACGCCATCGATGCGGTTCCCAACGGTGGCACGCTGACCTTGCGGACCAAGGTGGCCGCTGCCGGCGGCGACGCCCGCGCAGTCCACGTTGAGGTGGAGGACGACGGCGTCGGCATGGATGAAGCCACGCGCCTGCAATGCCTGGAGCCCTTCTTCACCACCAAGGGCGAGCGCGGCACCGGCCTGGGGCTGGCGATGGTCTACGGCGTCGTCCAGCGGCATGGCGCGGAGATGGACATCCGCTCCGCCGCCGGGACAGGAACCACCGCCCGCCTGAGTTTCCCCGTCCCGACGACGGCGCCGGTCGCGGGCGTGTCGAGCGACGGTCCGGCGACCCCGCTGCTCCGGCTGCGCCTGTTGCTGGTCGATGACGATCCCGTGCTGCTGAAGGCGCTGGGCGACACGCTACTGACCGATGGACACCTCCTCGTCATCGCCAATGGCGGTCAGGCTGGCATCGACACCTTCCGCGCCGCGCATGCCGGCGGCGAGGCGTTCGCGGCCGTAATCACCGACCTGGGTATGCCTTATGTCGACGGCCGCAAGGTGGCGGCGGAGATCAAGGCGCTCTCACCCTCAACCCCGGTGCTGCTGCTGACCGGCTGGGGCCAGGGATTGATCGCGGAGGTCGACATCCCCCCGCACGTGGACCAGGTGCTCAGCAAGCCGCCCAAGCTCGGCGAAATCCGCGAGGCCCTGGCGCGGCATTGTACGGCGTCGTTGGCGGACCACGCCGTGGCGGAAGGAGGATCCTGATGGTCTCCGCTCCGCATCACCCCCGCATCCTCATCGTCGACGATGACCCGGCGATCGTGGCCGCGCTCAGCCAGACGCTGCACCTGCAAGGGTACGAGCCCGTCGGCCTCGGCGATGCGCAAGCCGCCCTCGACGCCTTGCAGACGAGCAAGTTCGAGGTGCTGCTCGCCGACCTCACCATGCCGCAGATGAGCGGCCTCGAGCTACTGCGCGAGGCGCGACGGCGCGATCCTGCGCTCGTCGGCGTCATCATGACCGGCGAGGGCACCATCGGCACGGCCGTCGAGGCGATGAAGACCGGCGCGCTCGACTATGTCCTCAAGCCCTTCAAGGTGGCGGACATCGTGCACGTCCTCGCGCGCGCCTTGGCCACGCGACAGCTACGCCTTGAAAACCGGGAGCTCCAGGACAGCGTACGCGAACGGACCGCGGCGCTGGAGGCCGCGTTGCGGGACCTCGAGGCGCAGACGGCCGAGCGCCTCAAGGCCGAGCAGGCGCTGATGCAGGGCCAGAAGATGGAGGCGATCGGACGGCTGACCGGCGGGGTCGCGCACAACTTCAACAATCTGCTGATGGCCATCGATGGGGCCCTCCACCTTCTCGACAAGAAGCTGGACGCGGACCACGTGGGGCGGAAGTACATCGACGGCGCACGCCAGGCGACGGACCGGGGCGCCAAGGTGACCAACCAGCTGTTGGCGTTCTCGCGGACGCAACGGTTCGACCTGCGGCCGATCGACGTCTGTGGCGCGCTTGCGAACGCCGCGCCGATCTTCGCCCAGGCGCTTGGTCCCACCATCTCGTTGAAACTTGACCTGCCGCTGGACGCGGCCTGGGCGATGACCGACCCGGACCAGCTTGAGCTGGCCGTCATCAACCTCGCCATCAACGCGCGCGACGCCATGCCCGACGGCGGCGAGGTGACCCTGGGCGTGGCCCGCGAGGTGGCTGTCGGCGACGGCCCGGCAAGGACCGCGGTCTGGCTGCGCGACACCGGCATGGGGATGTCGGAGGAGACGCGCTCGCGAGCGCTCGAGCCGTTCTACACCACCAAGGACCGCGGCAAGGGCACGGGCTTGGGCCTGGCCCAGGTCTATGGGTTCGCAAACCAGTGCGGCGGCGAGGTCGGGATCGAGAGCGCGCTTGGCGCTGGCGCGACCGTCCGAGTCCGCCTGCCGCCCGCGGAGCCATCGGCCATCGAATCTCCCGCAACCGACAAGATTGAAAACACTAGCGGCCTGGAGGGCGCGTCGGGCGTCCGATTGCTGGTGGTGGACGACGACGACGCCGTGCGCCAGGTCCTGGTCGATGGCCTTCGCCTCGAAGGCTTCGAGGTCTTCGAAGCGGCGGACGGGCCGGCGGGCCTATTGGCGTTGGCGCGCGAGACGCCCGACGCCCTGGTGCTCGACTACGCCATGCCGGAGATGAACGGGGCCGAAGTGGCCCGACGCGCGCGCGCGCTGCGTCCCGGCCTGCCGGTGGTGTTCTGCAGTGGCTATGCCGACACCCTGGCCCTCGAGGGCGTCGACGACGCCCTCATTGCGCGCAAGCCGGTCGCCGTGCCCGCCCTCGCGCGCATGGTCTCGGGACTGCTCGCGCCGCGCCTTGGGTCGATCTGACGGTTTCTGACGCAGGCCGACCGTCCACGAGCCTGCGTGAGCCCTGCGGTGCTGGGAGGCTTGTATCGAACCACCAAGACCACAAGGGAAGCCAAGCGGGCGCTAAGCCGCCAACCCTGGGTCGGGGCTTCACAACGGCTTGTTGCGAAGCTGGCGGCCCGGGAGGGACCTCCCGTTGCGGTAGCTTTCAACCCGGACCGCGCCGAACTAAGGTCGCGCTTCTGGTGATGTTTTCGGCGGAGAATCCAACTTGACCGCAGCCGTCAAGCCCAAGGCCCGCGCGCGTTACGCGGCCAAACGGGACGCGATCATGGCCGCCGCCACCACGGTCTTCAACGACCACGGGGTCAGCGGCTTCACCCTGGCGGCGGTGGCCAAGCGGATGGATCTGCATCCGGTCAGCCTGACCTACTACTTCAAGCGCAAGGAAGACCTGGCCGCCGCGGTGCTGCACGAGACCATGGCGCGGTTCAACGCCATGCTGGAGCAGGCCGAGGTCCAGACCACGCCCGCCGCGCGCCTGCGGGCCTTCGTCGCCGCCTATTACGAGACCCGCCGCCGGGTGGCGCTCGGCCAGGAGATCCCTCTGGCGCCCTTCAGCGAGATCTCGCTGATCGAGGGCGAGCAGCACCTGCCGCTGATTGAGGCCTTCACCGGTCTCTACATCCGCATCGGCCGGCTGATGAAGAGCCCCGACATGCCGTGGATCACCCCGGCGCGACGCCAGGCGCTTTCGCGGCTGGTGGTCTTCCAGCTCACCTGGTCCGACACCTGGCTCAGCAGCTATGAACCCGAGGACTACGGCCGGGTCGCCGCCCGCATCGCCGATGTGATGATCGACGGCCTCGCCGCCGAGGGCCAGGTCTGGCCCGACCTGCCGCTGCTGCCCCTGGGTTCGCCCGTGGCGCAGAACGACGAGGTGACCCGCGACCGCTTCCTGGTGGCGGCCACCAAGCTGATCAACCGCGAGGGCTATCGCGGCGCCTCGGTGGACAAGATCTCCGCCGAGCTGAAGGTCACCAAGGGCTCGTTCTACCACCACAACGCCGACAAGGATGAGCTGGCCGCCGCCTGCTTCGCCCGCACCTTCGAACTGGTCGACGACGCCAAGCGCCGCGCCCTGGCCGCCGGCACGACGGGCTGGGAGCGCCTGTGGCTGGCCACCGTGTCCCTGGCCATGCACCAGGCCTCGGCCGAAGGCGGCCGGATGCTCCGCCACCCCGCCCTGGCCGCCGTGCCTCACGCCATGCGCCGAAGGGTGCTGATCCGCTTCCAACAGATCGGCCATTCCTTCGCGGGCCTGATCTCCGACGGCGTGGCCGACGGCTCGGTGCGAGCGGTGGATCCGCTGCTGGCCGCCCAGCTCGTGCTCGTGGTGTTCAACGCCTCCCTGGCGCTGGATTGGCGCAACCAGCCCGGCGACGTCACCGGGCTGATGGAGGCCTATGTGCGACCGGCCCTGCTGGGCTTCTTCGTCGAGTAGTTCCTAGGCTGCTTCGTCGTACGTCCCGTCCATCACCGAGCGCATCAGGTCCGGATCGGTGAGGATGGGCGGCGGTTCGCCGAACCGTTCCTCCCACAGGCGTGCGACCGCCAGTATTTCTTCATCGTGATCCCGTGACATATTCTGGGAAGTCCCCTTCGAGCGACGCCACCGCGCATGGGGAACCCGTGGTGGGCTCGCGGGTTTCACTCCCTCACAGATTTTTCTAGGGTTAACAATGGCTTAATCATGCCGATTGTTCCAAATCGACAATCCGAAAACAAAAAACCCTCCGCCGAGGCAGAGGGTTTTTCCATATTCTTTCTATCGAATTCGACTAGTCGAAGACGATGACCGACCGGGCCAGTTCGCCCTTCTTCATGTCGGCGAAGCCCTCATTGACCTGGTCCAGCCGGATGCGCTGGGAGACCATCTGGTCCAGCTTCAGCTTGCCCGACATGTAGAAGTCGACCAGCCGCGGCATGTCGACCGGGAAGCGGTTGGAGCCCATCAGCGAGCCCTGGATGCGCTTCTCGCCCAGGAAGGCGGCGCCCATCAGGGTGATAGTCTGGCCGACCGGGATCATGCCGATGACGTTGGCGGTGCCGCCCCGGCGCAGCATGTTGAAGGCCTGCTCGGCGGTCTTGGAAAGGCCGATGGCCTCGAAGGAGTGGTGCACGCCGCCCTTGGTCATCTCGATCACTTCCTTGACCGCGTCGGTCTGGGAGGCGTCGATGAAGTCGGTGGCGCCGAACTCCATGGCCAGGTTGCCCTTCGACGAGACCATGTCGATGGCGATGACCCGGCCCGCGCCGGCGATGGCCGCGCCGTTGATGGCGGCCAGGCCGACCCCGCCGCAGCCGATGACCGCCACGGTCTCACCGGGGCGGACGTTGGAAGTGTGGATCGCGGCCCCTACCCCGGTCATCACCGAACAGCCGATCAGGGCCGCCCGGTCCAGCGGCATGTCCTTGCGGATCGCGACGCAGGCGTGCTCGTGGATCAGCATCTGTTCGGCGAAGGACGACAGGTTCAGGTACTGGATCATCGGGCCGTTGGCTGTCGACAGCCGCGGCTCGTCGTCCGGACCGCGCTTGGTCTCGGGCGAGACGCACAGCGACAGGTGGCCGGTGAGGCAGGATTCGCAGTGGCCGCAATAGGCCGACAGGCAGGTGATGACGTGGTCACCCACCTTCACCGTGCGGACTTCCGAGCCGATCGCCTCGACCACCCCGGCGCTCTCATGGCCTAGCACCGCCGGCAGCGGGTGCGGATAGGAACCCTCCATGAAGTGCAGGTCGGAGTGGCAAAGGCCTGCGGCCTTGGTGCGGATCAGCACCTCGTGCGGGCCGGGCTTGTTGATCTGGACGTCTTCGATCTGAAGCGGCTTACCCACTTCGCGCAGCACTGCGGCCTTCATGACGGCGTTTCCCCTAACCGGCGCCCCCCAGGGGGGCTGATTTCTCGAAGTCGCGGTATGGCCGCAGCATTCGCGTGCCAACCTTATCGCTGTTCAGATGGCGCGGGCCAAGAGATTTTCCGTGGCGAAGCCCGGATTCGGCGAAAACGAAAAAGGCCCTGGCGCGAGCCAGGGCCTTGGATTTCGTTCGCTGGAAGGAGTCTACTTCGGACCCCAGATTTCCGCCTTGGACGCACTGGAGACCAGGGCGCCGCCGGAGACCGAGAGGCTGGAGGCCGGAACCGAGATGGTCTTGCCGCTGGCGCTCAGGGTGACCTGCGCCGCGCCGTCGGCCTTCTTGGTGACCTTGGAAATCTTGCCGACTTCCGCGCCGGTCGAGTCGGTGACCGTGGCGCCGGTCTTCAGGTCGGCTTCGGTGGCCGAGGTGTTGGCGGCCATGCCGGTGTCGGCCTGGGCCGAGGCGCCGGCCGAGCTCGACGTCGCGCCGGCGGTCGGGTCCGGACTGACCGGCGGCGTGGCGGCCGGCGGCAGGGCGCTCGTCGCCGACGAGGCTCCCGCAGGGGGCGCAACCGCTGGGGTCTGAGCCATGGCCGGGAAGGCGAGCACGGCGAAAGCAGCGCCAGCCAGAAGAAGCTTGGTCGTCATTGAGATGTTCCCTCGGTTACCCCGCCAACCGTGGGCACAACGAGGGGATGAGCCGGGAGGTTCCCCTCAAGCTGGTGCGGCGGTCTGACGCTGGCGCTCCGCGCGGGGCTTGAACCAGCCGAAAGACGGCAATTTGGGCAGGCCCGGGATTCTGGGTAGCTTGAAGACGAAGGGCCGCGGAATACAGGCCTCAATGTGCTGCAACAGGGGCTCGGTGGGCCCTTCGTTCATGAAATGGGTCGCGCCCGGCACCCGCTCGAAGCGCATAGGGCGCCGGGTGCGGGTCTCCGACACCAGCCGTTCGGCGATCTCGATGGGGGCGAAATCGTCCTTGTCCCCGTGGACCACATGAACCGGGACCCGGAGGCGGGCGAGCGCGGCGCGCATGCCGTCCAGCTGGGTCGGCTGGTTGGTCACCTCCATCACCGCGTGGCGTAGGTCGCGGGGAATGATCTTCAGCAGGCGCGAGCCGACATCGAGCAGCCAGCGGGCGGTTGGGCCGGATTCGCCGAAATAGCCCGACAGCAGGACCAGGCCCGCCACCTTGCGCGGGTTCTCAGCGGCCATCAGCGAGGCGATGGCCGCTCCATAGGATTGGCCGACCAGCAGCACCTTCTGGCCGAACCTGGCCTCCAGAAGCGGGGCGAGCGCCCTGGCCTGGACGTGGATGTCGCCGACATATTCCACCGGCTCGGAGCCAGCGTAGCCCGGGCGGTCCACCACGATCATCTCGCGGTCCTGCGGCAGGGCGGCCAGGACCGGCGCCCAGTACTCGGCCCAGGACGGCGCTCCGGTCACCACCACGATCTTCCAGGGCGCGGTCTTCGCCCGCGGGGTGGTGAGGGCCGAGATCTTCCAGCCAAGGCCGGCCCCGGCGTGGAAATGCAGGCGGCGCACCACGGTGTCGGGATAGTCGGCGGAGGTTGGAACGTGCTCCGTTCGTCCGGCCGCGGCCGCCTCGATCACGGCCCAGCCCATGGAAAGCACGCCCTTGGGTCTCTTACGCGCCACAGTCCGAAGCTCCCAGATCCTGCCCTCTAGACGTGGGGGTTGAACGCGGAATCGCAAGCCGGGTTCGCTCCCGGTCAAGATTGTTTCAGGAGAGGGTGGCGATCTGGTTACGCAGTTCGCGTTTCAGCACTTTTCCGGTGGGCCCGATGGGCAGTTCGTCGACGATCCGCACCTCGTCGGGGATCCACCATTTGGCCACTCGCTCGGCCACGTGGGCCTTTAGGACCTCGGGGTCCACGCTCTGGCCGGGGCGCAGGGTGACCAGCAGCAGCGGGCGCTCGTCCCACCTGGGATGGGGTACGCCGACGGCGGCCGCGAGCGCCACCGCCGGGTGGGACGAGACCGCGTCCTCCAGGTCCAGGGTGGATATCCACTCCCCGCCCGACTTGATCACGTCCTTGGCCCGGTCGGTGAGCCGCAGATAGCCCTCGGGATCGATGGTCCCGATGTCGCCGGTGTCGAACCAGCCGTCCTTCAGGAACACCTCGGCGCCGTCATTCTTGTAGTAGGCCGACGAGACCCACGGCCCGCGCACCTGCAGGGCGCCGACGCTGACCCCGTCGCGCGGCTGGACTGTTCCGTCGTCGCCCATGATCCGCAGTTCGACCCCGAACATGCCACGGCCCTGCTTCAGCTTGCGGGCGTAGCCGGCGTCCGCGTCCTCGGCGGCGTGCCGCGGCAGCGGGGTGTTGATCACCCCCATGGGGCTGGTCTCGGTCATGCCCCAGATCTGGCGCACCGTGGCCCCGAGCTGCGCCTCCACCCGCCGCATCAGGGTGGCGGTGGGCGCCGAGCCGCCGATAGCGACATTGCGTACGCTGGTGAGCTTCTGGCCGGTCTTGTCCAGGTGATCCAGCACCCCCACCCAGATGGTCGGCACGCCCAACAGGAAGCTCGCCTGCTCGGCGACCGCCAGCTCGCAGACCGACGGACCGTCCAAGTGGCGTCCGGGCAGGATCAGCTTGGCCCCCACAAGCGGGGCGGCGTAGGGCGTGCACCAGGCGTTGGCGTGGTACATCTGGGCGCAGGGCAGGACGGCGTCGCGGGCCGAGAGGTCGAAGGCGTCGGGCGCCACCAGGGCCATGGCGTGCAGCACCGTCGAACGGTGGCCGTAGAGAACGCCCTTCGGATTGCCCGTGGTGCCGGAGGTGTAGCAGAGGCCCGAGGCCTGCCGCTCGTCCAGCTCCGGCCAGTCGAAGTCCGGGGAATGGGCCTCGATCAGTTCCTCATAGACCAGGGTCCCGGCGGGAGCCTCCGCCGGCAGGTGCGCGCGGTCGGTCATGGCCACGAAGGTCTTCACGGTTGCGAGCTTGGGGGCCAGTTCGCCCACCAGCTCGCCGAAGCTGATGTCGAACAGCAGGACCGAGTCCTCGGCGTGGTTGGCCACCCAGGCCACCTGGTCCGGATGCAGCCGCGGATTGATGGTGTGCAGGATCGCCCCGATCCCGGAGACGGCATAGTAGAGCTCGAAGTGGCGATAGGTGCTCCAGGCCAGGGTCGCCACCCGGTCGCCGGGCTTCACGCCCAGTGCGGTGAGCGCATTGGCCATGCGCTTGGCCCGGACCAGGGCCTCGGCATAGGTGTAGCGGTGGATCGGGCCCTCGAGGGTGCGGGTCACCACCTCGCGGTCGCCATGATAGGTCGCGGCGTATTCCAGGATCGACGGCAGGCTCAGCGCCCGGTCCATCATCAGAGCCAGCATCGGCGACCTTCTCCCTTATCGTTGTTCAGGTGAACCTAGGGCGAGGCGCCAGAGCGCGCTAGGCGCCCCGTGAGAGGCGCCGGGCGCGCCGGGTGACAGGTTGAGTCCGAACGCCGCCAGCCTCGCCTTGGCCGAACGGGTACATCGCCGTTTCCATTGGAAACAGGTGAGACGATGAACAGGACAACCCTAGGCGCGGCGCCCTTCCTACTCGCCCTGGCGCTCACGGCGCCGGCGGCGGTCGCGCAGCCCAGCCGCGAGCCCCCCGCGCCGGGGGTTGAGTCCGTATCGCGCCAGACGACGGAGCGCGGCCCGCCTATGGCTCGGGCATCGCATCGGAGGATAGCAATGAACGAGACCGACAAGCAGGCGTTCGTCGACAGGTTCGCCGCGGCCTGGGCCGCCAAGGACGGCCAGGCGTTTCTCGCGCTCTGGCACGCCGAGGGCAAGCTACACTACCCCTTCGCCAACCGCGTGATCCGGGGCGACGAGATCGGCAAGCTCAACGACCTGACCAAGGCCAATGCGCCGGACCTGACCTGGAAGCTGATCGACTGGACCTCGCGCGGCGATGTGGTCGTGATCGAGTGGGAGAGCTCGAACAAGTACGGCGAGCATGTCGTCACCTGGCGCGGCGTCGACAAGCTGACCCTGCGCAACGGTAAGGTGATCGAGGAGATCGTCTATGCCGACACCGCGCCGCTGCAGGCGATGCGGCGGCGCGAGAAATTCGACGCCCTGATCCAGTTCCCGGACTGATCCGGCCGGCGGCAACGCGATCTACGGCTCCAGGCGCCCCGCATAGGCGAAGATGGTCCCCAAGGCCGGATGGGCCACCAGAACCCTGAACCGGTAAACACCGTCGCGGGCGAAGGTGATCGCGCGGATGCGCGGCGCCAAGATCATGGGCAGCCTCAACGGACCCAGGCGCCAGCGCAGGAGCCGCCAGCGGAAACCATCCGGCGCGAGGTCGCTCCTGAAGGCGAAGGCCAGCGGCCAGACCCGCTCCTCGAATTCGCCGACGGCGGGGAGGCTTGCGAGCCGCGAACGAAAGGCGCGCGCGCCGAACCGCCGAGTCCAGGTTTCTCCGGTGGCGTCGGGAACGATGTCGACCTTTAGGTTCGGATAGTCGCCGGGCTCGGGCAGGCCGCCGAAAGCCCGCGCCAACCGTGCGGGCGGCGAGCGCGAACCGCGCGCCCTGCCCCGGCCATGGAAGGTCGCCCGCTCCTGGCCCGCATGCACCCGGGCGACGCGGACCGGCAGGGCCTCGACCCGCGACCCCAGCACGCGCCGCAGCAGCGAGGGATGGCCGGGCGAGGCCGCGTCAACGCGGGTGAAGATCGGCAGGTGGGCCAATTCGGCCAGTATCTGCTCAAGGGTCAGCAGACCGACACAGGCCCGAGCGCCCCGCGCGCCGATCTCGCCATTGGCCAGGCCGCGCAGCATGGCCGCCGCGGCGGCGACCGGCACATACGGCCCGGCGTCGTCCTCCGCCCAGAGGCCCCACCTGGCGGCGACGCGGCCGCCGTCCGGTCCTTCACCGTTCGCGGCGACCAGCATGCCGCCACGATCCGAGCCCAGGCCCGCCACGAGGCCCGCAGCCCATAGCAGCGGGCGTGAGAGCGGCGCGAGCGAAGTCAGCAGCCGCCAGCGGACGGCGAACGACAAGAGCCAGAGGCCAAGATGCAGCGGCGCCAACTCCAGCCCCGCCATGAACCGCGCCTCGCGCCGGACCGCGAACCGCGCCGGGAGGATGTCGAGGTCGGGGGTCTCGCACAGGGACGCCAGGCGAGATCCGAGGCCTGGGAAGTCTAGGCGCCGCACGCCGCTCCAACCCGGGGCGTCGCGCCAGCGGCCGCCCGTGAACAGCCGCACGGGCTGACCGACATAGGAGAGGATCGCCTGCATCACGGAGAGGCCGCGCGGCGCCCTGGCGCCTGGGGAGATCGCCACGGTGACCTGGTCGACGGCGCGCCAGTCGGCGGTCAGCCGGTCCAGCACGGCGTTGGACAGAGCCGGAGTCGAGCTCGCGCCGGCGACCGCCAGCACGCCGGCGGCGCGGGCCTCCGCGCCGAGGGCGTCCGGAAAGCCGGCCACGAAGTCGCGGGCGTCGGAGAGGTCGACATAGTGGGCGCCGCAGGCGATAGCTGCGCGGGGCAGGCGCAGGTCGCTGCGCTGGAAGGGTCCAGCAGCGTCGACCACCGCCCAGGGACGATGGACCGTGAGCGTCTCGGGACGCTCACGGTCGAAGGCGGCGATCTGAACGCCCGACCCCAGCTCAGCGGCCAGGGCCTGCAAGGGGGCCTCCCGTCGCGCCGCCAGCACCAGCTCGATCCCTGGCATGACGGCCAGCAGCCTCGCCAGCCGACGTCCGAAGGCGCCTGTCGCGCCCACCAGGAGGATGCGATGCGTCACGGGGTTGGTGGTTCGAGTATGAACCTGGCCCGGACATTCGGAGAGGGCACCATGCAGGTCGCGCGACGTCCCATCAGGCGATACCGGTTGCGCGCGATCCAGTCATAAGCCCGGTCTCGCATCGCCTTGGGCACGAGGCGCAAGATCGTCACCCACCGCCAGGGCGCCGGCAACCGCCCAACCAGGGCCAGCACGGCGTCCGATCCGCCAAGGACGCGGCCATGATCAAAAAACAGGAAGGTGTTGGGTGTCTGCGGATCAATCCCCGCCGATCTCGCCAGAAGTTCGCCGTACTGCGACTGGATCGGCGTGAACCTCAGGCCGCCAGCGCGGTCCAGGGCCAGCGCCAGGCGAACGGATCCGGAGCAGAAGTTGCAGACGCCGTCGAAGACCCACACTCCGTCCGGACCCGCAGCCGCCATCCGCTCAGGCCGCCATCCGGGCCTTGAAGACGCCGTCCGGAAGGTTGGGGGCGCGCGCGGGATGGACGAAGAAGTAGTCCTTCCACGGCACGTCGGGCGCCACGGTGGTGCGCTCCTCCAGCCGGTCGCCGTTCAGCGCGAACATCCGGTAGCCGCGCGAGCGGAACAGATCGACCACCGCGTCGGCCGAGCCGCCGAACCGGCTCTCCAGCATGATCGGGTGGATCTCCAGCAGTACGTGGGGAAGATCCCGGTCGATGACGTGCTCGGCGCCCTTCAGCGCCTTCTGCTCGGCGCCCTCGATATCCATGCGGATGAAGTCGACCCGGGTCACGCCATGGCGACGGCAATAGTCGTCCAGGGTCACCACCGGGGTGGGCTGGATCTCGACGCCGGTATCCTCGAGGTCGGGGCGCACCTTGCCCTCCGGCGGCGCCTCGGCGACGAAGGCGTAGGCCCGACCCATGCGGCCGGAGGTCTTCTTCGGCGTCACCAGCAGCAGTTCGCCTGGCATGTCGGAGACCGCGGCGTGGACCGGCGTCACCTGGTCGGCGATCCCATGCCATTTCAGGCAGAGTTTCAGCACCTCGAAGGTGAAGGCCGACGGCTCGAAGGCGTAGATGCGCGCGTCGGGCGCGACCTGGGTCATCACATAGGAGTGGCGCCCGTCGCTGGCCCCAACATGCAGGCAGACCGGCGCTCCGGACAGCAGGTCGGCGAGGTAAGGTGTTTCGGGCTCGTGCTTGGCCCACTTCATATTGCGCCGCCAGGCGCGGAATGCGTGACTGAGCACGCGTATCGAAGGCATGGATACTTCCCCTTGAGGGCGCTCTTTACGCCACGTCGCGGGTGACCGTCATCATGTAGTTGATGTCGCAGTCCGACGAACGGGACCAACGTCCGCCCAGAGGATCATAGGCGACGCCGAACGGGCCCTGCACCGCCACCGGCTCCCCCTCGAGGAAGCCGCGCAGTTCCGCGGGCTTGAGGAACTTGTTCCAGTCATGGGTGCCGGCCGGGACCCAGCGCAGCACGTATTCGGCGCCGACCTTGGCCAGGGCGAAGGCCTTCAGGGTGCGGTTCAGCGTGGCCACGATCATCAGGCCGCCGGGCGCCAGCAGCGCGGCGCAATCACGCAGATAGGCGCGCGGATCGGCCACGTGTTCGATCACCTCCATGTTGAGGATCACGTCGAAGGCCGGCTCGCCGGCGGCCAGCAGGTCCTCGGCGGTCGAGGCGCGGTAGTCGATTGACAGTCCCTGCTCGGCCGCATGGGCCGAGGCCGTGCCGATGTTGCGCTGCGAGGCGTCGACCCCGGTCACCGCGAATCCCAGCCGGGTCATAGGCTCGCTGAGCAGGCCCCCGCCGCAGCCGATGTCCAGCAGGCGCAGGCCCTCGAAAGGTTTGCGCGCCGAAGCGTCGCGGCCGAAGCGCACCAGAGCCTGCTCGCGGATGAACGACAGCCGCACAGGATTGAACTTGTGCAGCGGCGCGAATTTGCCCCGCGGATCCCACCATTCGGCGGCGATCCGGGAGAAACGCTCGACCTCTTCCGGGTCGATGGAGGTGGCGGCGGCGGTCATGGCCGCCCTTTTCCACCCGCGCGGCGCGGCGCGCTAGTCCCCATGCGACGAAGGCCCGCCAGCGGGCGCCATCTTGCCGGAAAGCTCGCTTTTCACCTGGGCGGAAGGCAGACATTGCCCCCTGCGGCGCGCGCCGCTATGAGGCGCAGCCCTTTCCCTCACGCGGAGCTCTCGCCCTGTCCCGGCTGGTGATGAAATTCGGCGGCACGTCCGTGGCCGACCTGGAGCGCATCCGGCGCGTCGGCCGCCTGGTCGCCGCCGAGGTCGAGGCCGGGCACCGCGTGGCCGTGGTGGTCTCGGCCATGTCCGGCAAGACCAACGAACTGGTCGCCTGGACCGACGGCGCCGGCGCCGCGGCGCAAGGGTTGAACCCATCCGACGACGAATACGACACCGTGGTCGCCTCGGGCGAACAGGTGACGGCGGGCCTGCTGGCCATGACCTTGCGCAACATGGGACTGCCTGCGCGCTCCTGGATGGGCTGGCAGATCCCGATCATCGCCGACGACGCCCACGGCCGCGCCCGCATCGACGACATCCCGCCCGAGAAGCTTTCCGCGGCGCTCGACGCCGGCGAGGTGGCGGTGATCGCCGGCTTCCAGGGCGTGACCCGCGACGGTCGCATCGCCACCCTGGGCCGAGGCGGCTCGGACACCAGCGCCGTGGCCATCGCCGCGGCGGTGAAGGCCATCCGCTGCGACATCTACACCGATGTCGACGGGGTCTACACCACCGACCCGCGCATCGAGAGCAAGGCCCGCAAGCTCAACAAGATCTCCTATGAGGAGATGCTGGAGATGGCGTCCCTGGGCGCCAAGGTGCTGCAGACCCGTTCGGTCGAGCTCGCCATGGCCAAGAACGTGCCGGTGCGAGTGTTGTCCAGTTTTGTCGAGCCCGGCGAAGCGCCCGGCCAAGGCACCATCGTGTGCGACGAGGAAGAGATCATGGAAAAGCGGATCGTGAGCGGCGTCGCCTATAGCCGCGACGAGGCGAAGATCAGCCTCTTCGGCCTGCCCGACCATCCGGGCGTGTCGTCGGAGATCTTCGGCGCCCTGGCCGACGCCAACGTGAACGTGGACATGATCGTCCAGAGCCACGCGCGCACCGCCGACACCGCCAACATGGAATTCACGGTCGGCAAGCGCGACGCCCAGCGCGCCGTTGAGATCGTCCGCGCCGCCCAGCCGAAGATCGGCTTCGACGACGTGCAGGTGAACGAGGACGTGGCGAAGGTCTCGGTGATCGGGGTGGGCATGCGCAGCCACACTGGCGTGGCCAAGACCATGTTCAAGGCCCTGGCCGACAAGGGCGTGAACATCCAGGTGATCTCCACCAGCGAGATCAAGATCAGCGTGCTGATCGACGCGGCCTATACCGAACTGGCCGTCCGCGCCCTGCACGCCGGCTTCGGCCTGGACCAGCTCTAGAGACGGTCCGCGCTGAGCCGCCAGGCGGCCCAGACGCCCAGGATCGAGACCGGGGCGACAGCCACGAACACCCACAGCCCGGCCGAGACCGCACTGGCCGGGGACAGTCCGGCCGAGAACCCGACCAGATTGGCGACCGCCGCCGAGGCCGCCGCCCCCACCGCCGAGCCGGTCAGACGCACCGTGGTCATGGCCGCCGCGCCGATCGCGCGCTCATCGCCCTCGGGCAGGCTGGCCAGCAGCCGCTGGCTCATGAACGCCCAGGACAGGCCGAATCCGCCGCCCAGGAACATGCCGGCCAGCACGACCCCGGGAACCGAACCCCCTGGAAAGACCAGGGCGCTGCCGATGACGCCCAAGGTCGCCATGACCGCGCCGGCCCGGATCATCCGCTGGGGCCAGGGTCCGGTCAGGTGGGCGACGGCGAGGCCCAGCACGGTCCAGGCCAGGGCCTCGACGGCGATGATGTAGCCCGCGCCCAGGGCCGAGAGCCCGGCCAGGGTCTGCAGGATCGCCGGGCCGTAGATCGAGAACCCCATCGAGGCGGCCGTCAGCAGGAACATGGCGGCGAAGCCCGAGCCGGCGATGGTCCGCAGGTCGCCCGATCCCTTGGGCAGCAGGCGCACGGGCGCGCGGCCGTCCAGGGCGACCATGGCGATCAACAGACCTAGGCCCAGGGCCGTGAGGCCGATGGAGCGGGCAAAGTCGTGGACGATGTCGGCCAGGCCGATGGCGCCGACCCCCGCGGCGATCAGGCCGAGCTGCGGCCAGGCCACGCGGCTGTCGCCGGCCTTGCCGTCGGCCGGCAGCAGCGCCCAGGCGGCCCAGGCCACGCCCAGCGCCTGGATGGCGAATAGCCAGAACACCCAGCGCCAGGCGTCGAGGTCGGCGAAGATACCGCCGATCAGGGGGCCGAGCAGACTGGCGATCCCCCAGACGCCGGTGACGGCCGCGTAGACCCGCGGCAACAGGCGGTCAGGGAACATCAGGCCGATGGCGACGGAGCAGAAGCCCACCACCCAACCGCCGCCCAGGCCCTGCAGCACCCGGCCGACCAGGAAGCTCGCCATGTCCGGGCCCGCCGCGCTCAGGGCGCAGCCCACCGCGTAGAGCAGGGCCGCGGCGGCCGTGGCCCGGCGCAGGCCGAAGCGCAGGGCCAGCAGGCCCGAGCTGGCGCCGGCCAGCACCGAGCCCAGCAGAAACCCGGCCGTCGCCCAGCCGAAATAGGCGTAGCCGCCGAGGTCGGCCCCGACGCTGGGCATGATGGTGGCGGTGACCAGCGAGTCGGCGGCGCTGATCCAGACGCCCAGGCAGATCAGGACGAAGCGCGGCAGACGGCCGTCGCCCAGCACATCGGCCCAGCTTCCGTCCGTCCGCGCCCCTGCCATCATTTGACAATCTCCGAGTTTACAAATCCGAGGTAGACCCGGCCCGCAAATTTTGCAATGTACTGATTGTCAAATGCACACGACATCCGACCAGATCCTGTTGCAGCTCAAGACCAGGGGGCCTGTCCAGACCAAGGACGTGGCCGCCGCCGTCGCGGTGACACGCCAGGCCGCGCGCCAACACCTGGAACGCCTGGCCGCCGAGGGCCTGGTCGAACATGCCACCGAGCGCATGGGCGTGGGCCGGCCCCGCCGCTCGTGGTCGCTGACCGCCTTGGGAAACCAGCGGTTCCCGGACACCCACGCCCAGATGACCGTCGAGCTGATCGAGGCGGTGCGCGGCGAGTTCGGCGACAAAGGGCTGGACCGGCTGATCAAGCGCCGCGAGGCGGCCACGGAGGCCGGCTACGCCAAGGCCTTGGACGGCGCGGTCGCCCTCGAAGAGCGCCTGGAGCGCCTGGCCCAGATCCGGGCCGCCGAAGGCTACATGGCCGAGTGGAGCCGGCGCGAGGACGGCGCCTACCTGCTGATCGAGAACCATTGCCCGATCTGTGCGGCGGCCAGCGCCTGCCAGGGGTTCTGCCGCTCGGAGCTGACCCTGTTCCAGATGATGCTGGCCCCGGCCAGGGTCGAACGCGCCGAGCACATCCTGGCGGGGGCGCGGCGCTGCGCCTATGTCGTGACCCCATGGACATCGTCGACTTCCCAGCCCTGACCAACGACCAGCGCGCCCAGGCCGCACAGGTGATGCGCGCCGGCTTCGCGCCCATCGGCGCCTATCAGGGCGAGGCGGCCGACGCCGAGGTGACCACCTTCTTCGAAGATCCCGATCGGTTCGCCCTGGCCGCCTTGATCGAGGGAGTGGTCGTGGGCTTCGTCGGCGGTATCGACAGCTATCCCAAGGCCGTCGAACTGCACCCGATGGTCGTCGATCCGGCGCACCAGGCCAAGGGCGTCGGCGCGGCCTTGCTGGCGGCCCTGGAGGCGCGGGCCGCCGCCATGGGCAAGCTCACCGTCTATCTCGGCACGGACGATGAGATCGGCGGCACCAGCCTGTTCGCCGCCGAGGTCTTTCCGGGCGCGCTCGCCAAGCTGGCGGCCATCGAGCCCACCAGCGGCCACGCGTTCTTCTTCTACCGCCGTCACGGCTACGAGCCCGTGGGCCTGATCCCCGACGCCAACGGCTACGGCAAGCCCGACCTGCTGATGGCCAAGCGGGTCGCCAAGCCTTAGCCGCGTCCCGGTATCGGCAGCTGGAAGTCCGGCGACCAATGCGTCGCCGTGCCGGAGACCACGTACCAGGTGATGAACAGGGCGCAGATCAGGGCGCCCGGGACGTAGGAATTGGTCCGCCGGTACGTGAAGACCGCGATCACGCCCACGATGGCCAGCAGCGGCACGAACTGGATACCGACGATGGTGTTCAGCGGCTCGGCCATGGACAGGACGCCAGTCGCGAACAGGCTAGCGTACTGGACGCTCAGCAGGACAACGAAGCCCAGGCACATGGCGAGCGCGGCGGCCAGGTACTGGCCCTTTCCTTCCCCCTTCCGTCCCAGGTTGGCGTGCAGGGCCCGCAGGGCGACCAGAAAGAAGGCCGTCCACAGCGGCAGGTAGGCCAGCGCATAGGTGAGGTGCAGTCCGTCCAGCGGCTTCAGGCCCAGCACCCAGAACCGGTAGTCGACGTGCCAGAGGCCGTCGACCAGGGCCAGGGAGGCGTAACCGACCCCCACTGTGGCCACGGCGATGGCGGCGCTCTTCAGCCATTGGGTCGCGAAGGCGGGCTTGGCGGATTTCAGCACCAGACCGAGCACTAGGGTGATCGCGGCGTTGGCCAGGGCCCAGACCAGCAGCTGGTTGGTGATCCACTGCGGGAAGCCCGGGATCGGGAAGAACAGCTGACCGACCTTCATCAACGGGAAGAAGGTGATCGCGGGGATCGCCGCCGTCAGGACGAAAGCCAGCCACCAGCGGCGGTCCCGCTTCTCGGCCACGGGCGCGGCCGGCTGAGCGAGGCCCGAGAGCCACGGGGCCGCCAGCAGCAGCTGGAAGGTCCCCAGCATCAGCGCCACCAGGCCCGCGAAGGCCACCAGGGTGCCGACCTCCTTCCAGAACCAGACCTGCTGGGTCGGCGGCAAGGGATTGGCCTCGCCGTCCAGGGTCTGCTGGAACCAGTCGAGGGCCGGCGCCACGCCCGCTACGGAGAAATGCTCCCACGGATGGGTGATGGCCGGGTTGTACAGGACCCGGGCCGTGCCCGCCTTGAGGTCGCCATAGACCCGGCCCTCGACCACGGGGGTCGTGGTGCCGAACAGCGCCTTCATGGCCTTGGACTTGGCGACGTCGGAGCCCCGCTCCACCTGCCACATCAGCTGGGCGAACTCGTCATAGCCGCCGAACACCAGTGCGAGGTTGCGCAGTTCGACCTTGGCCTGGCTGCCGAACACCGCGCCGATCGCCGGGGTCGAGCCCACCAGGACAGCGGACCTGTAGCCGCCCGGATCCGAGGCCGCGGCCCCCACCACCGGGCCGCCGCCCAGGCTGTGGCCTTCCAGGCCGATATTGGCCTTGTCCACCTGGGGCAGGCTCTTGAGATAGCGCAGGGCCGCGGGGCCGCCGAAGTCGTTGCTGCCGACGATGCCGGTGGAATAGCCGTGCCCCGACTGGTCCATGGCCAGGACCACGAAGCCGCGTCGGGCCAGCTCGATGGCGAAGGCCGACTGCATCTCGCGGGTGTTGATGTAGCCGTGGCTGACCAGGACCGCCGGCGCGGGCTTGGCCGCGCTGGCGCCGGGCGGGGTGTAGATCAGGGCCGACAGGGTCGTGCCCTTGTCGCCCGGGAAGCGCACATCCTTCACGGTCACGCCGCCGGAGGTCTGGATCGCGTTGGCCAGCAACGATCCGGCCAGGATCAGCAAAACGCCCACCGCAAACGGCAGCCAGGTCTTCCGCATCGTCGCCTCCCCAGACGCAGCTTGTTCTTGGGCGCGACTATGGGCGCCCGCGGCCCGCGACGCTAGAGCTTCAGGGCTCGCAACCGCAGGGCGTTGCCCACCACGCTCACCGAGGAGAGCGACATGGCCAGGGCCGCGATGGCCGGCGAGAGCAGCAGGCCGAAGGTCGGGTAGAGCAGACCCGCCGCCACCGGCACGCCCGCCAGGTTATAGGCGAAGGCGAAGACCAGGTTCTGGCGGATGTTGCCCATGGTCGCCCGCGAGAGCCGGATGGCGCGGTCCAGGCCTGCCAGATCGCCGCCCAGCAGGGTGACGCCGGCGCTCTCCTTGGCCACGTCGGCCCCGGCGCCCATGGCCACGCCCACGTCAGCCACGGCGAGCGCCGGGGCGTCGTTCACGCCGTCGCCAGCCATGGCGACCACGCGGCCCTCGGCCTTCAGCTTCCGAACCGCTTCGGCCTTGTCGGCGGGGGAGACCTCGGCCTGCACGTCGTCGATGCCGAGCTTGGCCGCCACGGCGCTGGCGGTGACGGCGTTGTCGCCGGTCAGCATGACGATCCGCACGCCGCGCGCGTGCAGGGCGGCGATGGCCGCCGCGGCCGAACTCTTGATCGGATCGGCGATGGCGATCAGCCCGGCGAAACGCCCGTCGACGCCGACCAGGACCACGGTGGCGCCTTCCGCCCGCAGGGCGTCGGCGTGCGGCGCGGCGGCGAGGACGTCCCGTTCGCCTAGGAAGGCCGCGCTGCCGATGAGAACTTCACGCCCGCCTACGCGCCCGAGCACGCCCTTGCCGACCGGCGAGTCGAACTCGCTCGCCTCCGACAGCTCGATCCCCTCCGCCGCGGCGACGATGGCCCGGGCCAGCGGGTGTTCGCTGGAGCGCTCCAAGCTCGCGGCCAGGCGCAGCAACTCGGACTCTTCGAAGCCAGGCGCGGGCCGAATGGCGGTCACCTTCGGCCGGCCCTCGGTGAGGGTGCCGGTCTTGTCCACCACCAGTGTGTCGACCTTCTCCAGCCGCTCCAGGGCCTCGGCGTCCTTGATCAGCACGCCGGAGCGCGCGCCGCGCCCGACGCCCACCATGATCGAGATGGGCGTGGCCAGGCCGAGCGCGCAGGGACAGGCGATGATCAGCACCGAGACGGCGGCGACCAGGGCGTAGGCCAGGCGCGGCTCCGGGCCGATCATGGCCCAGACGGCGAAGGCGAGCGCCGCCACGGCGACGACGGCGGGCACGAACCACCCGGAGACCCGATCGGCCAGACGCTGGATCGGTGCGCGGCTGCGCTGGGCGGCGGCCACCATCTGGACGATCTGGGCCAGGACGGTTTCGGCGCCGACCCGCTCGGCCCGCATGACGAAGCCACCGGTGGTGTTGACGGCGCCGGCGGTGACGGGATCGTCCGGCGCCTTGGTCACCGGCATGGATTCGCCCGTTATCAGGCTCTCGTCGACCGCGGCGCGGCCCTCGACCACCACGCCGTCCACCGGAATCTTCTCGCCCGGACGGACCCGCAGCAGGTCGCCGGGATGGATGTCGCCCACCTCGACCTCCTCATCCCGTCCGTCCCGGACCCGCAGCGCGGTGCTAGGCGCCAGGTCCATCAGGGCGCGAAGGGCGTCCGACGTCCGTTCGCGGGCCCGCAACTCAAGAAGCTGTCCCATCAGCACCAGGACGACGATCACCGCGGCGGCCTCGAAATAGAGCGGCGGCGTCCCGTGGGCGTCGCGGAAGGCCGCCGGGACCAGGCCCGGCGCCAGCAGGGCCAGGGTGCTGAACGCCCAGGCGACCCCGGTTCCGAGCGCGATCAGGGTGAACATGTTGAGGTTGCGGCTGATCACGGAAGCCCAGCCGCGGGCGAAGAACGGCGCCCCGGCCCACAGCACCACAGGCGTACCGAGCAGGAACTGCAGCCATGGGCCCCAGTCATGTGGAACCGGCAGGGCAAGGCCCAGATGGCCGCCCATCTCCAGCGCGAGCAGCGGCGCAGTCAGCACCAACCCCACCCAGAACCGGCGGCTGAAGTCGGAGATCTCCGGATTGGGTCCGGCCTCGGGCGAAAACACCTCGGGCTCCAGGGCCATGCCGCAGATCGGGCAGGCGCCCGGCCCCACCTGGCGGATCTCGGGGTGCATGGGACAGGTGTAGATGGTCCCGGGAGGCGTCGGCGGATCGGGCTCGCGGGGCGCCAGGTAGCGCTCGGGGTCGGCGGTGAACTTGGTCCTGCACCCGGCAGAGCAGAAGTGGAAGGTGGCGCCGTCGTGCTCGGCGAACGGTTTTCCCGCCGTGGTGTCGACGCTCATGCCGCAGACCGGATCGATGGCCAGGTGCGCGGCATGACCGTCAGCGCCGTGATCGTGGTCGTGATGATGACGCGACATGGCGCAACCTCCGCTCGTTCTCGATTTCACCTGGCCACATATACCCCCATGGGGCATATTGCAATTACCCCATGAGGGTATGATTTCCGCGGCGAGAGGACATCCGGATGAAGCGCGACGACAAACCCAGACTGCTCAACCGCCTGAGCCGGGTCGAAGGCCAGGTGCGCGGGATCGCGCGCATGGTGGAGGAGGATCGCTACTGCATCGACATCCTCACCCAGCTGCAGGCGGTGCGCGCGGCCCTGTCGCGCGTGGAGGCCGAGATGCTGAAGGATCACCTGAGCCACTGCATCGAAGGGGCCATTATCAGCGGCGATGTTCAGGAACAGCGCAAAAAGGCCGGCGAGCTGATCGAACTGCTCGGTCGCGTCTCACGTTGACGCTAGGACCGCTTTTCCATCTCCGTTCCGACATCCAAAGCTGCTAGGAGCGGACTGAACGAGGGAGAGAAACGGCCGATGGCCTTACAGGGCGTCGCCATCCGGGGGCAGCGGAGCCTGCTGCGTCAGATCCGCGAGGCTCTGGCGTCGGGCGGACCCGCGCAGGCGCGCCTCGACATGGTGGTGCGGATCATCGCCCGCTCGATGGTGGCCGAGGTCTGCTCGCTCTACATGCGCCGCGCGGCCGGCGACATCGAGCTGTTCGCCACTGAGGGCCTTGACCCCGAAGCTGTCCACGTCACTCGCATGAAGCCGGGCGAGGGCCTGGTGGGCGAGATCATGCGCCTGGGCCGGCCGCTCAACCTGTCGGACGCCCCGAACCATCCGGCCTTCTCGTACCGCCCGGAGACCGGCGAGGACCCGTTCCACGCCTTCCTGGGCGTGCCCCTGCTGCGCGGTGGCCGGGCCATCGGGGTGCTGGTGGTGCAGAACCGCACCGAGCGGGTCTATGTCGACGACGAGGTCGAGGACCTGCAGATCGTCGCCATGGTCCTGGCCGAGATGGTGGCCGGCGGCGAGCTGATCTCCGAGGGCGAGCTGAAGGGCGTCGAACTCGCGCCGCACAAGCCCGAGCGGCTGAAGGGCGCCAAGTTCGCCGACGGCCTGGCCCTGGGCGTGGCGGTCCTGCACGAACCGCCCGTGGCGCCCTCGCAACTGCTGGCCGACGACGTGGTCGCCGAGGAGGCGCGGCTCAACACCGCGATCGCCAGCCTGCAGGCCCAGATCGACGAGATGCTGGACGGCCAGCACGGCCTGCTGGCCGACGTCTCCTATGAGGTGCTCGACACCTACCGGATGTTCGCCCACGACCGTGGCTGGAACCGCGGCCTGGAAGACGCGGTGCGCAATGGCCTGACCGCCGAGGCGGCCGTGGAGCGGGTGCGTTCCGAGCACCGCGCGCGCCTGGGCCAGGCCCGCGACCCCTATTTGCGCGAACGGCTGCACGACTTCGAGGACCTGGCCGACCGGTTGCTGCGCCACCTGTCAGGCGACGCCCATTCGGCCCGGGAGCTGCCCGAGAACGCCATCCTGATCGCCCGCAACCTCGGCCCCGCCGACCTGCTGGAATACGACCGTACCAAGCTGAAGGGCCTGTTGCTGGAGGAAGGCTCCTCGGCCAGCCACGCGGCCATCGTCGCCCGCGCCCTGGATATTCCCTGCGTCGGCCGGCTTTCGGGCCTGCGCGACCGGGTTTCGGAGGGCGACGCGGTGATCGTCGACGCCGAAACCGGCGAGGCCTATCTACGTCCGCGCCTCGACGTGGTGAAGGCCTTCAAGGCCCGGCTCGAAGTCCGCCTGCAGCGCCGCGCCGAGTTCGCCAAGCTGCGCGACACGCCGGCTTTCACCCGTGACGGCGCCAAGATCACCCTGTTGATGAACGCCGGCCTCGACGTCGACCTCGACATCCTGGCCGAGACCGGGGCGGAGGGCATCGGCCTGTTCCGCACCGAATTCCAGTTCATGGTCGCCGAGGAGATGCCGCGCTTCAACGCCCAGACGGCGCTCTACGGCCGGGTGATGGACGCCGCCGGCGACATGCCGGTGACCTTCCGCACGCTCGACCTCGGCGGCGACAAGATCCTCCCGTACATGGAGGCCGAGCGTGAAGAGAACCCGGCCCTGGGCTGGCGCGCCATCCGCATGGGACTGGACCGGCCAGGGCTGCTGCGCCTGCAGCTCCGCGCCCTGATCGCCGCCTCGCGCGGCCGGTCGCTGCGGATCATGTTCCCGCTGGTGGCCAGCGTCGACGAGTTCCGCGCCGCCCGCGCCCTCGTCGACCACGAGGTGGCCTGGGCCCAGCGCCGCGGCCGGCCGGCTCCCTCGCGGCTGGACGTCGGCGCCATGATCGAGGCCCCGGCCCTGATCTGGCACCTGGACGCCCTGCTGCCGATGACCGACTTCGTCAGCGTCGGCACCAACGACCTGATGCAGTACCTGTTCGCCGCCGACCGGGGGAACCCGCGGGTGGCCGACCGCTACGACTTCCTGTCGCCGCCGGCCCTGCGCGCCCTGGAGGCGATCCAGCGAGCCTGCGCCGAGACCGGCACGCCCGTCTCTGTCTGTGGCGAGATGGCCGGCCGGCCGCTGGAGGCCTTCGTCCTCGTGGCGTTGGGTTTCGACCGGCTCTCCATGCCGCCGGCCGGGATCGGGCCGGTCAAGCAGATGGTGCTGTCCTGCGACCGCGAAGCCGCCCGCCGGGGGGTCTCGGCTTTGATCAAGGGCTCGGCGGGATCGATCCGCAACGAGATCGAGACCCTCGCGCGGAAATTGTATCTCGCCATCTGACCTGGCGGCCGGTCGAGCTTGGCCATTGGTCACATTTCGATCCCGATTCACCGCCAGAACTCGGCCGGTCGATGCGCTGGAGAAGCCGCCTCACGGCCTTGCCGCGGCGCAATAGCACATTGAATTTTGGGGCCAAAACTGGTATTTGCAACAGACTGTTAAAGACTGTGTGCCATCAGATCGGGCTGTCTTCGCGCGCGCCTCTGGTCGCGGATGAGAGAAGGGGCTTCGGGTAGCCATGGCGCTCGATACTGGCCGGGTTACGGATCTGCATTTGCGGAGCGATGGGCCTGTCGATCCCGGTCCGGTTGAATCCAACATGCCCACCTTGACCAGCGGCCCGAATATCGGCGCGGCCTTGAAGGCCGTTCGCGAATCCCGCGGGCTGAGCCTGGAGGCGCTGGCCGACATCACCCGCATCCGCCGCGCCTATCTAGCGGCCATCGAGGAGATGCGGCTGGAGCAGCTTCCGTCGCGCCCCTTCACCATCGGCTATGTCCGCGCCTACGCCAACGCGCTCGGGCTGGACGGCGAGGCCGCGGTCGACCGTTTCAAGCTGGACGAACCCACCCCCGACACCGCCCTGCGCGAACCGGTGGGCGTCAGCAATGAGAAAGACCCACGCCTGACCCTGGTCCTGGTGGTCGGGACCCTGATGATCGGCGCCATCGTCCTGTGGAATGTCGCCCAGCGGGCGATGAGCGACCAGCAGCCGCCGCCCGCGGCCGCCGCCCCGCAAACGGCCGCGGCCAGCCCGGCCGCCGCCGCGCCGACGGGGCCTGTCTCCCTCGGCGCCCCCCTGCCGGCGCCCGTGGAATCCACCACACCCGCGCCCTATGAAACCCCCGGCCTGGCCGACGCCACCGCCGCCGGCGGCTCCTCCGACGCCGTGATCGCCGCCAAGAAGGCGGCCAAGGCCAATCCGGACGCCCAGCCGGTCGTCCCGGCCGAGCCCCTGCCGCCCACCTTCGTCGCCAGCGGAACGGTCTACGGCGCCGAGCCCGGCCTGTCCGTGGTCACCCTCCAGGCCCGCAAATCAGCTTCGCTGATCGTGCGCGGCGCCGACGGAGCCGTCTACTTCGCCCGCCAGCTCGCGGCCGGCGAGGCCTATCGCGCCCCGGCGCTCAAGGGCCTGACGGTTGAGGTCTCCGATCCGGCCGTCGTCCAGGTCTTCGTCGGCGGCCAGTCCAAGGGCCTGATGCCGGCGCCGACCGCGTCGCTGGAAAAGCTGGCGCTGTAGCGGCCATTTCGCCGGACGGGCGCACCGAGGACGAACGAGACGCCTCCGGCTCCGACAGGGTCCGGAAATCTTTTTCCTAGGGCTTCAGGTCGGTCGCGGCCTTGTAACTCCCGTCCATGTAGAAGGGCGTCGAGCTGTGCTCGTGGACGATCCGCCAGGCGCCTTCGACGCGCCGCAGGCAGATCGTGGAGCGGAACCACAGGTCCACCGTCTCGCCGTCGGTCTTGGTCCCGGTCATGTGGATCAGGCCGTAGGCGCAGGCCAGGTCGCCGGAAACCTCAACATGCTGGTCGCGGACCTCCGACCCGATTGGCGTGGTCCAGGTGGCGAACCAGGCCTCGAGACCGGACCGTTCGTGGGAACGCCCGATCGCATGGGCGAGCGGCGGGTCGAGGTCGTAGCTCACCACCTCCTCGGCCAGGAAGGCGACCACGGCCCGGGCGTCGCGGGCGTGGAGGGCGTCGGCGCGGGCCTGCAGCAGGGCGCGGATCTGCTCAGCGTCGGTCATGGGTGGCTCCTGTTGGGTGGGCGTTGCGCCCGGGGGATCGCCCCAAGGACGGCCGCGCCGAGCCCGGCCCCGACATTTCGCGTCGGCGATTTTTTCTCCATCGACGGATCGAGGCGGCGACGGGCTTGGGGATTGGGGCGAAAGGCCCTATTTTCCGACCGCAATGAGCAGCCAAGACCACAACCACCTCCGCCCCTGGCGCGCCGTCGCGCGCCGTCCCTCGCGCAAGATCCGGGTGGGCAATGTCGAGGTGGGCGGCGACGCTCCGATCACCGTCCAGTCGATGACCAACACGCTGACGGCCGACGCCGCGGCGACCATCGACCAGATCCGTCAGCTCGAAGAGGCCGGGGCCGACATCGTCCGCGTCTCCTGCCCCGACGAGGCCTCCACCGCGGCGCTCAGCACGATCGTTAAGGCCTCCAAGGTCCCGATCGTCGCCGACATCCACTTCCACTACAAACGCGGCATCGAGGCGGCCAAGGCCGGCGCGGCCTGCCTGCGGATCAATCCCGGCAATATCGGCCATCCCGACCGGGTGCGAGAAGTCATTCAGGCGGCCCGCGACCACGGCTGCTCCATGCGCATCGGGGTCAATGCCGGCAGCCTCGAGCCGCACCTGTTGGAGCGCTATGGCGAGCCCTGCCCCGAGGCCATGGTCCAAAGCGCGCTGGACCACGCCAAGATCCTGCAGGACCACGACTTCCACGAGTTCAAGATCAGCGTGAAGGCGTCGGACGTCTTCATGACCGT
Organism: Phenylobacterium sp.; assembly: GCF_030697925.1. GTDB lineage: Bacteria > Pseudomonadota > Alphaproteobacteria > Caulobacterales > Caulobacteraceae > Phenylobacterium. The sequence goes on along the minus strand of NZ_JAUYOJ010000034.1, from coordinate 23,980 downwards.
GGCCGCCTATCAGCAGCTCTCCGAGGCCATCGATTGCCCGCTGCATGTGGGCGTCACCGAGGCCGGCGCCCTCCGAAACGGCACGGTGAAGTCGGCGATCGGCATGGGCAATCTGCTCTGGGCCGGCATCGGTGACACCATCCGGGTCAGCCTCGCCGCCGATCCGGTGGAGGAGATCAAGGTCGGCTTCGACATCCTGAAGTCGCTGGGCCTGCGCCATCGCGGGGTCAATATCATCGCCTGCCCGTCCTGCGCGCGGCAGGGCTTCAACGTCATCAAGACGGTGGAGACCCTCGAAACGCGGCTGGCGCATATCTCCCAACCCATGAGCCTGTCGATCATCGGCTGCGTAGTGAACGGTCCGGGCGAGGCCCTGATGACCGACATCGGCTTCACCGGCGGCGGCAAGGGCGCGGGCATGGTCTATATGGCCGGCAAGGCGCACCATAAGATGGACAACGAGGCGATGGTCGAACACATCGTCGAACTGGTCGAGGCCAAGGCCGCTGAACTCAAGGCGCGGGACCAAGCCCTCGAAGCGGCCGAATAGCCGCGTCAATCCGAACATTGCACGGATGACATGAAAATGACGCCCGCGTCACTCTTGCGCCCGGGGCAAGGGCTTGATTAGGTGGCGTCCGCCTAATCAGGGAGGGACACCATGTCCGCGGACGGCAACTGGAAGATCACCATCAACTCGCCCATGGGCGCGCAGGAAGTCGAGGCGGCCATCACCACCAGCGGCGACACCTTCACGGGCTCCACCAAGGGCCGCATGGGTGAGCAGACCATCGAAGGCAAGGTCGCCGGCGATACGCTGACCTGGTCCACCTCGATCACCCAACCCATGCCCATGACGCTGGAATTCTCGGCCACGGTGGCCGGTGACAGCATGACCGGCAATGTGAAGCTGGGCGCGTTCGGCAACGCCCCGCTGACCGGCGTCCGCGCCTAAGCGACTTCGCGCAAGCGACGTGGAAGGCCCTCGCCTCGCGGCGGGGGCCTTTTCGTATGCCGGGGTGTTTGGCTTCTTAGCGCGGGAGCGCTAGAGGAGGCCTCCCATTTTCCTTCGGTGATCAGACCCCGTGCGACTTCCCCAGGCCAGACTGGACCAGGTGCTCGACCGCTTCCGCGAGATCGAGGCGCGGATGGAAGCCGCCACCGACGGGACCGAGATCGTCAAGCTCTCCAAGGAGCATGCGGAGCTGAAGCCCGTGGTCGAGGCGGTCAAGGCCGTGGCTCGCGCCCGCGACGAGCTGCCTGAGCTGGAAGAGATGGCCAAGGCTGGCGACCCGGAGATGGCGGGCCTGGCCCAGGAAGAGCTCCAGAAGCTGAACGACAGCCTGCCCGAGTTGGAACGCCAGGTGGCCTTGCTGCTGGCCCCCAAGGACAAGGACGAGAACGCCTCGGCGATCCTGGAAGTCCGCGCCGGCACCGGCGGCGACGAGGCGGCGCTATTCGCCGGCGACCTGTTCCGGATGTACCAGCGCTACGCCCAGGCCCAGGGCTGGAAGGTGGAGATCGACTCGGTCTCCGAGGGCGAGGTCGGCGGCTACAAGGAGATCATCGCCTCGATCAACGGCGATGGGGTGTTCGGCAAGCTGAAGTTCGAGAGCGGCGTGCACCGGGTGCAGCGCGTGCCCGACACCGAGGCCGGCGGGCGCATCCACACCTCGGCCGCCACCGTGGCGGTCCTACCCGAGGTCGAGGACGTGGAGATCGACATCCGCGACGCCGACCTGCGCATCGACACCTACCGCTCGTCCGGCGCGGGCGGCCAGCACGTCAACAAGACCGACTCCGCCGTGCGCATCACCCACCTGCCCACCGGCATCGTTGTGACCTCCTCGGAGAAGTCGCAGCACCAGAACCGGGCGCGGGCCATGAAGGTGCTGCAGGCGCGGCTCTACGACCAGCAGCGCGAGGCGCTCGACACCGCCCGCGCCGACGCGCGCAAGAGCCAGGTGGGCTCGGGCGACCGCTCCGAGCGCATCCGCACGTACAACTTCCCGCAGGGCCGGGTGACCGACCACCGCATCAACCTGACCCTCTACAATCTGGCCAAGGTGATGGAGGGCGAGGGCCTCGCCGACGTGATCAATCCGTTGATCGCCGAGGATCAGGCCGCCCGGTTGGCGGCTTTGGAAGACGAGTTCGGCTGACGCCGCAGCGCCTTGCGCACCCGCTCGGCCTGGCGCTGGCTGTCGGTCCAGGCGCGGCTGGCGATCTGGCTGGCGTTGAAGTGGAAGGCCAGGCCCACCGTGTCGGCCATGGCCGCGCCCCGCGTCCCCATGGGCTGCTCGGGCCCGGTGGTGGAATCCCGCGCCGTCTGATGCTCGATCTCGGCGTTCAGCTCGGCCCCGATCAGCACCACCATCACCGAGAACCAGATCCACATCATGAATCCGATCACCGCGCCCAGCGAACCGTAGGTCGCGTCGAAATGGGCGACGTTGTTGACATACCAGGAGAATCCCAGGGATCCCCCCAGCCAAAAGCAGGCCGCCAGCACGCCGCCCAGGGACACCCAGCGCCAGCGGGCGCGGGCCCGGTAGGGCGCATAGCGGTAGATGGCGGAGAAGGCCGCCGCCGCCATGGTCAGTAGGACCAGCCACCGCAACGGAATCCAGATGCCGGCCAGGCCGTGCAGACCCAGCCGCTCCAGGGCCACCGGCGCGGCCACGAGGATCGCGGTCATCACCACCAGGAACGCGAGAGCCCCGAAGGTGAAGGCGTAGGTGAGCGCCGAGCGCTTGAAGAAGTTGCGCTTCTCCTCCTCGTCATAGGCGACGTTGAGGCCCTCGAAGAGCGCCTTCATCCCGGCGTTGGCCGACCAGACCGACAGCAGCAGGCTGACCATGAACGCCACCGACAGGGTGGCCTGCGGCCGGGTCGCCAGGCGCACCATCTGCTCGCCGACGATGCTGACCACCTCACGCGGGAAGACGGTGGCCATCTCGGAAAGCTGCTGCTGGACCGCGCCCAGATCGGCGAAGATGCCGTACAGCGACACGAAGACCCCGATGGCCGGGAACAGGGCCAGCAGAGTGTAGAAGGTCACGCCGCCAGCCACCGCGGACAGGCGGTCGCGGCCGATTTCCTGATAGGTGCGCCAGGCGATGTCCTTCCAGCCGCGCGGCGGGATGCGATGAGGACCGTGGGCGAGGCGTCCCCGTCCAGGCTCGGCGGCGTCGAAGGCGTGCGGCGTGGCCGTGGCCTCCACGCTCATGCCGGGCCGGTGTGGGAGGCCGCGCCGCCGCCACAGTTCCGTCATGGCGGCCAGGGCGATCCAGGGCGCCAACTTGAGGGCCACCGACCCGACACCGCTTAGGGCGCGACCGGTTCTGCTGTCCAAGCTCGGGCTCCCATTCGACGCAAAAGCCTCAACACCTGAGGCCCGGCGCCGTTCCTGGCGCCTTACGGATCGGTCATTGGACAAACCGCCCGGGGCTTGCATTCATCGCCGCTCGTGGAGCGACCTCATGAAGCATCTGACCTTGATCGGCCTGGCCCTGGGCCTGGGCTTCGGCGGCGTCGCCAAGGCCGCCGAACCCATCGGCCTCTGCCTTTTCGGAACCTACCGCCTGGCCGACGGCCAACTGGTCGATGTCGGGCCCACGGACGGCGGCATGCGCTGGCGGCGGATGGACGGGACAACCGGCAAGATCACCAAGGGAGCGGACGGCGTCTGGACCAGCCGCCAGGGGTGGACCGCCCGGCCCGACGGGATCACGGCGAGCTTCGGCGACTGCGCGCAGGACACCCTCATCTTCGCCGGCCAGGCCGGACATAGACTGAAGTTCGAGGTCCAGGACACCCGGTTCCAGGGCGACGGCGTCGCCCTGCGCGGCCGGCTGGTCCTGCCGCCGGGCAAGGGCCCTGTCCCTATCGCCATTCTGGTGCATGGTTCGGAGAGCAACGCGGCCGTCGAAAACAACTCTACCCAGCGCATCTGGCCGGCCAACGGCGTGGGGGTCTTCGTCTACGACAAGCGCGGCACCGGCGGGTCGGAGGGTCGTTACAATCAGGACTTCCGCCAGCTGGCCCGCGACGCCGCCGCGGCGGTCACGGAAGCGCGGCGGCTGGCCGGAAGCCGCGCCGGTCGGGTCGGTCTGGACGGCGGAAGCCAGGGGGGTTGGATCGCGCCCCTCGCCGCGACGCTAACGCCGGTTGATTTCGTCGTCGCCCGGTTCGGCATGGCCGAGAGCGCCCTGGCCGAGGACCGCGGCGAGGTCATGCAGGGCCTGACCGACAGGGGCCATGGCCCAGAAATCCTGGCCAAGGCGCGCGAGGTCACCGACGCTACTGGCAAGGTGATGACCAGCAACTTCACCGACGGCTGGGTCGAACTGGAGGCCGTGCGCAAGCGCTACGGCGCCGAGCCCTGGTTCAAGGACATCAAGGGCGAGTTCAGCGGCCAGATTCTCAGCGCCCCGGAGGCCGCCGGCCGCATCGCCGGGCCGTTCTTCAACCAGGGCACCTCCTGGGACTACGAGCCCCTGCCCGTCCTACGCGCGCTCGACACGCCGATGCTGTGGATTCTGGCCGGCTCCGATCGAGAGGCGCCGCCGGCCGAGACCCGCCGCCGGCTGGTCGCGCTGGCCCGCGAGGGCCGGCCGATCCAGGTGCTGGAATATCCCAACACCGACCGCGGCATCGTCGAGTTCGAAACCGGCGCTGACGGCAAGCGGACCCCGATCCGCTATGCGGACGGCTACTACGGCGCGGTGCTCGACTTCGAGAAGACCGGGACCCTTTCCGGCCGCTATGGCGCGGCCCTGCGGCTGACGGACGGCCTCAAGCCCTGAGACGGCCCGAGACGCGGCTTGAACTGGCGCGGGAGTTGCGGTTACCAGGGGCCATGATCGGTCATATCGCCGCCCTCTACCGCCATCCCGTCAAAGGGTTCACCCCGGAGCGGTTGGACCACGCCGACCTGACCCTGGGCGGGCCGTTCCCCTGCGACCGGCTCTATGCGGTGGAGAACGGTCCGTCGGGCTTCGACGCCGCGGCGCCCGGCCATATCTCCAAGCAGAAGTTCACCGTCCTGGCGGCCATTCCCGAGGTCGCCAAGGCCCGCACCGCCTATGACGAGGCGACCCACACCCTGCGCGCCACCGCTCCGGGCCAGCCGGACTTCACCGGCGCCATGTCGGACGCAGCGGGCCAGACCGCCTTCGCCGGCTGGCTGGGCGGTCTGTTGGGCGAGGAGGCCCAAGGTCCGCTTCGAGTCATCCAGGCGACGGGCCACCGGTTCATGGACCACCCCCTGGGCCATGTCTCGATCATCAACCTGGCCACGGTGCGCGACCTGGAGGCCAGGATCGGCAAGCCGGTCGATCCGCTGCGCTTCCGCGGCAATGTCTATGTCGAGGGCTGGCCCGCCTGGGTGGAGAACGACTGGGCCGGCCGCGAGCTGATGGTCGGCTTCGCCCGGGTGAAGGTGTTCAAGCCCATCGTCCGCTGCGCCGCGACCCATGTGGATCCCACCACCGCCGAACGCGACATGGACGTGGTCAAGGCCCTGTTCGACAACTACGGCCACATGAACCTGGGCATCTATGTCCACGTGGCCGATGGCGGCCGCCTCACGGTGGGCGACGCCTGCACGGAGCCGGAGCCGGCGGCATGAGCCTGAACCTGCTGCAGGCCTGGCAGAGCGCCAAGGCGCGGCTGGAGGCCGCGGGGCTGCCCGGCCCGGTCATCGACGCGCGCCTGATGGGCGAGGCCGCCGCCGACGCCACCCGGGCCGACATCGTCTCCGATCCCTATCGGCCGCTCACCGAGGAACAGGAGGCGACCTTGGCCGACTACCTGGCCCGCCGCGAACGGCGCGAACCGGTCAGCCACATCCTGGGCCGCAAGGGCTTCTGGAAGATCATGCTGGCGGTGACTCCCGACGTTCTCACACCGCGGCCGGACACCGAGGTGATTGTCGACTATGTGCTGAAGGGCTGGCCCGAGCAGATGGCCTTCAACATCCTGGACCTGGGCGTGGGCTCGGGCGCCATCATCCTGTCGATCCTGGCCGAGCGGCCGGCCGCCAAGGGCCTGGGGGTCGACGTCTCGGCCGAGGCCCTGGCCGTGGCGCGGGAGAACGCCGCCAATCTGGGCCTGGCCTCGCGCCTGGCCCTGCTGCGCGGCGACTGGACCTCGGGCCTGGGCGACGCCAGCTTCGACGTGGTGGTCTCCAACCCTCCCTATATCGCCACCGACGTCATCGAGACCCTCGAACCCGAGGTGAAGGACCACGAGCCCAGGGTGGCCCTGGACGGGGGCCCGGACGGTCTGGACCACTATCGCCGTCTCGCCCCGGAGATCCTGCGGGTGCTGAAGCCCGGCGGAATGTTCGCCGTCGAGATCGGTTACGACCAGAAGGACGCCGTCGAAGCCCTGTTCGCGGAGGCCGGCGGAAGCGACGTCTGGACCATCAAAGACCTCTCCCTGCATGACCGCGTGGTGGTCGGTACGAAAAACCCCTTGGAAACTCGCGTTTGAATCGCTAAGTCTTTGTCCTGTCTCCACCCAATTCGCCGGGCTTCGGACGTTCTGAGAACCGGAACGGACAAACGCCTCGGCAGGCGCGCGGATCGCGTGTCACGCGCCTAGATGTCAGGGCGGACGACGGGGAACACACACGTCTTCAACACGGATTTCGGACGATGGCGTCCGACCCAAGGCGAGAGGATAGACCGCGCGCCGCCGGCATAGCCGGGGCGCAGCGGGATGATCACAAAGAATGAGAGATTTCAAGGGTATGAAGCGCCAGCGCGGCCGCAATCGCGGCGGCGGCGGTGGTGGTGGCGGTAAGCCACAGCAGCAGAACGCCAACCGGGCCTTCGATTCGAACGGCCCCGAAGGCGCGAAGGTGCGCGGCAACGCCCAACACGTTTTCGAGAAATACCAACAGCTCGCCCGCGACGCGTCGTCGGCCGGCGACCGGGTGCTGGCGGAGAACTACCTGCAGCACGCCGAGCACTATTTCCGGGTGGTGCGGGCCATGCAGCCCACGCGTCCGGCCAGCGATATCCTGGGCCGCGACAGCATAACCTCCGGCTTCGACATCGATTTCGAGGACGAGAGCGGCGCCCAGGCCGCAGCCGCCGCGGACGCCGCGGCGGCCGAGGCGGAAGGTGACAACTCCGAAGGCGGCGAAGGCGAAGGCCAGCAGCCCCGCGGCGAACGCTGGCGCGACGAACGCCCCCGCGACGAACGGCAGCGCGACGATCGGCCCCGTGATGACCGGCAACGTGACGATCGGCCGCGCGCCGATCGTTTCGAGGGTCAGGGCCAAGGCCAAGGCCAGAACCGCGGCCGCGACCGTTGGCGCGATCGCGACGATCGCCCCCGCGGCGACGGACAACCGCAACAACGCGACGATCGTCCGGCCCGCGCCGACGACCGCCCCCGCGACGAACGCCCGCGGGACGAACGCCCGCGTGACGATCGCCCCCGGGATGATCGGGCGCGCGACGAACGACCTCGCGAAGACCGCGCCGCCCAGGACGACCGTCCGCCGCGCCGCGAACGCTTCGACCGGGACCGCGATCGCGCCGACCGGCCGGACCGTGATCCCCTTGCGGTGGTCGAGCCCAAGGCCTCGCCCCTGGTCGCCCGCGAGGAACAGGCCTCTCCGGTCCTGCGCGACGACGATGGCGGCGAGAGCCACGCCCCGGCCTTCCTGAAGGCCCCCAAACCGCCGCGGGCGGCCGCGCCCAAGGCGCCGGTCGAGGAGGCCGCCGCCGAGGACAAGCCCAAGGCCCGGCGTCGCCGCGCCCCGCGCAGCTTCGAGGGTGGCGAAGGCTCGGCTTCGAATGAGACGGAGGAAGCCTGAGGCTTCAAGGCGAGGCTTCGGGCCCTGCGAGACAATCAATCCCTCCCAACTTGGGAGGGATTTTTTGTGTCAGCGAGGCTCGGCGGCTTCTGGAACCACCTCGACGCCCCAGGCGCCAAGATCACCCGCGGCAAGCGCCGCCGCGAGCCTAGAAGGTGTAGCCGGCGCCGATCCGGAAGCTGCGGCCCGGAAGGGGCGCCAAATCCTTCAGGAACGAGGCGTGTTCCCGCGCCTCGGCGTCATTGAGGTTGCGGACGTCGGCGAAAATCTTCAGGCCCTTGTCATCGAACGGCCGCATGATCAGCGAGGCGTTCAGCATCCGGTAGCCGTCCGTGGGAATCTCGGCTTCCGCCACCCGATCCTGGTCGCCCACCTGGCGGAGTTCCAGCTTGCCGGTCCACCAGCCGCCCTCGAACACCGCGCGTCCGGTGACCGACCAGGGCGGGATTCGCGCTGGCGCGCCGAGATCCGTGTCGCCGCGCACATAGTCGGCGGCCCCCTCCAGGGTGAAGCTGCGCTCACCGTCCTCCCAGAGGCGGTGGGCGATCTCGACCTCGGCGCCATAGAACTCCGCGTCGGTCTGGACATAGTCGAAGATCGCCAGGCCGCTGTCGGCGTCGTCGAACCCGGTCGGCCGCAGATCGATGAAGCCGTCGTAGCGGACGCCGAAAACGTGCAGGTCCATATCCCAGGGTCCCCCGCCGTAGTGCAGGGTGGCGTCGAGCGAATAGGAGATCTCGGAGTCCAGATCCAGATCGCCCTGCTCGAATCCGCGGGTCGCCGCGTGCGGCCCATTGGCGAACAGCTCGACCTCGGTCGGCGCGCGAGAGGTGCGCGAGCCCGAAAGCCCGAGGAACCAGCCGGTCGCCGGGCGCAGGAAGGCGCCCGCGCTCGCGGAGACATTGGTGAAGTCGCGCGATCCGAGCGCGCTCTTCAACTCGCGACGGTCCAGGCGCAGCCCGCCCTCGACACCCCAGCCCTCGCGGTCGAGGCGCTGGAGGGTGAAGGCCCCCACCTCCTTGATCTCGGTCGATGGGATGAAGGCCTCGTCGCCGATGGCCTCGATGGTCCGTGACAGGCCCTGGACGCCCACCGCGCCCTGCCAGCCGTCGCGCTCGACCTGCACCAGTTCGGCGCGGGCTTCCCAGCCATCGGACAGGAACAGGGTGCCGACCGCGCCATCCTCGATCTCGGCGTGCTCGTAGTCGGCATAGCCCGCCGACACCTTGAGCTGGTTGAAGACGCCGAGGTCGAGGTTCAGCCCGCCCCGCAGGTCGTAGCGGGTCTGCTTGAGGTCAATCAGGACGCCGGCTTCCTCCTCATGCTCTTCGTGCTCCTCTCCCTCCTCCTCCTCGTGCGCGTGGCCCGGGACGCCGTAGGTGGTTTCGGTGCGCTTGACCGCGAACCCGAGGAAGCCGCGATCACCCACATAGGAAACGCCGCCGCCATAGGCATAGAGGTCGACCGCCGTGTTCTCGACGGTGGAGTTGATCGGCCCGGGGAACGCCTCGCCGTCCGCGGCGAGTTGGCGACGCGATTCCGCCGGAACCGGGATCTTGTAGTCCGAGCTTTCGCGGCGCAGGCCATCGGCGCTGAACACCCAGTTGCCAACGCCCAGCTTGAAGGCGGCCGAGGCCGTCGACCCGTCGTCGACGCTGGTCGTGGCCGCGATCAGCCGGCCATGGAAACCGTCCACCACCTTCTCGGAGATCCGGTCGTCGATGATATTGACCACGCCGCCGATCGCCGAGCCGCCATAGGCCAGGGCGGACGGTCCGCGCAGCACCTCGATCCGCTCTGCCTCCTGCGGATCGGTGGCGACCTGGTGGTCGGGCGACAGGGCCGAGGCGTCGATCATGCCCACGCCATTGGTCAGCACCAGGACACGGGGCCCGGACAGGCCGCGGATGACGGGGCGGCTGGCCCCGGGACCGAAGAAGGTCGACCGCACCCCCGGCAGGCCCGACAGGACGTCGCCCAGGCCACCGGACGCGGCAGTGTCCAGATCGTCACGCATGATGACGTTGACGGCGGTGGTGGTGGAATCCATCGAGACCACGTAGGGCGCGCCGGTGACCACCACCTCGGAGACCTGCCTGGCCCCCGTCGGGGGCGCTGCGTCGTCCGCCAGGGCGGGGCCGGAGATCAGGGCGAGGATGCCGGCGGCGGCGAACAGGGCGGTCTTGGTCATGCGGCGATCCTGCAATCCAGGGCGGCGCTCCGGCGGCCCTGTTACGAAATAACACCGTCTGTTATGAGATAACATAACCAGCCGTCAAGCGGCTATGGTTGCGAACCGGCCAGGAGGTGGTTAGCTGATGGATATGGGAGCAGAATGTCACCACGCCGACGGCGCGCATCCGGGCCTGAAGGGCCACGCGCTGAGCCACGCCTTGGGCGCGGCCGAGAGCCGTTGCGCCGCAACCCAGGAACGCCTGACCGCCCCGCGCCGCCGGGTGCTGGAACTGCTGCTGGAATCCAACGCGCCGCAGAAGGCCTACGACCTGATCGCCGCCTTCGGCGCCCAGGGTGAGCCCGCCAAGCCGCCGACGGTCTACCGCGCACTGGAGTTCCTGGAGCGTCTGGGCTTCGCCCACCGCATCGAGAGCCTGAACGCCTATGTCCCCTGCCGCATCGACGGCCAGAGCCATCGCGCGGCCTTCCTGATCTGCGACTGCTGCGGGGCGGCGGAGGAGTTCGAACCCGACTTCACCGCCCAGCTCGCCGCCGCCCGGACCGCCGGCTACGAAGTCGCCAGCATCACCCTGGAAGCTCGCGGCCGCTGCGCCGCCTGCCGGACCTAGCGCAGCCGCGCCATCCACAGGGCGTCGACGTACTCGCCATCCCGCCAGGCGTAGCGCCTCAGCACCCCCTCCCGCTCGAACCCGAACCGCTCGTAGAGAGCGATGGCGCGGGCGTTGTCGGTCCAGACGGACAGTTCGATCCGCCGGAGATTCAGCCATTTGTCGGCCTGATCGACCGCGGCCGACATCAAGGCTGTCCCGACCCCTCGCCCGGCATAGGCGTCGTGGACGGCCATGCCGATCGTGCCCACATGCGCGCGCCGCCCCTCAAGCCGGTTCATGCCCAGGGTTCCCACGACCTTGCCCTCGATCACGCCCACGAAGTTGGTGTGGCCGGCCGGCAGGGCCGCCATCCGTTTTCGCCGCTCGTCCACGCTGGTGAACGGTGTCTGCAAGGTTCCCCACACCGCCTTCGGCTGGTTCAGCAGTTCGGCGACGTCGGCGGCGTCCTCCGGCTCGCGGGCGCGGACCAGCATGTCCTGGGTCATCTCGTCTCTCCTTGAAGCCGGAGGACGGGCCAAAGAAAAGCCCCGTCCGTCGCCGGCGGGGCTGGTGTTCGAAGGCGACGCTGGCCCTCAGCGCACGACGTCTCCCACCGGCCCGGCCTGGGCGGTGCAAAGCGTTACGTGCATGAAAATCGCGGCGTGCATGGGCTAAGCTTAGGTCGGAAAAGGGAATCGGAAAAGCCGGTGATCGAAGTCACCCCCACCATCAGCCTGTCGGACGACGAACTCATCGAGCGCTTCATCCGCGCGGCGGGGCCGGGCGGCCAGAACGTCAACAAGGTCTCCACCGCCGTGGAGCTGCGCTTCGACGTGCGCGGTTCGCCGTCCCTGCCCAACGACGTGGCCATCCGGCTGATGAAGCTGGGCGGGCGCAAGGTGACCCAGGATGGGGTGCTGGTCCTGGTGGCCATGACCCACCGCACCCAGGAGCGCAACCGCGCCGACGCCCTGGCCCGCCTGCTGGAGCTGATCCGCAAGGCCGCGGTGCCCCCGCCGCCGCCGCGCAAGAAGACCAAGCCGACCAAGGCCTCCAAGATCCGCCGGGTGGACGCCAAGGTCCGCCGCGGTGGCATCAAGTCGAACCGCGGCCGGGTGACCGGCGAGGATTGATCGAGGAAGGCCTTGGCGCGCGCCCCTCGGCTTGCCTATGGTGCGTCGGCCATGTTCCGACCCCTTGCCTCCGCCCTCGCCGCCCTCATCCTGGTCGCCGCCTGCGCGCCCACCCTGGGTCCCCCACCGCCCCCGCCGCCGCCTCGCGACAGGTCGCCGCCGCCGTCCGCCGGCGGCTTCCGGGCCGGTGACTTCTCCTGGTCGGCCGTGCCTGGCCCCGGCCGCGTCGATGGGCGGCTGACCTATCGCGCCGGTCCGGTCCGCTATAGCTGCGCCGGCGCGGGCGTGGTGCTGACCCCTGAGACTGCCTGGACCCGGCGGCGGATGACCATCCTCTATCTATCGCCCGACCGTGCGGCCCTGCCGGCCGCCGATGTGCGCGCCCGCACCCCCTCGGCGCCCAGCGGCGACTATTCCGCCTTCGTCAAGCGCACGGTCTGCGACGCGGGCAGCCGCTTCTCGTTTTCCGGCCTGGCCAACGGCGCCTGGTTCGTGATCACGGTCGCCAAGCCGATCGCGCCCGGCAAGGGCCCCGACATCGCCATCATGCGCCGCATCGAGATCCGCGGCGGCAAGCCGGTGGGCGTCGATCTGTAGTTTCGCGGAACCTCCACCACGGGCTCGCGCGTTAATCTCTCGAGGGACGCGCAAATCCGCACGGAGGCGAAGATGCGCAAACTTATCGCCACCGGCCTGGCAGCCCTGACGTTCGCCGGGGCCCTGGCCTCGGGCGCGGACGCCGCCGACCGCCGCCGCTATTATCACCGGGACAATGACGACGGCGCGGCCATAGCCGCCGGCATCGCCGGCCTGGCCATCGGGGCGGCGCTAGCGTCCGGCAGCCGCGATCGTGGCTACTATCGCAACGACTACTACTATCGGGACGGCTATTACGACCGAGGCTACTACCCGCGCGGCTACTATGAGCGGCGCTATTACCGCCCGCCGGTCTACGGCTATTACGTCCCGCGCCACCGGCGCTCGAGCTGCCGTACCTACTCGCAGTGGGATCCCTACTATGGCGGCTATGTGCGGGTGAGGCGCTGCTGGTAGCCGACAGCAAAACGCCCCGGGGATGACCCGGGGCGTTCGCCGTTTCCTAGTGCGCGCCTAATGGACCTTGGCCTTGCCGATCTCCAGGCCTTCGGCCGAGGCTCCAACCTGGATGACCGATCCGTCCTCCAGCTCTCCGGCCAGCAGCTTGCGGGCGATCGGGTCCACTAGGTCCTTCTGGATCACCCGCTTCAGCGGACGGGCGCCATAGACCGGGTCGTAGCCCTTCTCGGCCAGCCAATGGGTCGCGGCGCTGTCGAGGGCGATGGACATCCGCCGATCGGCCAACAACTTCTCCACCCGCGTGAGCTGGATCTTGACGATGTCGTCCATGGCGCCGCGGCCCAGACGCTTGAACAGGATGATCTCGTCGATCCGGTTCAGGAACTCCGGCCGGAAGTGGCGGCGCACCACGTCCATGACCATCGGTCGGACCTCGTCGACATCCTCGCCCTCGCCCTGGTTGGCCAGGAACTCGGAGCCGAGGTTCGAGGTCATGATCAGGATGGTGTTTCGGAAGTCGACCGTGCGGCCCTGGCCGTCGGTCAGGCGACCGTCGTCCAGCACCTGCAGCAGGATGTTGAACACGTCTGGGTGGGCCTTCTCCACCTCGTCGAATAGCACCACCTGGTAGGGCCTGCGACGCACCGCCTCCGTCAGCGCCCCACCCTCGTCATAGCCGACATAGCCGGGGGGTGCGCCGATCATCCGGCTGACCGAGTGCTTCTCCATGTACTCGCTCATGTCCATGCGCGTGATGGCGGCCTCGTCGTCGAACATGAAGTCGGCCAAGGTCTTGGTGAGCTCGGTCTTGCCGACGCCGGTAGGGCCCAGGAACAGGAACGAGCCGATCGGACGGTTGGGATCCTGCAGGCCGGCTCGGGCGCGGCGCACGGCGTCGGACACCGCCAGCAAGGCCTCCTCCTGGCCGACCACGCGGCCTCGCAGGGCGTCCTCCATCTGCAGCAGCTTCTCGCGCTCGCCTTCCAGCATCTTCTCGACCGGGATGCCGGTCCAGCGTGAGACGACGGCGGCGATCTGCTCGGCGTCGACCACCTCGGGACTGATCGGGTCCTCGGCGGCGGCGGCCTCCTCGGTCTCGAGACGCCGCTCCAGGGCCGGGATCTCGCCATAGGCGATCTCGGAAGCGCGCTGCAGGTCGCCGCGGCGCTGGACGGTCACCAGCTCGGCGCGCAGCCGGTCCAGGGCTTCACGAGCCTGGGCGGCCGAGGAGACCTTCTCCTTTTCCGAACGCCAGCGGGCGGTCATCTCGGTCGACTGGCCTTCCAGGTCGTCGAGTTCCTCTTCCAGCTTCTCAAGCCGGGCCTTCGAGGCCGCGTCGGTCTCCCGCGCCAGCGCCTCGCGCTCGATCTTCAGCTGCACGATGCGCCGGTCGATCTCGTCCAGTTCCTCGGGCTTTGAATCCACGGCCATGCGCACCCGGCTGCCGGCCTCGTCGATCAGGTCGATGGCCTTGTCGGGCAGGAAGCGGTCGGCGATGTAGCGGTGCGAGAGGGTCGCGGCGGCCACGATGGCGGCGTCGGAGATGCGCACGCCGTGGTGGACTTCGTACTTCTCCTTCAGGCCGCGCAGGATCGAGACGGTGTCCTCAACCGTCGGCTCGGAGACGAACACCGGCTGGAAGCGCCGCGCCAGGGCGGCGTCCTTCTCGACGTTCTTGCGGTACTCATCGAGGGTGGTGGCGCCCACGCAGTGCAGTTCGCCTCGCGCCAGGGCGGGCTTGAGCAGGTTGGAGGCGTCCATGGCCCCCTCGCTCTTCCCGGCGCCCACGAGGGTGTGCATCTCGTCGATGAACAGGATGATCGAACCCTCGGCGGCGGTGACCTCGTTCAGCACCGCCTTCAGCCGCTCCTCGAACTCGCCGCGGTATTTCGCGCCCGCGATCAGCGAGCCCATGTCCAGGGAGTGGAGCTGCTTCTCCTTCAGGCTCTCGGGCACGTCGCCATTGACGATGCGCAGGGCCAGGCCCTCGACGATGGCGGTCTTGCCGACCCCGGGCTCGCCGATCAGGACGGGATTGTTCTTGGTGCGGCGGCTCAGCACCTGGATGGTGCGACGGATCTCCTCGTCGCGGCCGATGACCGGGTCCAGCTTGCCGTCGCGGGCGGCCTGGGTCAGGTCGCGCGCATAGCGCTTGAGCGCGTCATAGCCTTCCTCGGCCGAGGCCGAGTCGGCGGTCTTGCCCTTGCGCATGGCCGTGGCGGCCTCCTCCAGCGCCCCGGCCTTGACGCCGGATTCGGCCAGAACCTTGGCGGCGTCGCCGCCTTCCTTGGCGATGGCGATCAGCAGCCGTTCGGTGGTGACGAAGGCGTCGCCGGCGGCCTTCGCCCCGGCCTCGGCGTCGGCGAAGATGCGCGCCACCTCCGGCGTCATATAGAGCTGGCCAGACCCGCCCTCGACCTTGGGCCGCTTGGTCAGCAAGGTGTCGGCGGCCGTGTCGGCGGCTTCGGGCCGTCCACCGGCGCTCTGGATCAAGGCCCGGCTCAGGCCGTCTTTTTCTTCAAGCAGGACCTTCAGCAGGTGCTCGGGCGCGAGCTGCTGGTGGCGCCGCGCAAGCGCGAGGCTTTGGGCCGATTGGATCGCCTGCTTGGCGCGATCGGAATAGAGATCGATGTTCATGCTGTCCCCTGAATAGGCGGATTAGCAGGCGTCGCCTTGATCAAGCGCAACGCCGGCCTGACCCGATGTAGTGTGGCTTCAACGCCACACAAGGGATCGCGATCCCGCCTAGTTGGGCGGATTATTGCCGCGCCATCTCCGCCTGGCCGACCGCCTCGCCGTCGAGGTCCTGCTCGCCGTCCATGGTGACCGTGACCTTGCGCAGCTTGCCCGTGAAGCTGAACGGCGCGGGATAGTCGCCAACCGCGCTGCCGCGGTCGCGGCCGATGTCCAGGCCAGACCAGGAGATCAGGGTGGCGAAGCCCAGATAGGTGTGGAGCTGACCGGCCGGCGCGTCGTCGACCGTCAGGGTGAAGGTCCGCCCGTCGCCCTGAGCGCAGGTCACGCCGAGTCTGCGCCAGCCGGGCGCCAGGAGCGCCTCGGAGCTGACCGTGGCCCGACTCCCGCCGATATTGATCGTGTGGTGCAGTCGCCCGTCGCGGACGAACAGGGAATAGCCGCAGGTGGCGTCGCCGTGGGCGATCAGCACCCCCTCGCAGCCGGGCTCGATCCTGGCCTCGGCGACGATGCGGTAGTCGCGCGAGCGCACGTCCGGGGCGCAGTCGGTGGGCAGGTGGCCCATGCCCTGGTGAAACACGAAGCGCTTGCGCGGGCCGGAATAGCGCGCGGCGTTCTCGGCGAAACGGGCGGCGAAGCGGTCGTCCAGCGGCAAGACCTTGCAGGCCTCTGCCTCCTTCCACCACAAGGCCTGCAGCGCGGCGAGCTTCTCGGGTTGGGCCTGGGCCAGGTCGTCGGTCTCGGAGAAGTCGGCGTCCAGGTGGAACAGCTCCCACCGGTCGTCGTCGAACGACAGGCCGGGCGGATGGTAGGCCACCGCCTTCCAGCCATCCTTCCAGAGGCCGCGATGGCCGAACATCTCGAAATATTGCGCCCGGCTCCGAGCCGGGGCGGCGGGATCGGCCAGGGACGGGGCGAAGCTCACCCCCTCCATCGGCATCTGGACCACGCCGTTGATGCTGTCCGGCGGGGTCAGGCCCAGGACCTCCAGCAGGGTCGGGGTGAAGTCGCTGGCGTGGGCGAACTGGCCGCGCAGCTCGCCGCGCGCCGCGATCGCCTTGGGCCAGGAGATCACCAGCGGATCGCGGATGCCGCCGCCGTGGGTGTTCTGCTTGTAGCGCCGCAGCGGCGTGTTCGACGCCATGGCCCAGCCGTGCGGGAAGTTCGAGTGGCTGTCGGGTCCGCCGATCAGCTCGATCCGGGCCAGCTTCTCGGCCACCGGCTCGGGCTTCATGTTGTAGGGGCCCATGGCGTTGACGAAGCCGAAGGGGCCGCCCTCCTGGCTCGCGCCATTGTCCGACAGCACCAGGATCAGGGTGTCGTCGCGCAGGTTCGCCTCGTCTAGGAAGGCGACCAGCCGCGCCAGGTGGCGGTCGGCGTGGTCCAGCATGCCCGCGAAGGCGCTCTGCAGCCGGGTGAATATCCGCTGTTCGTCGGGGCCGTGATCGGCCCAGGCCTCCACCCCGTCGTTGCGGTCGGGAAGCCGTGTGTCCGGGGGTACGATCCCCAGCGCCTTCTGCCGCGCCAGGCGGCGCTCCCGCTCCGCGTCCCAGCCGCCCTCGAAGACGGCGTCATAGCTCTCGATGATGTCCTGCGGCGCCTGGTGCGGGGCGTGACAGGCCCCGAAGGCCAGCCACAGCAGCCACGGCTTGTCCGGCGCGTCGGCGACGTGGTCAGCCACGTAGCGGATCGACTGGTCCACCAGGTCGGCGGTCAGGTGATAGCCCTCGGGATAGGTGGCGGGCGGATCGATGGGGGTGTTGTCGCGCACCAGCTCGGGGGAATACTGGTCCGTCTCGGCGTCCATGAAGCCGTAATAGCGGTCGAAGCCCCGACCCAGCGGCCAGCCGTCGAAGGGCCCAGCGGCCCCGGTCTCGGTGAGCGGCGTCGCGTGCCACTTGCCGACCATGTAGGTCCCATAGCCGTTGGCCCGCAGCATTTCCGGCAGGGTCCCGGCCTCCTTGGAGATCTTGCCGCGATAGCCCGGGAAGCCTGAATCGAAGTTGGCGAGGCAGCCCATCCCCACCGAGTGGTGGTTGCGCCCGGTCAGCAGCGCCGCGCGCGTGGTGGAGCACATGGCCGTGGTGTGGAAGCCTGTATAGCGCAGCCCTTGCCCGGCGATGGCGTCGATGGTGGGGGTCCTGATCGGCGAGCCGTAGCAGCCGAAGTCCGAGAAGCCGACATCGTCGAACAGCACCACCAGGATGTTGGGGGCGCCCTTGGGAGGTGCAGGCCGCTCGGGCCAGTGCGGGGTCGAATCCGCGAGCGTCCGACCGATCTTCGCCGCCATTGCCGTTCGCCTTACTTCTGGTTCGCGTAGAGCTTGACCACCTCGTGCAGGAAGTCGCGGCCGTCATAGAGGGAACGCACCCGCATCTTCTCGTTCAGGCCGTGAGCGCCGTTGCCCTCCGCCTCGCCGAACAGCCCCGACAGGCCATAGGTCGGGATGCCGACCGCGTTCAGGAACCGCCCGTCGGTGGCCCCGGTGGCCATGACCGGAACCAGGGGCACGCCCGGCCACATCTTCTTGGACACCTGCTCCACGGGGCCGGTGATGTTCTTGCCCAGGCTGGGCGGCGGCGAGACCGGGCTGGGTACGCCCACCGTGGTCACCTTGATCGCGTCGTCGGCCAGCACCTTGACGAGGGCCTGGCGCACCTCCTCCACGCCCTCGCCCGGCAGGATGCGGCAGTTCACATTGGCCCGCGCCCGCTGCGGCAGGGCGTTGGGCGCATGGCCGGCGTTGACCATCGTGGCCACGCAGGTGGTGCGCATCATCGAGTTGCGGCCGGGATCCTTGGCCACCTTGGCCACGGCCTCGGCGTCGGCCGGGTTCTTGGCGACAGCGGCCATGGCCGCGCCGGACTCCCCGCCCTCGATCACCGCCATGCGTTCGAAATTGCCGCGCACGGCGTCGTTGAGCTTCACCGGGAAGTCGTGCGCCCCCAGCCGCGCCAGGCCGCTGGACAGGTGGTAGATGGCGTTGTCGCGGACCGGCACGGACGAGTGGCCGCCCTTGTTGGTCACTTCCAGCGTGTAGTCCTGATAGACCTTCTCGCCGGCCTGGATGCCCAGTGAGACGCGAGCGCCGTCCTTGTCCAGCCGCCCGCCGGCGCCCTCGTTCAGCACGAAGGCGGCGTCCATCAGGTCTCTGTGGTTGGCGATCAGGTACTGGACGCTGTTGAAGGTGTCGGGGGTCTCCTCGCCGCAGGTGAGCGCCATTTTGATGGTCCGGCGCGGCTTAAAGCCTTCGGTCTTGTAGCGGACCAGGCTGTCGGTCCAGATCGCCGCCTGGGCCTTGTCGTCGCCGGCTCCGCGGGCATAGAAGAAGCCATCCTCCTCCACCAGCTTGAACGGATCGCGCTCCCAGTCGGCGCGGTTGGCCTCGACCACGTCGATATGGGCCAGCAGCAGGATCGGCCTGACCTTGGCGTCCGAACCCTTCAGCGTGGCGATCAGCGCGCCGTCCTTGGGGCGTTCGGGCGGAGCGATTATCTTCAGGTCCTCGTCGGCGAAGCCGGCGGCCTTCAGGCGGCCAGCCATGGCTTCGGCCGCGGCGGTGCAGCTCCCCGACGAGAGCGTCGTATTGATCTCGATCAGCTCCTTGTAGAGTTCTCGGAAGGCGAGTTGGTCGGGGCGGGGGGTTTGGGCTGCGGCCGGGCCGGCCAGCGCCAGCGCCGCGAACGCCGCGGCGGAAAACAGACGGATCATGGAGCACTCCAAGCGAGGTGGAGCGACCCTATGGGGCGGCGGTGCGCCAGGCAACGGCCATGCTTGGCCGCTCTCCCGGACGCCTTCCGCCGCCGGCCAATCCGGCCCTACTTCGAGAGCTGACCCCGCACGGCGCCGCCCGGAAACTGGGCGTTGTGGACGTTCACATAGTAGTCCGCCGGGGTCTTCAGGATGTCGAGCGCCAGCTGTCGAGCGACCTCGGCGCAGCCCTTCGAGGAGCCCGATGTCGGCGCCGTCAGCCCCACAACCACCGGTCCGGCCGTGCCAACCGGGGCCTTATGGATATGGGCCGCGGTGGCCGCCCCGATTCCGCTTACCGAGAGCTCGTAGCAGATCTGTTGCTGACCGGGATTGATCCGCAGGCTGGCCGTGCCCGAACCGTCCGCATCGCCGGGCGTCGGCGCTTCGGCGGGGCCGGTCAGGGCGACGCTGATAGGACGGCCGCCTTCCTGCGCGGAGACGGAGGGGGCCCCGCCGATCGCCAGGGCGACGCCCATGGTCAGGACGGGAAGGACAGTCGAGAGTCTTGAAGCATGCATTGGAAGCCTCCCAGGCTCGGACGCCCGCGGCGTCCCTTGCATTGTCGTGCTGTCGACAACGCTCCGCGGCGCGCCTCGTTTCACGGAGCGGCGAATGCGATCTCAGTTGACCTCGGACTTCTTCGGCGCGGCCGGCGGCAAGGGGGCGATCCTCACCCCGTCCTTGATGAGCGCCTTGACCTCGGCGGGGGTGGCCTCGCCGTAGATGCCGCGGTCCTCCGAGCGCCCCTCGTGGATGGCGCGGGCCTCGCCGGCGAACGCATCGCCCACATAATCGAAGTTTTCCTCCACGTGCCGGCGCACCTGGCCCATGGCCTCCATCACCATGGATCGCATCGGCCAGGGCAGGTCGGGGGTGTTCTTCTTCGTGCCGGCCAGGTTGGGGGCCATGATCTGCTTGGCCACCGCCTTGGAGTCGCAGACCGGGCAGGCCACCAGGCCGCGGGCCAACTGATCGTCGAAATCGTCCGACGACCCGAACCAGCCCTCGAACTCATGGGCGGCCTCGCAGGCCAGGGCGTAGCGGATCATTGAATAGATATAGGAGCTTCGAAGGCCATTGCATTGGCGAGCGCCGGGATCGCCGCGCGGGCCTTGGCCACCGCCGCCAGGTCCAGGTCGACCACCAGGACCCCGGGCTCGTCGTGGTCGAGCTTGCCCAGCACCTCGCCCCAGGGGCCGATGGCGATGGTCCGGCCATAGGTGCCGCGGCCGTCCTCGTGCAAGCCGCCCTGGGCCGGGGCCAGGACGAAGCTGCCGGTCTCGATGGCCCGGGCGCGCAGCAGGATTTCCCAGTGGGCCTCGCCGGTCGGGCGGGTGAAGGCCGCCGGGGTGACGATCACCTCGGCGCCGGCGAGCGCCAGGGCCCGGTAGAGCGCCGGGAAGCGAACGTCGTAGCAGATGGTGAGACCGAGCTTCATCTCGGCGGCCTGGACCGCCACCGCCCGGTCGCCGGGCTCGTAGACCGCGCTCTCACGCGACGTCTCGCCGGTGGGCAAATCAACATCAAACATATGGATTTTGTCATATGTCGCGGATATTTCACCGCGCGGTGAAATCAGCGCCGATCGGTTGGCGACCTTGCCGTCCTCGCGCTTGACCAGGGCCGAGCCGATCAACACACCTATCGAAAGTTCGTGCGCCAGGGCCTGCAGGCCGGCCACCACCGGATCGTCTTCCAGCAGGGTGAGCCGCGGCAGCAGGGCCGCCTTGTCCCGCTGCAGGATGTTGGTCCCTTCGGGCGTGGCGACGAAGGTCGCGCCCTGGGCGGCGGCCTCGCGCACCAGCGGCGCCACATGGGCCAAGGCCGCGGCGTGGGTGGCGGGGGTGCGGGTCTGGATCAGTCCGACGCGAAGGCTCATGGCGTGAGCGTTAGGTCAGACCAGCGCCCGGCTCAAGCTCAGGCGGCGAGAAGCTCATCCAGCTTGCCGTCATATTCCAGGGCCATCATGTCGTCGCAGCCGCCGATGTGTCGGTCGTCGATGAAGATCTGCGGGAAGGTCGCCCGGCCGCCGGAGCGCTGGATCATCTCCTGGCGCCTGGCGGGATCGAAGGCGGCCTCGATCTCGGTGAACGGCGCGCCCTTCTTCTCCAGCAGCGAAACTGCGCGGATGCAGTAGGGGCAGTACGGTTTTGTGTAGATGGTGATCTGGGCCATGGCTCAATGAACGCAGAGGAATCCTAAGGGCTTCATATGGAGCGGTTCGCGGATTCTTTCACCCTCGCGATGACCGCCACATCGACGCAGGCGGCCCCGGCGGCCAACAAGGCGCGCGAACAGCCTTCCAAAGTGGCGCCGGTGGTCATGACGTCATCGATCAGCAGGATGCGTTTGCCCACCACCTGGAGCGCGCGGCGGGCCGGTACGCCGAAGGCCGCGGCCACGTTGCGCCGCCGGCCGGAGCCGGATTTGCCGCCCTGGGTCCCGGTGGCCCGCAACCGCACCAGGGCGTCGGGGAGATAGGCCACCCCCGCCAGCCGGCTGAGCGGCCGGGCGATCTCGGCGGCCTGGTTGTAGCGCCGGCCCAGCAGGCGGCTCGGGTGCAGCGGCACAGGGGCGATGGCGTCGGCGTCCGCCAGCAGGTCGCGCGCCGCCCGCGACAGCCAGCGGGCGAACAGCGGTGCGAGGTCCGTGCGGTCGGCGTGCTTCAGCTGCAGGATCGGACCGCGCGAGGCCTCGTCATAGAGGCAGGCGGCGCGCGCGCGGGCGAAGGCCCTGGGCTTGGCCAGGCAGTCGGCGCAGCGCACCCCCTCCCCCTGGTCGTATTCGAACGGCGTCCCGCACCCGCCATACGGCGATGGAAGCGGAGGGAGACGATTCCCCCAACGAGTGGACATTCGGAAGGTCAGCGAATGGGGGAGCGGACCTTCAGTCAGGCGCTTTCCACCACGCATCTGACTGATATTTGATGGGCAGTTCGTCATGCCATGGGTCCGCGACGCCATGCGCTTCAAGCTGGTCGAACCAATCGTCTCGCTTGCTGTCTGGCAAGCGTTCGCCACAAAAGGGGCAGTAGAATAGCTGCTGAAGCGCGCCGCCCGTGGGAATGGTGTACTCGTCGAACCTTGGATCATAGCTGATTGCATCCCAGTCGTTTTGGGGATGCTGGTCCATATGTCCTGCAGGCTTCTTGGCGCTCATGTCCTGTCCTCGCTTGGCGTGGGGGCTCCGCAAAAGCGGACGAACCTAACGTCTGACATGGGTCGAGGCTGTGTAAAAACTCGGCGAGCGGAATTTTCAGCGCAAGATTCTACCTGCCACGCGCATTAATGACGGTAGGGAGGCGTGCTATTTTCTATAATCCGGCCGCTGCGCGGTAGAAATTTGCTCCCGATCCTGGACGAAGCGAGTTTTTACACAGCCTCGGTCGGAAGCCGAACTTAGGTCAGGTGCGGACTCCTGACGCTCGCAGGTTCGTAATCAAAATGAAGGGTTGCCCGCAGCCGTCGCACAGCGGCCCGTCGATGAAGCTGATCCGGCTCCGGGCCTCGGCGGAAAAGCCCGGCGACTGCGGCAACGGCCCGACATCGAGGGATTGCGGTGGGAAAATGAGGTCGAGCGCGGTACGAACCGCGGCCTCCACACGCAGGCTCGGCTTCCATCGAGCCCGCGCGTCATCATCTTGAAGTGACAATGTCCGTTCCGCCCCGCCTCTTCGACCGCGCCCTGCTGCGCACCCGCCTTGATCGCGCCGCGTCGGCCTATGCGGGCGCCGACTTCCTGAAGCGCCGGGCCGCCGAGGACGCCGTGGTCCGCCTCGAGGCGATCATGCGCGAGTTCCCGCGCGCCGTCGACCTGGGGTCGAGGACCGGCGCCTTCCGCGAGGCCCTGGCCCAGAGCGACGCCCAGGCGCGCGTGGGCCTCCTGATCGAGGCCGACCTGTCGGCGAAGATGCTGGCCGGCCGGACCGGACCGCGGCTGGTGGCCGACGAGGAGCGCCTGCCCTTCGCCTTCGGCAGTCTCGACCTGGTGGTCTCGACGCTGGCCTTGCACTGGACCAATGACGTGGTGGGCGCCCTGATCCAGATTCGCCGGGCGCTGAAGCCGGACGGGCTGTTCATCGGCTCGATGCTGGGCGGGGCGACGCTCACCGAGCTGCGCCGCTCGCTGCTCGACGCCGAGGCCGAACTGACCGGCGGGGCCGGACCCCGCGTCTCGCCCTTCGCCGACGCCTACGACGCCGCGGGCCTGCTGCAGCGCGCCGGCTTCGCCCTGCCGGTGGCCGATGTGGACCGGGTCACCGTCCGCTACGCCCATCCGCTGAAGCTGCTGGCCGACCTGCGGGCCATGGGCGAGACCAGCGTGCTGGCCGAACGCCATCCCAAGCCGCTAACCCGGGCGGTGCTGGCGCGGGCCTTCGAGCTCTATGTGGCGCGCTTCGCCGAGCCCGACGGCCGGATTCCGGCCACCTTCGAGATCCTCACCCTGACCGGATGGGCGCCTGATCCCAGCCAGCAGAAGCCGCTGAAGCCCGGCTCGGCCAAGATGCGCCTGGCCGACGCCCTGGGCGTGGTCGAAAACCCCCTGCCGCGGGAAGAAGACTAGAGCGAGCCGACGGCCGCCAACCCTGGACCCTCGTCGACGCGCGGCGCGTTGGACTGGAAAGGAGGAGCCCATGGCCAAGTCGAAAGCATCACGCCGCCTGAGGGGCCGCCACTCGGCCGACGAAGACCTGCGGGTTCCGTCGGAGCCCGGCAAGCCGCCGC